>NZ_JBGDXS010000003.1:0-522769 GCF_046550535.1 Salmonella sp. SAL04213 | reverse complement strand
TTGCATGTGTTAGGCCTGCCGCCAGCGTTCAATCTGAGCCATGATCAAACTCTTCAATTTAAAAGTTTGATGCTCAAAGAATTAAACTTCGTAATGAATTACGTGTTCACTCTTGAGACTTGGTATTCATTTTTCGTCCGGGGACGTTAAGAATCCGTATCTTCGAGTGCCCACACAGATTGTCTGATAAATTGTTAAAGAGCAGGTGCAACGCGGCTTTCAGCTCACCGTTGCGAGGTGGCGTATATTACGCTTTCCTCTTTCAGAGTCAACCCTGAATTTCAGGATTTTTCTCTTCAACCGACCGGCTGTTTGTGTGAAGTGATTCACATCCGCCGTGTCGATGGAGGCGCATTATAGGGAGTCGGTTCAGGAAGACAAGCGGAAAAATGCATTTTTGTTTTAACCGCTCATCTTTTATCCATAACGCTTATTTTTGCTGCTTTTTTATCGCCGATGGCAGATCGGCAAGGCTGTTTAACACCCAGTCCGCCGCGTTTTCTGCTTCTGCCGTGACCGGTTTGCCCGTACGCACCAGCACTTTTGTCCCGACATTTGCCGCCGCTGCCGCCTGCATATCTTCCAGCTTGTCTCCCACCATATAAGAAGCCGCCATATCGATATGCAGGAAATCACGCGCCGAGATAAGCATTCCTGGATGCGGCTTGCGGCAATCACATACCTGACGGAACTCTTCTATACTGCCCTGCGGATGGTGAGGACAATAATAGATGCCGTCCAAATCAACATCGCGATCCGCCAACGACCAGTCCATCCATTCGGTTAACGTTTCAAACTGCGCCTCAGTGAATTTGCCGCGCGCGATTCCGGACTGGTTCGTCACCACCACCAGCGCATAGCCCATTTTTTTTAGCTCGCGCATCGCGTCAATAACACCGTCTATAAACTCGAATGCATCGATTTCATGTACGTAGCCGTGATCCACATTAATGGTGCCGTCACGGTCGAGAAAAATTGCGGGTATAGACTTTGCCACCTTTTATAGCTCCTGAGTAAAGCAAGTGGCGCTAGTATCGCATGTTTCAGCAGGCAAGAAAGTGCTCATCGTATAAAGCCTGATTGATTTAGACGTCTGGATGCCTTAACATCCATTCTGTTGACGGCGTTGACCGTATTAGACAGACGAAAATGCCACGGCTAACTTAATTACGATAATAAATAACCAATGATTAAACTTTCGAATATTACCAAAGTGTTCCAGCAGGGGACGCGCACCATTCAGGCGCTAAATAATGTCAGCCTGCACGTGCCTGCCGGGCAGATTTATGGCGTCATTGGCGCCTCCGGCGCCGGTAAAAGTACGCTTATCCGCTGCGTTAACTTACTTGAACGTCCTACTGAAGGAAGCGTAATGGTAGGCGGTCAGGAGCTGACAACGCTTTCAGAGTCTGAGTTGACCAAAGCTCGCCGTCAAATCGGCATGATTTTCCAACATTTTAACCTGCTCTCTTCCCGTACCGTGTTTGGCAACGTCGCGTTGCCGCTGGAACTGGATAACACACCAAAGGAAGAGATCAAACGCCGTGTCACAGAGCTGCTGGATTTAGTCGGTCTTGGCGACAAGCACGACAGCTATCCGGCAAATCTTTCCGGCGGTCAGAAACAGCGTGTCGCGATTGCCCGCGCGTTAGCCAGTAATCCAAAAGTGTTGCTGTGCGATGAAGCCACCAGCGCGCTTGATCCCGCGACGACCCGTTCGATTCTGGAATTGCTGAAAGATATCAACCGTCGTCTGGGGTTGACGATTCTGCTTATCACTCATGAAATGGATGTCGTAAAACGTATCTGCGACTGCGTTGCCGTTATCAGTAATGGCGAGCTTATTGAACAGGATACGGTCAGCGAAGTCTTCTCGCACCCTAAAACGCCGCTGGCGCAGAAGTTTATTCAGTCCACTCTGCACCTGGACATTCCGGAAGATTACCAGGCGCGTTTGAAAGCGTCGCCGGAAACTGACAGCGTGCCGATGCTGCGCATGGAGTTCACCGGGCAGTCTGTGGATGCCCCGCTGCTTTCTGAAACCGCGCGTCGTTTCAACGTGAACAATAATATTATTAGCGCGCAGATGGATTACGCGGGCGGTGTGAAGTTCGGCATTATGCTAACGGAAATGCACGGCACACAAGAAGAGACGCAAGCCGCAATTGCCTGGCTGCAGGATCACCATGTGAAAGTAGAGGTACTGGGTTATGTCTGAGGCAATGATGTGGTTACTGGTTCGTGGCGTCTGGGAAACGCTGGCGATGACCTTTGTCTCCGGTTTCTTCGGTTTCGTGATTGGCCTGCCGGTCGGCGTATTGCTGTATGTTACGCGCCCGGGGCAGATTATGGAGAACGCCAGGCTGTATCGCACCCTCTCTGCGGTGGTCAATATTTTCCGCTCGATTCCCTTTATCATCCTGCTGGTGTGGATGATTCCTTTTACCCGAATAATTGTCGGCACCTCCATTGGTTTGCAGGCCGCGATTGTACCGCTGACCGTCGGCGCCGCGCCTTTTATCGCCCGTATGGTGGAAAATGCGTTGTTAGAGATCCCTGCCGGGCTGATTGAAGCCTCGCGAGCGATGGGCGCCACGCCGCTGCAAATTGTACGTAAAATCCTTTTACCGGAAGCGCTGCCTGGTCTGGTGAATGCGGCAACCATTACACTAATCACCCTGGTCGGTTACTCCGCAATGGGCGGTGCCGTCGGCGCAGGCGGCCTCGGTCAAATCGGCTATCAGTACGGTTATATTGGATACAATGCTACCGTGATGAATACGGTGCTGGTATTACTTGTCGTTCTGGTTTATTTAATTCAGTTATCCGGCGATCGCATCGTCAGGGCTGTCACGCATAAGTAACGTTAAACACAACACAAATACTCATTAAGGAAATAAGCATGGCGTTCAAATTCAAAACCTTTGCGGCAGTGGGTGCTCTGATTGGTTCTCTGGCACTTGCGGGTTGCGGTCAGGATGAAAAAGATCCGAATCATATTAAAGTCGGCGTAATCGTTGGCGCAGAGCAGCAAGTTGCCGAAGTCGCGCAGAAAGTCGCGAAAGAAAAATACGGCCTGGACGTGGAATTGGTGACCTTTAATGATTATGTTCTGCCTAATGAAGCGCTGAGCAAAGGCGATATCGATGCCAATGCCTTCCAGCACAAACCGTATCTGGATCAGCAAATCAAAGATCGCGGCTACAAACTGGTTTCCGTTGGTAAGACTTTTGTCTATCCCATTGCAGGATATTCCAAAAAAATCAAATCTCTGGATGAGCTCAAGGACGGTTCCCAGGTCGCTGTGCCTAACGACCCGACCAACCTTGGTCGTTCCCTGTTGCTGCTGCAAAAAGTAGGGCTGATTAAACTGAAAGACGGCGTCGGTCTGCTTCCTACCTCGCTGGATATCGTGGAAAACCCGAAAAATCTGAAAATTGTTGAGCTGGAAGCGCCGCAGTTGCCGCGTTCGCTGGATGACGCGCAGATCGCGTTAGCGGTCATCAATACGACTTACGCCAGCCAGATTGGCCTGACGCCAGCGAAAGACGGTATCTTCGTTGAGGATAAAGATTCTCCGTACGTTAACCTGATCGTGACGCGTGAAGATAACAAAGACGCCGAGAATGTGAAAAAATTCGTTCAGGCTTACCAGTCTGATGAAGTGTACGAAGCCGCAAATAAAGTTTTTAATGGCGGCGCGGTGAAAGGCTGGTAAGTTTTAGGCTGATTCCACAATCTGTAATATTATTCAGGACGGGCTATTGCCCGTCTTGTCATTTATGCAAGCTCCTGATTCAATATCTGGCAATTAGAACATTCATTGAGGAAATATTATGCGTGCTTTACCGATCTGTTTATTGGCACTCATGCTGGGCGGTTGTTCCATGCTAAGCAGATCCCCTGTTGAACCCGTTCAAAGCACCGCAACCCCGCCAAAAGCGGAGCCGGAGAAACCTAAAGCGCCGCGTGCCGCTCCCGTCAGGATTTACACCAATGCTGAAGACTTAGTCGGCAAACCTTTCCGCGATCTTGGCGAGGTTAGCGGCGAATCCTGCCAGGCGACAAATCAAGACTCTCCGCCTAACATTCCAACTGCGCGCAAGCGTATGCAGATTAATGCATCTAAAATGAAAGCCAACGCCGTCCTGCTGCACAGCTGTGAAATTACCAGCGGCACGCCAGGCTGCTATCGTCAGGCGGTTTGTATCGGGTCCGCCCTGAATATTTCGGCGAAATGAGCAGCTTTCAGTTTGAACAAATCGGCGTTATTCGCTCCCCCTATAAAGAAAAATTCGCCGTTCCGCGCCAGCCTGGTCTGGTCAAAAGCGCCTGCGGCGAACTGCATCTGATAGCGCCTTACAACCAGGCCGATGCCGTTCGCGGCCTGGAAGCGTTCAGCCATTTGTGGGTACTTTTCGTTTTTCATCAGACGATGGACGGCGGCTGGCGGCCAACAGTTCGTCCGCCCCGTCTTGGCGGTAACGCCAGAATGGGCGTTTTTGCCACGCGCTCCACGTTCCGCCCCAATCCGATTGGCATGTCGCTCGTTGCGCTAAAAGGTATCGAGTGCCGGAAAGAGAGCGTAATTCTGAAATTAGGCAGTCTGGATCTGGTGGATGGCACGCCGGTGGTGGATATTAAACCGTATTTACCGTTTGCCGAGGCCTTACCGGACGCCGCCGCCAGCTATGCGCAACAGGCGCCGATAGCTGAAATGCCCGTGAGTTTTACCGCTGAGGTGGCTCAACAGCTTACGACGCTGGAAAGGCGTTATCCGCAGCTACGGACATTTATTTGCGATGTGCTGGCGCAAGATCCTCGCCCGGCTTATCGTAAGGGTGAAGAGACGGGCAAAACCTATGCCGTCTGGCTGCATGATTTTAACGTGCGCTGGCGTGTGGTTAACTCGGGATTTGAAGTGTTTGCGCTGGAACCACGGTAATTTCACGCCCTTCTCTTTTGACATCTCTTGCACGCTGGTAAACTAAATCACTTTTTTTGTATCAGGCTCACATTGAGCCTGTTCGATCGTTCAACTGGAACCGTAACAACATGCGTACTAGCCAATACCTGCTCTCCACTCTGAAGGAGACACCTGCCGACGCCGAGGTTATCAGCCACCAGCTGATGCTGCGCGCCGGGATGATCCGCAAGCTCGCCTCCGGGTTATATACCTGGCTGCCGACCGGCCTGCGCGTCCTGAAAAAAGTCGAAAACATCGTGCGTGAAGAGATGAACAACGCCGGTGCTATCGAGGTGTCGATGCCAGTCGTTCAGCCAGCCGACCTGTGGCAAGAGAGTGGTCGTTGGGAACAGTACGGTCCGGAACTGCTGCGTTTTGTCGACCGTGGCGAGCGTCCGTTCGTACTCGGCCCGACCCACGAAGAAGTTATCACCGATCTGGTGCGTAATGAACTCAGCTCTTATAAGCAGTTGCCGCTGAACTTCTTCCAAATCCAGACCAAATTCCGTGATGAAGTGCGTCCGCGCTTTGGCGTGATGCGTTCGCGCGAATTCCTGATGAAAGATGCTTACTCTTTCCATACCTCTCAGGAGTCGTTGCAGGAAACCTATGACGCCATGTACGCCGCGTATAGCCGTATCTTCAGCCGTATGGGGCTGGATTTCCGCGCGGTACAGGCCGATACCGGTTCTATCGGCGGCAACGCCTCGCATGAATTCCAGGTGCTGGCGCAAAGCGGCGAAGACGATATCGTTTTCTCTGATGTTTCTGATTACGCGGCTAACATTGAACTGGCAGAAGCTATCGCGCCGCAAACGCCGCGCGCAGCGGCGACGCAGGAAATGACTCTGGTCGATACGCCAAATGCCAAAACCATCGCGGAGCTGGTGGAACAATTCAACCTGCCAATTGAAAAAACGGTAAAAACGCTGCTGGTGAAAGCGGTGAAAGACAGCAAGTCTCCGCTGGTGGCTCTGCTGGTTCGCGGCGATCATGAACTGAATGAAGTTAAAGCGGAAAAGCTGCCGCACGTTGCCAGCCCGCTGACCTTCGCTACCGAAGAAGAGATTCGCGCCGTAATTAATGCCGGCCCTGGCTCCCTCGGCCCGGTCAATATGCCGATTCCGGTCATCATCGATCGCACCGTTGCCGCCATGAGCGATTTTGCCGCTGGCGCCAACATCGACGGTAAACACTACTTTGGTATTAACTGGGATCGCGATGTGGCGACGCCTGTTGTTGCCGACATCCGTAACGTAGTCGCCGGCGATCCGAGTCCGGATGGTCAGGGAACGTTGCTTATCAAACGCGGTATCGAAGTGGGTCACATCTTCCAGTTAGGTACCAAGTACTCAGAAGCGCTGAAAGCCTCCGTTCAGGGTGAAGATGGCCGTAACCAGATCCTGACAATGGGCTGCTACGGTATCGGCGTAACACGTGTCGTTGCCGCAGCTATCGAGCAGAACTTTGACGAGCGCGGCATTGTATGGCCTGACGCCATTGCGCCTTTCCAGGTCGCTATTCTGCCGATGAATATGCACAAATCCTTCCGTGTGCAGGAGCTGGCGGAAAAGCTGTACAGCGAATTGCGCGCGCAGGGCATTGAAGTGCTGATGGACGACCGTAAAGAGCGCCCGGGCGTGATGTTTGCCGATATGGAGCTGATTGGTATTCCACATACTATCGTGATTGGCGATCGCAACCTGGATAACGACGATATTGAGTATAAATACCGTCGCAGCGGTGAAAAATCGCTGATTAAAACCGGCGATATCGTTGATTATCTGGTCAAGGCGATTAAAGGCTAAACGACATTTTGTTGGCATTGCCCGGCGCCACCCGGCAGATATGTAAAGGCCTCGCACCCTGCGAGGCCTTTTATTAGTGAGTGCAATCTTTACCCGGCGCAAACTTCGCATTTTTATCGGCTATTAGCATTTTTACTGGCTCGCCCGTGTCCGGGTTCGCGGCAAACACAAAATGCCCTTCTACCGTCAGCAGCACCGGTTTTTCCGCTTCACCTTTCGCCGTCAGATAGCCGCGCTCAAGCTGGGCGTTACTGGCGACCGGCAGCCGTTTTCCGGTCGCACAATCGGTAAAGGTCGCCGCATCGGCCCTGTATACATACATACCACGCAACGGCATTGGCGTTACCGGCAGGCTGGCGGTAACAGGCACAAGCGTATAATTAAGCTGCGAAGCCACCGGATTGCCTTCTCTGTCGAGCATCTCCAGCGCATTGCCTTTCGCGCGATAATACGATTTCTCGCCATTGCTGTCGGTTAACACCAGTTTATCCGCCGTCCGCGCCCAGGTACCGTATGACGCAAAAGAGGAAGGTTCTTCGCGCACGCCCTGATAGCGCTCGTTCATCACCCATGTGCCGTCTTTTTCCAGAAACAGTGACGTTTCAATACCTTCACAATCCGCACAGGGCAGCACGCCGCGCCAGCTTTGCTGCATGGGTTTTAATTCCGCCGCCTGCGCAGGTTGCAGGGCGTCAACTTCCGCACGGTTATTACACCCTATCAATGCAAATAGCGTACAGGCTGCCGCTACTGACAATATTGCAGTTCTCACCATAAAATCCTTATGAAATTGCTATTCCTGCCCGTCAATCCAGTGGACGACGAACTTTGCCGCGAAGCGCCTTTACAGAAGATTTTTGCGCCTTTGAGGACAAACGGCGCTCTTTCGAGGCACGCGTCGGACGGGTTGCGCGACGGCTTTTCTGCTCCGCGGTTAATTCTTTTATGACGGCAACCAGCCTGGCGATAGCCGCTTCCCGGTTGAGCTCCTGGCTCCGGAACTCCTGCGCCTTAATGATAATGACGCCATCATCGCTTATCAGATGGTGGCTGGCCGTCAGCAAACGCTGTTTATAATACTCTGGCAGGCCAGAGGCCCGAATGTCAAAGCGCAAATGAATCGCGCTAGAGGTCTTATTTACATGCTGACCACCCGCGCCCTGCGCGCGAATGGCCGTAATTTCCAGCTCATTGTCGGCTATGGAGACCGTCCGGGAGATGGCAATCATGAGGGCTGTTGCCAGGCGGTTAGCTGTATTTCCAGATTATTCCGAGCATCAGAAAGCCAGATTGCGCCGTCCTGAACCGTCGCCTGTAGCGCCATGGTACGATCGGCAAATTCACTGAGCTGCGCCAGTTGCCCGTCATCCAGATACCAGACGGACAGGTTAGCGAACTGCGCGCACTTGCTTTGATGCTGCTGCCACCAGATTTGCGCCGCCCGGGAGTTATAAGCAAAGAGCGCGACGTCGCTCGCCTGAGTACAGGCTTTCTTAATACGGCGCTCATCCGGCAGCCCCAGCTCTATCCAGAGATCGATGCCCAGATGATCGTTACGCAGCCAGGCCTCCGGCTCATCTTCCGCGCTGAGCCCGCGTGTAAACTGCAACCGTTCATCAGCATATTTTATCCATGCCAACAGGCGCAGCATCATGCGCTCCTGCGTTTCAGAAGGGTGACGCGCCAGCGTCAATGCCGCATCCAGAAATCGGTTGCGATCAAGGTCAGCCACATTGACGACGGCTTTATAAATTGTCGCTTTAAGCGCCATGAGAAAACTCCTTTCGAATCAGGCGCCCATTGTAGCGAAAACCGCGCTAAAAGGCTGTTAACGAATCTTTTACCCACTCGCGTCAGGCGCTGATATTGCGCAAATGAGTATGGTATAGTCACCTTGCTAAACAAGATTTAACTTCGTAGGCTTAGACTTGCATCCACGGTTAAGTCAGAATGCTGACAGGAGGGCATGTGGAAAAATATTGTGAGTTAGTACGCAAGCGGTATGCGGAAATCGCCAGCGGAGACTTAGGGTATGTCCCGGATGCGCTGGGTTGTGTATTGAAAGTGCTTAATGAAGTGGCGGCAGATAGCGCCCTTTCAGAGTCGGTCAGGGAAAAGGCAGCTTATGCTGCCGCGAACTTACTGGTGAGCGATTATGTCAATGAATGAAACGTATCAACCCATTAATTGCGATGACTACGATAGTCTTGAGCTTGCCTGCATGCATCATTTAATACTGACGCTAACGTTAAAAGATGGCGAGGTTTTGCAGGCAAAAGCGAACGATTTGATCTTACGTAAAAATGTAGAATATCTGCTTGCCGAGGTTTCCGGCGAGTCTTGTGAGCTTCGTCTCGATAAAATCGCCAGTTTCAGCCACCCGGAAATTGGTACCGTGGTAGTTAGCGAATCCTGAGTATTTTGTTGCCGGATGGTGGTGCAAGCACCTTATCCGGCCTACGTTCCATGCGATACGTAGGCCTGATAAGCGCAGCGCCATCAGGCATGCCAAACCAGACTCACCCCTTCTTTATCTTCTGCTGCTCCCTCACGCGTCACAAAAACACCCGCAGCCGCAATCAGCGTTTCGCCGTAAAACAACAGCGGCGTGGTGTCTCGTCGCCAGGGCGGGATCCCCTGCTCCTGCCAGATTTTCTTTAATTTACGTCCACCGTTACGCCCGACAATATGTAACACGCCTGGCGCTTTAAACCGAATGCTGACGGATTCTTCCTCTCGCGGTCGGCGCAGTTCGCCGCCAGGAACGAGCTGTACCGTCCCTAAGCCGGCAGGCAGCGCCAGCGGTGTTTGCCAGACGGGCCAGGCGACCGTCGTTTCGTGTTGTCCGGCCACGGATTTAATCCACCACAGTTGCGACTGATAACGGCGAATCTCGCGATCGCCAAAACGTAAACAGGGAGAGGCATCGTCGCGCGCCAGCGCCACCTCCTGCCAGATACGTTCCAGCGCGTCGCGAGAGGGCATCGGCGCATTACGCATCGCCAGCCAGCGACGCAAAATCGCCGCCCGCCGTACATCGCTCATCAACATCAATGGAGAGAGCCGCAATGTTCCCTCCGCCGTGATACAGTCCGTAAGATCGCTGGCCAGAAGCTCGTCCAGCAGCCTTTCTTGCTCGGCGCAGAGCGTCGCGCTACGGGCTACCGCCGCAGGAAAATGCGGCCAGCGCTGCTGCAAGAGCGGAAGCGCGCGCAGGCGTAAAAAATTGCGATCGTAGGCGTCATCCTGATTGCTTTCATCTTCAATCCAGCATAAGCCATGCCGCACAGCCCACTGTTCCAGCGTCTTCCGCGTTTCTCTCAACAGCGGGCGAAGAAGTAGAGTTCCGGCAAAAGGCGAGCATTCTCCCATCGCGGAAAGTCCGGCCGGACCGCTGCCGCGCTTTAACGCCAGCAGGAACGTTTCACACTGATCGTCAAGGTGCTGCGCGGTTGCCAGCACTTCGCCAGGCAATAGCGTCTGTGCGAACGCCCGGTAGCGCGCTTCACGCGCATGGGCCTCGATACCCAGGCCATTATCCGCCAGCGTCACCCGCTCCACTACCAGCGGAACCTGCCAGCGTTCGCATACGGTTTCGCAATGCCGCACCCAGCTATCAGCATGAGGGCTTAAACCGTGATGAATATGGATAGCACGCAGCGTGACGTCAGGATGGCGTTCTCGCCACAACACCAGTTGATGCAGAAGCACCGTAGAATCCAGGCCACCGCTAAAGGCAGCCAGAATACGGCGAGAAGAGAGTAACGAGGTATTCAACGTGAGAGTGGTCATGATCCATGCTTATAGTGACTTAGCCCGGCAACGTTACCTGGCGAGCGTCTTAATGACAAGCCTTACTGCTCATACAGCTCAAGCGGTAAACCGTCCGGATCGTTGAAAAAAGTAAAGCGCTTCCCGGTATACGGATCGATGCGTATCGGTTCGCACTTAACCTGATGCTTTTCCAGATGCGCAACGGCGTTTTCCACATTTTCCACGCTGAAAGCCAGATGGCGCAGGCCGCAGGCTTCAGGTCGGCTTGGACGCGCCGGAGGGAAGGGAAAAGAGAAAAGCTCAATCACATACTGCCCGTTTAGTGCCAAATCGCCCTTCCACGAGTCACGCTCTTCCCGCCAGACTTCGCTTAGCAGATCGAACCCCAGAATATCGCAGTAAAACGCCTTGCTCACCGCATAGTCTGTCGCAATGATCGCGATGTGATGAACCTGTTTTAATCCCAGCATAGCGTCTCCTTTATTGATTATCAGTACGTTACTCGTCACATTCCCGTCAGGCAAGCTAACAGGCGTGTTTTAAGACTCGTACCTGATACACCCCGTCTTCATTCCGTTTCGCACCGTGAATATCCGTTTCAAAACCGGGATAATGCTGGCCAATCGAGCAGAGCATCAGCAGAAAATCGAGCACGGCCCGGCTCTGTTGCGTGATCCTCTCGCCGGGCATCAACAGCGGAACGCCTGGCGGATAAGGCAGGATCATATTCGCGGAAACGCGCCCTGGCAGTTGATCGAGCGCCACGGTTTCCACCTCGCCTTTGATCTGACGCTGCCAGGCCTGGTGCGGGGTCATGATCATCTCCGGTAAAACCTCGAACGCCCGCAGCATCAGCCCCGGAAGATCGTGCTGGCGGATCAGTTTATGGATCCCCTGCGCCAGATCCTGAATGCGCATATTGCGATAAAAATCCGGATCTTCCGCATACAGATCCGGCAACATATTTTTGACGCGCAGGTTAAGATCGTAGGCGCGTTTAAATTCCGTCAGTCCGCGCAGCAGCCCCATCGCACGGGTCTTATCAATCCCTATGCTGAACAAAAACAGCAGATTATACGGCCCGGTTTTTTCCACCACCACGCCTCGCTCATCGAGGAACTTCGCCACCAGCGCGGCGGGTATCCCCTCTTCGCTCATGTTGCCCTGTTCATCCATCCCCGGCGTCAGGATTGTCACCTTAACCGGATCGAGAAACATATGATCGTCATCAGCATCGGCGAAGCCATGCCAGGTTTCTCCCGGCGTGACCGGCCAGCATTCGGCCTCATCAACCTCTTCCGGCTGCCAGATATCAAAGAACCAGCTATCGGACTCTTCACGTAGCCGCTGTACCTCTTTACGAAAATGGAGCGCTCGCTCCACCGAACGATTAATCAATCTTTTCCCTGGATTGCCGCGCAGCATCGCCGCTGCGGTCTCGATAGAGGCGACAATGGGATAGCTCGGCGATGTGGAAGTGTGCATCATAAACGCTTCGTTAAACGTCTCTTCGTCATATTCCCCTTTGATATGAATAAGCGACGCCTGCGAAAAAGCCGCCAGCATTTTATGGGTGGATTGCGTTTCGAAAATCACTTTTCCGGGCACCCGATCGCCGCTCATCCCGCTTTTCCCCTGGTAGATCGGATGGAAATGGGTATAGGGTACCCAGGCGGAGTCAAAATGGATCGAGGGAACGTCCAGCATCTGCTTGATCCAGTTAGTGTTATACAGCAGACCATCGTAAGTCGAATTGGTGATAACCGCATGAACTGGCCATTGCGCCTGCGCGGTTTCCGCCACCTTACGCGCAATGCTGTCGCGGGTAAATTCACGCTTAGGAATACCGCCAAGAATACCGAGCGCATTGCGCGTCGGCTTCAACCAGAGAGGCACCACATCGCTCATCATCAGCAAATGCGCCAGCGATTTATGGCAATTACGATCAATAAGTAGCGTACTTCCCGCAGGCGCGGCATACATACCGACAATTTTATTCGAGGTCGACGTACCGTTCGTCACCATATAACTCTGCTCGGCGCCAAAAGTACGGGCGATATACTCTTCCGCTTCCAGATGCGGCCCGGTGTGATCCAGCAGCGATCCCAGTTCAGTCACCGAAATCGACACATCGGCCTTTAAGGTATTGCCGCCAAAAAAGTCATAAAACAGACAGCCTGGCGGGCTTTTCTGATACGCCGTTCCCGCCATATGACCCGGCGTACAAAAGGTATATTTTCCTTCTTTGGCGTAGGTAAAAAGCGCTTTGGTAAACGGCGGCGTAATATTATCGAGATATTCGTTTGTATATTGATGAATGCGCGTCGCGATATCTTCAGCCAGCCCCAATGCATACTCAAAAAACCACAGCGCCATGCGCATATCGTGAACGCTAACGTCCAGCGTGGAGTTGGTATTGATAAAGGCGTAGAGGGGAAGGTATTCATTTAGCTGGTTGATTTCGCTACAAAGGTCGAGACTGTATTCATCCCAGTCAAAAATAACGCCGCAGATGCGCGGGTTATGTTCAATAAACTTCAACAAGTCAACGCTATTTTGCGGCCAGATAATTTGAAATCCCAGGGATTGTAATGCACGCTCAAGCTCCTTGATGGGTTCATCTTTATAATAAACCCCGTGCGGCCCCATAATGGCGATGATGTTCATGCTTTCTCCTGAAAAAACCTGAGATAAGCATAGTAACAATCCTGCCGATGCAAAGCACCGACAGGATTTATCTTATTACAATGCGTTCCATGCATCGGCCCAGGCAATCCCTACGCCGGGCTCATAGTAGGCAGGCGCAACATTACACCATGAGCCTTCCGGGAACGGTTTGCACTGGTACAATGCGCCATTACTGTTGACGATGTCGCCCGGATTCCATTTCTGGCTGCTGCTCCAGGCAGGGTAGCTGGTGGTCTTATCTTCGTCATCCGCAGCGGCGGCCTTCGCTTTCACATTCAGCGTATAAACCGCTGTACTGGAGAGCGTACCGTCGCTAACGGTCAGATTCACCACATACTGGGTGTTCTGAGTGACATCCGGCGCGTTGAAAATCACAACGGCTTTATCCTGGCCGCTCAGCGTTTTGCCATCCTGCGACATCCAGGTATAGGTGAGCTTGTCGCCATTCGCGTCGGTCGATCCTTCCGCGCTGAGTGAAACCTGGCTACCGGCTTCCACCGCCCCGACCGGCCCGGCAATGCGCGCGACTGGCGCCACGTTTTCATCCGTCACTGGCGCCGGAGTTGGCGTGACATCCGGTTCAGTGGTTCCGTTATCATCGACGACATTAACGTTGAAATAATGTTGTACACATTTCGTGTAGTCGCCCTCTTTAAAGGCGGTATACGGCGTCTGATATCCAACTAACTGGCAGGAATAGGTTTTACCGTCCGCAGTATCGGCGCTCCAGCCCCAGTCTTGTTCCCAATAGATCGGTAACGCGCCAGCGCCGCCTTCATCGAACTGCTTCATCTTTTTACAGCCCAACACTTCGTCAGCCGGCACCGGCACTTTCAGGTAGTTGGCAAACTCTTTGTAGTAGGCGATACGGTTAAGCGACTGCGCATTCTCATCTGCGCCGCCGCACTCCACGCCGCCATTGATGATCTGAATAGTGACGCCGAAACCTGATACCAGGCCGTTTGCTTTATCGCGATCGTTTGGCTGCCAGGTACCGTCAATCACATGTAGCATAGACGGCTTCGGCGGCTGCGGGTACACAAAGAAGAAGACGGCGCTCGCCAGGTTCATCCAGGTATCCGCCACCAGCTCGGGTTTATCCAGCAGAGGGCGAACGTCGCCATACATCGCGTCAGAGAAAGGCCCATAGTTGTAGTTATAAGAAAGCTGTTTTGCCCCGCGACCAAAATAGCTGAGGAAATCGCCGTCCTTATCTTTACCGCACGGCCAGGTCTGGCCCTGCCATACATCCGGGTTACATTCGCCGTTGTAGCCGCCTTTCTGCCCTTCTGTCCAGCCGACTTCGCGCAGATAGACCAGCGCCTGACGCCATTCCGGAATGTCACGCCAGCTTTCGTGACCGCCCGTCTCCTGGGCAAAATGCGCAAACATAGTAGCCAGGGTTTTACGGCAGATAGCGTCGCTATCGCGTCCATCGGTGTAGGTACCACAAACCGCCGGGAATTTACCTATCGCTTTCAGGAAGTTAGAGTAAGTGTATTCCGGCGCGCGCATCGGGAACAGATAATCCCAGTCGGCCTCTTTCAGAATACTTTCAACGCGTTTTACGTTTGCCGGGTTAGCGGCGCGCCCCGGTTCGATTTGTTCGACCGCGCTGTTATTCAACGTCTGGATAGAGGATTTCACTGCCTCCATTAACGGAAAATCCGTCAGCGCTTTCTCTTTCGCCGCCAGATCGCTGGCGTTGATGGTCATTGGCTCACTACTGCTAAGCAGCGGCGCGGCCTGCGCACCGGATAAGCTCAACATGATTCCTGCCGCCACGGCGCTGAGCGCCAGTGTTTTTTGCAATCCCATAATTTTCTCCTTGAAGGGTAGTTCACTGCCTGCCCTGGCCACACGCCTGGCAGTTGCTACAGTGTCAGGGAGAACATGCCGTTGCGTTTAATCACATCAACTCATCGGCGTCTCATTTTTCCTCGTCCAAAAAAAAGAGGCCGGATTATCCGGCCTCCTGGGAAAAATGAGGTAAATGATTAGGCGTAACCGTAGCTCATCAAACGCTGGTAACGACGGTTTTTTAAATCATCGGTGCTTAACACATCGAGATCGGCTAAATCTTCCAGCAGCTGCGCTTTTAGCGACGCCGCCATCGCTTCCGGATTACGGTGCGCGCCGCCCAGCGGCTCCGGAATGATGGAATCGATGAGCTTCAGCTCTTTCAGACGCGGCGCGATGATGCCCATCGCTTCAGCAGCCAATGGCGCTTTGTCGGCGCTCTTCCACAAAATAGAGGCGCAACCTTCCGGGGAGATAACGGAATAGGTGCTGTATTGCAGCATATTCACTTTATCACCCACGCCAATCGCCAATGCGCCGCCGGAGCCGCCTTCGCCAATCACGGTGCAGATGACCGGTACGTTCAGACGAGACATCTCACGCAGGTTGCGGGCGATAGCTTCAGACTGACCACGCTCTTCCGCGCCCACGCCAGGGTATGCGCCCGGAGTGTCGATGAAGGTGATAATCGGCATGTTGAAGCGTTCAGCCATTTCCATCAGGCGCAGCGCTTTGCGGTAGCCTTCCGGCGCTGGCATGCCAAAGTTACGACGAATTTTTTCTTTGGTTTCACGACCTTTCTGATGACCAATGATCATCACCGGCCGCCCTTCCAGACGCGCGATACCGCCGACGATGGCTTTGTCATCAGCATAGGCGCGATCGCCCGCCAGCTCATCAAACTCATCAAACGCCAGACGAACATAATCCAGGGTGTACGGACGCTGCGGATGGCGCGCCAGTTGGGCTACCTGCCATGCGCCGAGATCGGCGAAGATTTTGCGCGTCAGTTCTACGCTTTTTTCGCGCAGGCGATGGACTTCTTCATCGATATTAATATCCAGTTTCTCATCCTGGCGGCTTACCGCAGTCAGAGAATCGATTTTCGCTTCCAGCTCTGCTATCGGCTGTTCAAAATCAAGGAAATTCAG
The DNA here is from genome assembly GCF_046550535.1 of Salmonella sp. SAL04213. Taxonomy (NCBI): domain Bacteria; kingdom Pseudomonadati; phylum Pseudomonadota; class Gammaproteobacteria; order Enterobacterales; family Enterobacteriaceae; genus Salmonella; species Salmonella sp. SAL04213. The sequence goes on along the minus strand of NZ_JBGDXS010000003.1, from coordinate 506,582 downwards.
ACTCATAGTATTCCTGTATTAGTCAAACTCCAGTTCCACCTGCTCCGAACCAATGAGGCCACGCAGATCGTTAAGTAAACGATCGCTCGGAGAGACACGCCACGTTGCGCCAAAACGCAGCCGCGCACGCGCATCCGCCCTCTGATAGTAGAGATGTACTGGAATGGTCCCCGAGCGGTGGGGTTCCAGAGACTGACGGAGTCGGTTTAAAAGCTGGTCATCAATTTGCCTGTCCGTCAGCGAGATAGCAAGCCCGCGAGCGTATTTTTCGCGAGCTTCGTCAATATCCATCACTTCGCGGGCGGTCATTTTAAGCCCCCCGCTGAAGTCATCAAAGCTGACCTGTCCGCTGACGATAAGTATGCGGTCTTTTTCCAGCAACTGCTGGTATTTATCCAGCGCGTCGGTAAATAACATCACTTCCAGACGCCCGGAACGGTCATCCAGCGTACAGATGCCGATACGATTGCCACGCTTGGTGACCATAACCCTTGCGGCAATCACGAGCCCCGCAGCCGTGGTGACTTTACCACGTTCTGTCGGATGCATGTCTTTGAGCCTTACCCCGCCGACATAGCGCTCAATTTCTTTTAAATACTGATTGATGGGGTGGCCCGTCAGGTACAGCCCCAACGTTTCACGTTCCCCATCTAACACTACCTGCTCCGGCCACGGCTGGCAGCTGGCATAGGATTGCTCGATTTGCTCCGGCTCTTCCGCCAGTACGCCGAACATATCCGCCTGACCGATAGCTTCCGCTTTGGCGTGCTGGTCGGCGGCTTTCAGCGCAGCGCCCAATGAGTTCATCAGCGCGGCGCGGTGCGGCCCCAGGCGGTCGAACGCCCCGGACATGATCAGCTTTTCCAGCACCCGGCGGTTGAGCTTTTTGGTGTCGGTCCGCGCGCACAGATCAAACAGCTCGCGGAAATAGCCGCCCTGATTACGCGCGTCGATGATCGCTTCGATCGGCCCTTCGCCGACGCCTTTGATCGCGCCGATACCGTAGACGATCTCGCCCTCATCATTAACGTGGAAATGGTACAATCCGGAGTTAATATCCGGCGGCAGAATTTTCAGTCCCATCCGCCAGCACTCGTCCACCAAGCCGACGACCTTCTCGGTGTTATCCATATCGGCAGTCATCACCGCCGCCATAAATTCAGCCGGATAGTGCGCCTTTAGCCATAGCGTCTGGTAAGAAACCAGCGCATAAGCGGCGGAGTGCGATTTGTTAAACCCGTAACCGGCGAATTTCTCCACCAGGTCAAAGATTTTCATCGCCAGTTCGCCGTCGATACCGTTCTTTTTCGCGCCCTCTTCAAAAACGGAACGCTGTTTGGCCATCTCTTCCGGCTTTTTCTTACCCATCGCACGACGCAGCATATCCGCGCCGCCGAGAGTATACCCGGAAAGTACCTGGGCAATCTGCATCACCTGTTCCTGATACAGAATGATGCCGTAGGTCGGCTCCAGTACCGGCTTCAGGCTTTCATGCTGCCACTGAACGTCCGGGTAAGAGAGTTCTTCACGACCGTGCTTACGGTCGATAAAGTTATCTACCATCCCTGACTGCAACGGGCCGGGACGGAACAGGGCCACCAGTGCGATCATATCTTCAAAGCAGTCTGGCTGCAGACGTTTGATCAGATCTTTCATGCCGCGCGATTCAAGCTGGAAGACCGCCGTGGTTTCCGAGCGCTGCAGCATGTCGAAGCTTTTTTTATCGTCCAGCGGAATGGCGGCGATATCCAGCGGCGGCTCGCCGTTTTTCTCGCGCCGCTTGTTGATCATCTCCAGCGCCCAGTTGATGATGGTCAGCGTACGCAAACCGAGGAAGTCGAACTTCACCAGCCCGGCATATTCCACGTCGCTTTTATCAAACTGGGTAACCGGATGCTTGCCCTCTTCATCGCAGTACAGCGGCGCAAAGTCGGTAATTTTGGTCGGCGCGATGACCACGCCGCCAGCGTGCTTACCGGCGTTACGCGTGACACCTTCGAGCTTACGCGCCATATCGATCAGCGCTTTGACCTCTTCGTCCGCCTCGTAAATTTCCGGCAGTTGCGGTTCCGCTTCAAAGGCTTTTGCCAGCGTCATGCCCGGATCGGGCGGCACCAGCTTCGAGATACGATCCACAAAACCGTACGGATGCCCCAGCACGCGGCCCACATCGCGGATAACGGCTTTCGCCGCCATCGTACCGAAGGTGATAATCTGCGATACCGCATCACGCCCGTACATGTCTGCGACGTGCTCAATCACCTGGTCGCGTTTCTCCATACAGAAGTCAACGTCGAAGTCAGGCATCGAGACACGTTCCGGGTTCAGGAAACGTTCGAACAGCAGGTCAAACTCCAGCGGATCAAGGTCGGTAATTTTCAGCGCGTAGGCCACCAGCGAACCAGCCCCGGAACCACGTCCCGGCCCTACCGGCACGCCGTTATCTTTTGACCACTGGATAAACTCCATCACGATGAGGAAGTAGCCAGGGAACCCCATCTGGTTGATAACCTGTAGTTCAATATCCAGACGCTCGTCATATTCCGGGCGACGCTTTTTGCGCTCTTCTTCGTCCGGAAACAGGAAAGCCAGACGCTCTTCCAGCCCCTCTTTCGCTTTTTTGACCAGATAATCTTCGGTGGTCATATCGCCGGTCGGGAACTGCGGCAGGAAATATTCACCCAGACGCACCGTTACGTTGCAGCGTTTGGCAATCTCCACCGTATTTTCCAGCGCCTCCGGAATATCGGAGAACAGCTCGCACATTTCTTCTTCACTGCGCATATACTGCTGCGGTGAATAATTGCGTGGACGTTTAGGATCGTCGAGGGTGAAACCGTCGTGGATCGCGACACGAATCTCATGGGCGTCAAAATCATCGCTTTCAAGGAAACGGACATCGTTTGTCGCAACAACCGGCAAACCACGTGCCTCAGCCAGTTCAACCGCAGCATGGAGATAGGTCTCTTCATCCTGTCTGCCGGTGCGGATCAGTTCCAGAAAGTAGCGATCGGGAAAATGCGTTTCATAGAAAGCAACGCACTCCTCCACCAGCGCCTGGTTGCCGCGTAGCAGACAGCGGCCTACGTCGCCCATGCGTCCGCCGGAAATCAGGATCAAACCTTCTTTAAGCTCTACCAGCCAGTCGCGCTCGATAATCGGGCCTGCCGCGCCGTAGCCGCGCTGATACGCTTTCGAGATCAGCAACGTCAGGTTCTGGTATCCCGTATTATTCGCCGCCAGTACCGTCAGATGAGTCAGCTCATCTCCCAGCAGTTCGTTGTGAACATTAAAGTCCGCCCCGACGATGGGTTTAATGCCCGCGCCATGACCCGCTCCGTAGAACTTCACCAGACCGCAGAGGTTGGTAAAATCGGTGATCGCCAGCGCAGGCATACCTAATGAGGCCGCCTTTTTCACCAGCGGCCCGGTCTTCGCCAGCCCATCGATCATAGAGTAGTCGCTGTGCACCCGCAGGTGAACGAAACGTGGTTCAGACATCTTCAGATTTCTCGATACAAGAATCAGGACACAAGTCCCAGAGCGCGTTTAACAGGCGCAAAACTGCGTCGGTGGTGCGCCGTCGCGCCATACTGTGCCAACTTTTCCAGATGAAAAGCGGTTGGATAGCCTTTGTGCTGCGCAAAGCCATACTGAGGAAAAACGATATCCAGCGCCGCCATTTCTGCATCGCGGGTGACTTTCGCCAGAATAGACGCCGCGCTAATCTCCGCCACGCGGCTGTCGCCTTTCACCACGGCCATTGACGGCACAGGCAGTTCCGGACAGCGATTGCCGTCGATCAGCACATATTCTGGCGCAATATGCAGACCAGCGACAGCGCGCTGCATGGCGAGCATTGTGGCGTGCAAAATATTCAGCTCATCAATTTCATGCGCTTCTGCGCGTCCCAGACTCCAGCTTAACGCCTTTTCTTTAATCTCGTCATACAATGACAGACGACGCTTTTCAGACAATTTTTTGGAATCATTCAGACCGACGATCGGACGAGCCGGATCGAGGATCACGGCGGCGGTCACTACGGCGCCCACCAGCGGGCCACGGCCCACTTCATCCACACCCGCCACTAAATGGGTGTGTGGATAAACAAATTCGATCATTGCGCTAACTCCAGGACGGCATCTGCCGCCTGCTCATCGGCATTACAGCGGATCTGCTGATGCAGTTCACGGAAGGTGTCGTGCATCGCATGGCTGGTTTTACCGTTCGCCAGTAGCGGCAACAGCGCTTCGGCGAGTTTTTGCGGTTCGCACTCTTCCTGCAACAGCTCTTTGACTAATTCCCTTCCCGCCAGCAGGTTAGGCAAAGACACATACTCCGTTTTCACCAGACGTTTCGCCAGCCAGAAAGTGAAGGGCTTCATACGATATCCCACGACCATCGGGCATTTTGCCAGCATACACTCCAGCGCCGCCGTACCCGAGGCCAGCAGAGCCGCGTCGCTGGCGATCATCGCCTCGCGCGCCATGCCGTCCAGCAAATGAACGGCGAGATCCGGCGCAACCTCCGCTTTAATTGTTTCAAACTGCTCGCGGCGTTTCGCGTTTACCAGCGGCACGACCACTTCCAGATCGGGATAGCGCTGTCGCAGCAATTGCGCGGTTTTCAGGAAGTCGGCGCTGAGCATTTCCACTTCCGCGCCACGGCTGCCTGGCAGTAGCGCCAGACAATGGGCGTCATGCGGGATACCCAGCACGTCGCGCGCCGCATTTTTATCCGGGTCCAGCGGCATGGCATCCGCCATGGTGTGACCGATAAAGCGGCACGGGACGTTAAATTTATCGTAAAACGCTTTTTCGAAAGGCAGAAAAGCCAGCACCATATGGGTGGATCTGCCTATTTTGAAAACGCGTTTCTGTCGCCAGGCCCAAACGGACGGGCTGACATAATGAATGGTCTTAATCCCTTGTTTTTTCAGATTACCTTCGAGGGTAATATTGAAATCAGGGGCGTCAATCCCGACAAAGACATCGGGCTTGAGTTCGGTAAAACGGCGGGTCAGATCGGCGCGGATATGCAACAAACGGCGTAAACGTCCGAGCACTTCAACAATGCCCATGACCGCCAGCTCTTCCATTTCGTACCAGGCTTCACACCCTTCGGCCTGCATACGCGGCCCCGCAACGCCCACAAAGCGGGCGTTGGGTACGCGCGCTTTCAGCGCACGAATTAAGCCTGCGCCAAGAATATCGCCGGACGTTTCACCGGCGACCAGGGCAATCGTTAAAGGACGCTGTGCCGCCATTAACGAATCGGACCGCGCGTTGAACGCTCAAAGAACTCGGTAAACGCCTTCACCTCCGGATGCTTTTCAGCAAGTTCAGCGATTTCCAGCTTCGCTTCGTCGAGCGTTTTACCACTGCGGTACAACAGTTTGTAGGCATTACGAATCGCCACCAGCCCTTCACGGCTAAAGCCGCGACGCTTCAGCCCTTCGATATTTACCCCGAACGGCGTCGCATGGTTACCCTGCGCAATCACATACGGAGGGACATCCTGCGCCACGCCGGAGCAGCCGCCGACCATCACATGCGCACCGATAATGCAGAATTGATGAACTGCCGTCATACCGCCGATGATCGCAAAATCATCGACTGATACGTGCCCCGCCAGCGTGGCGTTGTTGGCGAGGATACAGCGATTACCTACCGTACAATCATGTGCGACATGCGCATTGATCATCAGCAGGTTATCGCTACCCACCTTCGTCAACCCACCGCCCTGCACTGTACCACGATGAATGGTGACGCTTTCGCGGATGCGGTTACGATCGCCAATTTCCACACGGGTCGGCTCACCCGCATATTTCAGATCCTGGTTCACTTCACCGATGGAGGCAAACTGATAAATCTCGTTGTCGCGGCCGATTTTGGTTTGACCATTCACGACCACATGAGACTTCAGTACGGTTCCCTCACCAATTTCGACCTGCGGCCCAACAATACAAAAGGGACCAATGTGGGCATTAGCGCCAATTACAGCGCCGTCTTCCACAATGGCGGTAGGATGAATAAAGGCGGATTTATCAATCACGAATCAGGCCTCCCGGCTACGAGCACACATCATGGTTGCTTCGCACACAACTTTACCGTCGACCAGCGCAACCCCTTTAAAGCGGGTCAGGCCACGGCGCGTTTTCTCGAAAGTGACTTCCATGATCATCTGATCGCCTGGCACCACCGGACGCTTAAAGCGCGCTTCATCAATACCCGCGAAATAATACAGTTCGCCAGGTTCCAGTTTACCAACGCTTTTAAACGCCAGAATACCGGTTGCCTGCGCCATCGCTTCCAGAATCAGCACGCCTGGCAAAATCGGTTTGCCCGGGAAGTGTCCCTGGAAAAACGGCTCGTTGACGGAGACATTTTTCACCGCACGCAGAAAACGACCTTCTTCAAAGTCCAGCACGCGATCGACCAGTAAAAACGGAAAACGGTGCGGCAGAAGCTCTAAAATCTCTTCAATCTGCAGAGTATGAGTGTTAGTAGTCAAAATACTCTTCCTGTCCAAATATACAAAAAGGCAATAATAACACGGCCTGCCGCAATCGTATGAATGTGACAGGCCGGAAAAGAATGGCAACTACAAGGCGGAACGTTAGTCTTGTTGATTAACCTTGCGCTCAATCGCTTTGAGACGCTTGCTCATATCATCAATGTTCATCACCAGTGCAGCAGTTTTACGCCATACTTTGTTGGGTTGCAGCGGAATGCCTGAGGAGTAGACGCCCGGTTCCGTGATGGGACGCATCACCATACCCATGCCAGTTACCGTGACTTTGTCGCATATTTCCATATGCCCATTGATCACGCTGGCGCCGCCAATCATGCAGTAACGGCCAATCTTCAGGCTACCCGCCATAATGACGCCACCGGCAACTGCCGTATTGTCGCCAATCACGACGTTATGTGCAATCTGGCACTGATTATCAATAATCACGCCATTGCCAATAACAGTATCATCCAACGCGCCACGGTCAATGGTGGTACAAGCGCCGATCTCGACACGATCGCCAATAATGACCCGGCCCAGTTGTGGGATCTTCACCCAGTTGCCACGATCGTTAGCGTAGCCAAAACCGTCCGCGCCGATCACCGTACTGGACTGGATCAGGCAATTCTCACCGATCTGAATGTCGTGGTAAATCGTTACGTTCGCCCACAAGCGTGAACCCGCCCCGATTTTGCTATTTTTTCCGACGAAACAGCCTGCGCCGATAACCACGTTATCGCCCAGTTGTACGCCAGATTCAATCACCGCATTCGCGCCGACTGAAACATTGCTACCCAGCGTTGCCGTCGCATCAATCACGGCGCTTGGCGCGATATTCTGCGCGGGCTGCGGCGTAGTATCTAAAATTTGCGCCATGCGCGCGTAGGTCAGGTAGGGATTTTTAACTACCAGCGCCGCGCTCTTGGCAAAAGGAAGATCGTCCTGCGTCATGACAACCGCAGAAGCCTGGCATAAACCTAAGTGTTCACGGTACTTAGGATTTACCATAAACGTAATGTGGCCTGTTGTTGCAGATTGCATGGACGCAACGCCGGTGATGACGATATCGCCATCACCGTGTAATTCTGCATCCAACTGTTCTGCTAAGTCAGCCAGTCGAATTGAAGGCATTACTTATTTAACCTGTTTCAGTACGTCAGCGGTGATGTCTTTCACATCGCTGCTGTTGTAAGCAACGGTGTTTGCGTCTACCACCAGATCGATACTCTGGTCGTTAGCCACTTTTTTCACCGCAGTCTGGATACGAGTCACCAGTTTGTTGCGTTCTTCGTTGGAACGACGAGCGCGATCTTTCTCAAAAGCCTGCGCTTTTTGCGCGAAAGTCTGGCGCTGAGACATCACGTCTTTTTCCAGCTTAGTACGATCGCTACCTGCTTTCATGGATTGCAGACGCTGCATTTTAGATTGCAGATCGGTTTCCATTTTTTGCAGTTCAGCCGCACGGCCTTTAAATTCGTTTTCCAGTGTATTGGATACACCCGTCTTCTGCGCAACCTGTTGGAACAGATTACCCATGTTGACGATTGCAATTTTGTCAGCAGCCTGTGCGGACGTTACCATCGCCAAACCAAGACCTGCAGCTAATAACCACTTTTTCACAATAAACTCCTTACCATCCCATTTGCACCCGAAGGTACAGCTCTTTGCGTGGCCTGGCGATCCCTGGGGGCATCGCCAAAAGTCATCGCTACACTACCAATGCATTCCTTTGCAGTGAACAATTACCAGGTTTTACCAATGTTAAACTGGAACTGCTCGGCTTTGTCTCCATCGTACTTTTTAAACGGCTGGGCGTAGGAGAAGACCAACGGCCCCAATGGGGACATCCATTGTAATGCGATACCCGCGGACATACGGATGTTGCTCGGATCGCTGTAGTCCGGATAACCAGAATACTGGCTGGAATCCCAGTTAGTATCCCAGACGGTCCCCATATCCCAGAAGAAAGAAGTACGGACCGAATTAGCATATTTCTCGCTGATAAACGGCGTCGGCGTGATAAATTCCAGGCTGGCGACCGCCATCGCGTTCCCCCCTACCGCATCATCCGACTTACACATATCTTTTGCGCCGTCCTGCGTCGCGCAATCGTAGTCTTCATCAGCATCGTAATTTTTAGGGTTATAGGGATAATAGACCGCCTTAGGACCAATGGTATTGGACTGGAAGCCACGAACGGTACTGGAACCACCGGCATAGAAGTTCTCATAGAACGGCATTTCTTTACCGCCTAAACCATCGCCATAACCAAAGCGGGTACGGCCCAGAATGACCCACTTATGATCGTTATCGATCGGTACATAGGTCGCGGTATCCAACGTCGCTTTATAGTATTCGTTATCCGATCCCGGAATCGTCACCTTACCCGTCAGGTTGATACGCGTACCTTCCGTCGGGAAGTAACCACGGTCTAGTTTGTTGTAGGTCCAGCCGTAGTTAAAGGTGAAGTCATCAGTGCTAAAACTATTATCCTGATCATTAGTACTCGGATACTGACCCATTGATGCCAGATAACGCCACATTGCAACCTGCGGTTCCATATTGGACAGGGAGTTATGCACATACCCTAAACCAGCACGCAACGTGTTGTACTCGTTGATGGGGAAGCCAAGCGTCACGTCCGTACCGTAGCTCTTGTTGGTATAGTCGGACAGGTCTGCATCGTCCGCCTGGAAGTCGTTATAGAAGATACGACCACCGAGGCTCACGCCGTCAACGGTAAAGTATGGGTTAGTAACGGACAGTTCGCTATAGGTCTGGTAGTCGTTTTTGGTACCGTTAATCCCCACGGAATAACCGGTACCTAACCAGTTGTCCTGCTGAACGCCAGCCTGGAAGCTAACGCCGCTTTCTGTACCGTAACCGATACCGAAGTTAAAGCTACCGGTGTTGCGCTCTTTCACCTTGTACACCACATCAACCTGATCCGGGCTACCCGGAACGCGCTGCGTGTCGGTGTCGACGGTTTCAAAGAAGCCGAGACGGTTCAGACGCTCTTTCCCCTGGTCAACCAAGTCGCTGCCCAGCCACGCCCCTTCCATCTGGCGCATTTCACGGCGCAGAACGGAATCTTTTGAGGTGTCGTTGCCTTCAAAGCGGATCTTACGCACGTAGAAACGGTTGCCCGCATCGACGTTCACGCGCAGTTTTACGGTTTTGTCAGCATCGTTAATTTCAGGCTGTGACTGCACGCGCGGATAGGCGTAACCATAGCGACCCAGAAGCTTTTTGATGTCATCTTCCATTTTGGTCACTTTGGTGCCGTTATAGAGCTCGCCCGGTTCAATTTTCGTCAGGTTCTCAATTTCAGCGGAATGTCCGGCCAGGTTACCGCTCACCTGAACCCCGGAAAGCTTGTACTGATCGCCTTCGGTGATATTGACGGTGATGTAGATCCCTTTCTTATCCGGCGTCAGACTCACTTGCGTGGAGTCAATATTGAAACGCGCGTAGCCGCGATCCAGATAGTAGCTGCGCAAGGTTTCAAGGTCGCCCGCCAACTTCTGTTTCTGGTATTTACGATCGCCGACGACGTTCCACCACGGCACTTCGTCACGCAACTGGAAATGAGAAATGAGTTCTTCGGTGCTAAAGGCATGGTTACCGACGATGTTGATCTGTTGGATCTTCGCCGATACGCCCTCCTGGAACACCAGTTTAAGATCAACACGGTTGCGCGGTAGCGGCGTGACGACCGCCTTAACGCTGGCGCTGTATTTACCTACGCTATAGTAAAAGTCTTCCAGACCTTTTTCGATATCAGACAGCGTGGTGCGATCCAGAGACTCGCCAACACGTACGCCAGACGCTTCGAGGTTTTGCTTGAGCATGTCATCTTTCACCGACTTGTTCCCGGAGAAAGTGATGCTGGCAATGGTCGGACGTTCTTTTACCTGAACCAGAAGGGTATTACCATCGCGCAGGACGCGGACGTCCTCAAAGTTGCCGGTGGCGAACAGAGCGCGAATGGTGTTACTGATATCTTCATCATTAACCGTGTCGCCTGTGCGCACCGGCATACTGAGGAGAGCCGCACCAACGGCGACTCGCTGCAGGCCTTCGAAATGAATGTCCTTCACTACGAACCCTTCAGCACCGTATACGGTGGCGCTGCTGAACAGCAGCGACGCTATGAGCAACTTTTTCATCGCCATCGTTATTATGCGTTCTTCCTAACTAACTCTCTTACAACCGAGAGAAATCATTGAAAAGTGCAAGCCCCATTAACAACACCAGCAAAATCGAGCCAATGCGATAACTAAAGTCTTGAACCCGCTCGGATACCGGCCCGCCCTTAAGCTTTTCAATCGCCAGGAACAGCAGATGACCCCCGTCAAGAACGGGCAGCGGAAACAGGTTGATTATCCCTAAGTTCACGCTGATTAGCGCAAGGAACATCAGGTAATAAATCACCCCGAACTCCGCTGACATCCCAGCCCCCTGAGCGATAGAAATCGGCCCACTGAGGTTGTTCAGTTTCACATCACCGGTTATCAATTTACCCAGCATACTGACCGTCAGCTTCATCAACTGCCACGTCTTATCCGTGGCTTCGAGGATGGCGCTAAAAGGCCCATACTGGCGTATAGTCTTGTACTCTTCCGGCAGAGGAATAATTTTAGGCACCACGCCTGCAAACCCTTCCGCCTTTCCGTTAACCGATTTCGTATCCGGCGTTAACGTCAACGACAAGGCGCTCCCCTGCCTTTCAATCTCTAACGCTAACGGCTTACCGGGATTATCGCGTACAAACGTCACGAATTTCATCCACTGCGTTAACGGCTGACCATCGACTTTAACGATCCTGTCGCCCGCTTGCAAACCCGCTTTACTGGCTGCGGAATTCGCCTGCACTTCTGACAGTACTGGTTCAATCTGTGGCCCGCGGGGCCGAATCCCTAAAGAAGATACAGGATCTTGCTTATCAGGCTCAAATGCCCAGTGACGTAAATCAAGCGTTTTGTCCTGCCGCTGGTCGCTACCAAACGGCGCGACGCTCACCGTCGTCTGCTGATCGCCAATTTTGGACACCAGTTGTAAACGCACGGCATCCCAATCAGGGGTTTCGATACCATCAACGGCTTTAAGTTCCGTACCAGGCGCAATTTGCGCCTGCGCAGCAATCGAGTTGGGCGTTATTTCGCCAATGACCGGACGAACGCCAGGGACGCCGATGATAAAGACCAGCCAGTAAGCAAAGATAGCAAAAATGAAGTTCGCAACCGGACCTGCGGCAATAATTGCGGCGCGCTGGCCCACCGTTTTGTTATTGAAGGCGTGACGACGCAATTCCGGCGCTACCGGTTCGGCGCGTTCATCCAGCATTTTGACGTAGCCGCCCAGCGGGATCAGGGCGATGACATACTCGGTGCCGTACCGATCGGTACGACGCCAGAGCGCTTTGCCAAAACCGATGGAAAAGCGCTCAACTCGCACACCGCAGCGCCGGGCAACCCAGAAATGACCAAATTCATGCACAGTGATCAGCACGCCCAGTGCGATGATGAATGCAGCCAGATTCCAGAGAATACTCAGCATAAAACCTTCCGTTAGAGCGTCCTGAACACCAGTAACAACAGGCAAGCAAAGACCGGTACGGCAGCCGTCAGGCTGTCAATTCGGTCCAGAATGCCGCCATGGCCTGGAATCAAGTGGCCGCTATCCTTAATTCCTGCTTCGCGCTTAAACATACTCTCGGTGAGGTCGCCCAGTACAGAAGCCAGAGCCGCCACCACAGAGCAAATCAGCAAGATAACAGGCGCAACATTCAGATTCGCCCACATACCGTAACCCCATGAGATCACGGCAGCCGTAGCAAGCCCGCCGATAAACCCTTGCCAGGTTTTACCCGGGGAAACCTTCGGCGCCAGCTTATGTTTGCCAAATAATTTACCAAACATGTACGCGCCAGAGTCCGCTCCCCAGACCAGGATCATGACATAGAGTAGCCATATTGCGCCACTGTAATGATTCTCGTCATAGTGCCAGGCGCGCAGCGCCAGCATGCCCCAGAAAAATGGCACAATAGTTAACAAACCGAAAATGAGACGCAATGTTTTTGAGTTGCGCCAGATTGCCGCCGAACCGGGATAAAATAGCACCAGCAGTAGCGCGACAACCCACCATCCTAACGATGCCCAAAGCGACATCTCAACCAGCGGTTGACGAATGTTGTGATGATACTCAGGCAACAAAAATAGCATCAGCGCCAATAACAGACCACACAGCACCGCCAGCCAAACCCGCTGTGAACGCGCGGCGAAACCGCTTAACTGTCCCCATTCCCACGCGGCCAGCATACAGACAACCAGCGTAATAATAGCGAACCCCACCGGCGGCAATAAAAAAAGCGCAGCGATGACCGCGGGTATTAACACAAAAGCAGAAATCAGGCGATACTTCAGCAAAAGCAACCCCCATCAGGCTTTGTCATCACCAGGCTCGGTACCGCCGAAACGACGCTCTCGATTAGCAAAGGCATGCAGCGCACCTTCAAAGTCTTGTTCATCGAAATCGGGCCAAAGAACATCCGTAAAGTAAAGTTCGGCATAGGCAATTTGCCAAAGCAAAAAGTTACTAATGCGATGCTCTCCCCCAGTCCTAATTACTAAATCCACAGGCGCCAGCTCATGCATACAGATTTGCTGGCCTAGTCTCTCTTCATCAATCTGATCGGGGCGCAGCACTCCAGCCTGCACCTGTTCCGCCAGTTGTCGGACTCCCTGGACAATATCCCAACGTCCGCCGTAATTCGCAGCAATATTCAGCGTTAGACCCGTATTATGGGCGGTAAGCGCTTCTGATTTGCGAATACGTTCTTGTAAACGTGAGTTGAATCGACTGATATCGCCGATAATACGCAGGCGAACGTTATGGCGGTGCAGGCTTTTGACTTCGCTATCCAGCGCCCACACAAACAGCTCCATTAACGCGCTCACTTCCTGCGCCGGTCGGTTCCAGTTTTCACTACTAAAGGCATACAGCGTTAACGCATCAATACCGTTATTGGCAGCAAAAGAGACCGCTCGCCGGACGGACTTCGCTCCGGCTTTATGCCCAAAGGCCCGGATCTTCCCTTGCTTTTTCGCCCAGCGACCATTGCCATCCATAATTATTGCAACATGACGGCAGCCATGCGCTGGCAAATTTTCGCTTACTGGTTGAGTTGCAGACAACATAACGCGTTTTTTGTCCCTGAAAGGATTTAGCGGTACTCAGGAATACTGAAGCCTTTATACACATTCTCTTCGGTCCGCTTCGCGGATGGCTGCGCATTATCGCCCCTGTCGTGCGCTGTCTGCGCACGCCGGGAACGTATTCGCCTGCCGTCCCGATGCGTCCTGAATGATTTTGTGTATCCACAAAAAAGCCGTGTAAAACCACGGCTAACCTGACCGAAAAAAGCCAAAAACCTGCGATCAGGTGGCGCAGACTATATCACCGAAGCCCAACGCTAACAAATAGCACGATCTTCTGTCGCGGGATAATCGTCAGCGTGAGAGCCGTATCACTTGTTTTCTGGCTACTTCACGCGCGATGGCGTCAACCTGCAATACGTCCTCAACGCTTGCCGGTTCCTGTAAATCCATCCTCTCCAGCACCGCTAAATTGAGCCCGGCGATATCGGTAAAACGAATCTGTTGCGCCAGAAACGCGGCAACGGTGATTTCGTTTGCCGCATTGAGCGCCGTCGTTGCCGCCTGACCTTGCTCAAACGCCTCCATCGCCAGCTTCAGGCACGGATAACGCTGATAATCTGGCGCGCTAAACGTCAGCGCGCTGAGTTTGCAAAAATCAAGCGGCTGCGCGCCGGACGTGACGCGATTCGGCCATGCCATCGTATGCGCAATAGGCGTACGCATGTCAGGTTCTCCAAGCTGCGCCAGGACGCTGCCGTCCTGATAACGCACCATCGAATGAATGACCGATTGCGGATGGATCAACACTTCCATCTGACGTGCGCTGGCATTAAATAACCAACGCGCTTCAATGTATTCCAGACCTTTATTCATCATGGTGGCGGAGTCGACGGAGATTTTTCGCCCCATCGACCAGTTCGGATGACGACATGCCTGATCCGGCGTCATCGCTGCCAGATCGCACATTGGCGTTTCACGAAACGGGCCACCAGACCCGGTAAGCAAAATCGACGTTACGCCATTTTGCTCAAGGTCAGCGTATCCCAGATTATGCTGAATAGATTGCGGCAAACTCTGAAAAATCGCGTTATGTTCGCTATCGACGGGTAAAAGCCGGGCGTTGCTGCGTTTTACTTCGTCCATAAACAGCCGCCCGCAGGTCACCAGCGATTCTTTATTCGCCAGCAGAATCGTCTTTCCTGCGCGAATCGCCGCCAGGGTCGGCAGTAAACCAGCCGCGCCCACAATGGCCGCCATCACATGCCCGACCTCATCAAGCGCCGCCATCTCACAGGCAGCCTGCTGACCGCTCAGAACCTCGGTGCGGCTGCCATGCTGCTGAAGCATTATTTTGAGCTGTTCTGCGCTCGACGTATCGTCCATCACGGCATAACGCGGCGAGAACTCCAGGCATTGCTCCGCCATGCGGGCGACATTTTTACCCGCCACCAGCGCGATAACGCGGAAGCTATCAGGATTATGGCGCACCACGTCCAGTGTGCTGCAACCAATAGAGCCGGTCGAGCCCAGAATGGTTAATTGCTTCATGAAACGTCCAGAAGTGTTGAAACGGAATAAAAAGCAAAACGCCGCACAGGAGACCTGATAATGTCTTCTGCGCGGCGCTTTGTACACCACTCATCCGCCAGGTTAGCGGTGGAATGAGTTTATATCTGCGTACAGATCAATCAGAACTGCATCAGTTCTGCTTCTTTATCTGCCAACGCCGCATCAACTTTCTTAATTGCCGCGTCGGTCATTTTCTGTACTTCTTCCTGAGAGCGACGATCGTCATCTTCACTGATCGCTTTATCTTTCAGCAGAGCTTTTACTTTATCGTTCGCATCACGACGGACGTTACGAACGGCGACACGCGCCTGCTCCGCTTCGCCACGGACAATTTTCGTCAGATCTTTACGACGTTCTTCGGTCAGCGGCGGCAGCGGAACGCGAATGTCGGTGCCCGCAGAGCTTGGATTCAAACCGAGGTCTGACGCCATGATCGCTTTTTCAACGGCTGGCCCCATAGAACGGTCAAACACGTTAATTTTTAAGGTACGGGAGTCTTCTACCGTTACGCTTGCCAACTGACGCAGCGGGGTCGGAGTGCCATAGTATTCTACGACAATACCATCCAGCAGGCTGGGAGAAGCACGACCCGTGCGCACTTTGCTGATTTGGGTTTTGAACGCTTCAACGCATTTTTCCATGCGTACTTCAGCATCTTTTCTGATATCGCTAATCACGTTACGAATCCTTGAAAACTAGTCTCAGTCAGACCAGACGGTCACACAATACAAAGATGTGCTAAGTATAGTCTCGTTTAATTTCTGCCAGGTAATAAGACCCGTCAATAGAACAGAATCTTACCCGTATTTGGCGCTCACGGGAATTATTCCGTGATTAACGTCCCTTCTTTTTCGCCCATCACCACACGACGCAGCGCGCCTGGTTTGTTCATGTTGAAAACACGAATCGGCAGTTTGTGGTCACGAGCCAGCGTGAACGCCGCCAGATCCATCACTTTCAGCTCTTTATCCAGCACTTCGCTGTAGGTCAGCTGATCGTACATGGTCGCGGAAGGATCTTTTGCCGGATCGGCAGTGAATACGCCATCCACTTTGGTCGCTTTCAGTACGACATCCGCTTCAATTTCGATCCCGCGCAGACAGGCCGCAGAGTCGGTAGTGAAGAACGGGTTACCCGTACCTGCAGACAGAATCACAACACGGTTATTACGCAGCAGGCTAATAGCCTCGGCCCAACTGTAGTTGTCGCACACGCCGTTTAAAGGAATTGCCGACATCAGGCGGGCGTTCACATAGGCGCGGTGAAGCGCATCACGCATTGCCAGGCCGTTCATGACGGTGGCCAACATGCCCATGTGGTCGCCCACAACGCGGTTCATCCCCGCTTTTGCCAGACCCGCGCCACGGAACAGGTTACCACCGCCAATCACCACACCAACCTGAATACCCAGTTCAACCAGTTCTTTGATCTCCTGAGCCATACGATCCAGTATGCTTGCATCAATACCGAAGCCTTCCGTACCCTGCAGAGCTTCGCCGCTTAATTTAAGCAGAATGCGTTTATAGACGGGTTTTGCATTGGTAGCCATGTTTCTTTCCTGAGACTGTCAACGATTGATATGAGTTAATTCCGGCGACATTGTACGTCGCATTTCAGCGCAGACGCCAGGCGTCGGCTGATTTTACAAGAGAGGCGCAAAAAGAAGCCGCCCTCAGGCGGCTCCTCAGGAAAATCAGGACTGCTTAGACATCGCAGCAACTTCTGCTGCAAAGTCAGTCTCGACTTTCTCAATGCCTTCGCCCACTTCAAAGCGGATGAAGCCAGTCACGTCAGCGTTGTGCTCTTTCAGCAGTTGGCCAACAGATTTGCTCGGTTCCATGACGAAAGGCTGACCAGTCAGAGAAACTTCGCCGGTGAATTTCTTCATGCGGCCTTCAACCATTTTCTCTGCGATTTCTTTCGGCTTACCGGACTGCATCGCGATGTCCAGCTGTACCTGGTACTCTTTCTCTACCACGTCAGCAGACACGTCTTCCGGCTTAACGAATTCCGGCTTGCTTGCCGCAACGTGCATCGCCAGCTGTTTAACCAGCTCTTCGTCAGCGCCTTTAGCGGCAACCAGAACGCCAATGCGCGCACCGTGCTGGTAAGAACCCAGAACGTCGCCTTCCAGGGAAGCGACGCGACGAATGTTGATGTTCTCGCCAATTTTCGCTACCAGAGCAACGCGCTCTTCTTCGAACTGTGCTTTCAGAACTTCTACGTCAGTGATTTTGCCAGCAACAGCGGCGTCCAGCACTTTGTCAGCAAATGCCTGGAAGCCAGCATCTTTAGCCACGAAGTCAGTCTGGCAGTTAACTTCCAGAATGAAAGCGACGTTGCCGTCGATTTTGGTTTTGATTACGCCGTCAGCAGCCACGTTGCCTGCTTTTTTCGCCGCTTTGATAGCGCCGGACTTACGCATGTTTTCGATTGCCAGCTCAATGTCGCCATTCGCTTCAGTCAGCGCTTTTTTGCAATCCATCATGCCTGCGCCGGTACGCTCACGCAGCTCTTTTACCAGGGATGCGGTAATTTCAGCCATTCTAAAATCCTCGAAAGATTTGATCTGCCCGGCATCAAACCGCACAGATATAAAAGTGAAAAAGGGGGCCATATACAGGCCCCCTAACCAAACGTGATACTACCTGGTCTATAAGGGCTCTCCCCTTCATATTTCGAGCCGCAGGCGCGTTGCCTTCACTCGCTCATCCCGGTCACTTACTGATGTAAGCTCCCGGGAATTCTCGAGCTTGCCGCCTTCCTGCAACTCGAACTATTTTAGGGAGTTATCAAGCCTTATTACTCGGCTTCTACGAAGCTTTCTTCCGCCTGGGAAGCCAGATCCTGAGAACGGCCTTCACGAACGGTTGCAGCGACAGCGCCCAGGTACAGGCTAACAGCACGGATTGCGTCATCGTTACCCGGGATAACGAAGTCAACGCCGTCCGGATCAGAGTTGGTATCAACGATAGCAAATACCGGGATACCCAGGTTGTTCGCTTCTTTGATAGCAATGTGCTCGTGGTCAGCATCGATAACGAACAGAGCGTCCGGCAGACCGCCCATGTCTTTGATACCGCCCAGGCTGTTTTCCAGTTTCTCAAGCTCACGAGTACGCATCAGCGCTTCTTTCTTGGTCAGCTTTTCGAAAGTACCGTCCTGAGACTGAGTTTCCAGGTCTTTCAGACGTTTGATGGACTGACGAACTGTTTTCCAGTTAGTCAGCATACCGCCCAGCCAGCGATGGTTCACGAAGAACTGGTCGCAGCTGTTAGCAGCTTCTTTCACCGCTTCGCTTGCAGCGCGTTTAGTACCAACGAAAAGGATTTTACCTTTACGAGCAGAGATCTTGTTCAGTTCAGCCAGAGCTTCGTTGAACATCGGTACAGTTTTCTCAAGGTTGATGATGTGAACTTTGTTACGCGCGCCGAAGATGAAAGGCTTCATTTTCGGGTTCCAGTAACGGGTCTGGTGACCAAAGTGAACACCAGCCTTGAGCATGTCGCGCATGGAAACAGTTGCCATGATTTAAAACCTCTATAGATTAAGTTGGGGTTATGCCTCCACGTATCCCATATTACCGACCCCAAAGGGCACCCCGGAATATGTGCCGATACGTGTGTGTTGTTACACAAAGTGAGATTTGTCGCTCCCGTCCATCGTGTGTAGTCTTCGAATGGATCGGAAGTCCGGCGCGCTTTATACCACAAATACGCCACCGACACCAATAATTGTTGGCACTCAATGCTGAATTGAACGATGAATTTCGTGTTACAAGCAGGCGGCAAATTTTTGCATCCCCGGGAGCTTACGGCCAATAAGTGACTGGGGTGAAAAAATGTCGCCAACGCACCTGTGGCACGAAAGGCGAAGTTCAGAATGATTCTCAATTTGGCAGGGTACACCCCTGACTGATACCATTGTCAGCACTTACACAATTATTGCCGAAATCATCGGCACTGATGGACAGAATTCATGGCTATCTCTATCAAGACATCTGAAGACATCGAAAAAATGCGCGTCGCGGGCCGTCTGGCAGCCGAAGTGCTGGAAATGATCGAACCGTATATCAAACCGGGCGTCACCACTGGCGAACTGGACCGTATCTGTAACGATTACATCGTTAACGAACAACACGCGATCTCCGCCTGCCTCGGCTACCACGGCTATCCGAAATCCGTCTGTATCTCTATTAATGAAGTGGTATGCCACGGCATTCCGGATGACGCTAAACATTTGAAAGATGGTGATATCGTCAACATCGACGTGACCGTGATTAAAGATGAATTCCACGGCGATACCTCGAAGATGTTTATCGTCGGCAAACCGACCATTCTGGGCGAGCGTCTGTGCCGCGTCACGCAAGAGAGCCTGTATCTGGGCATCAAAATGGTGAAACCGGGCATCCGCCTGCGCACCATTGGCGCCGCCATCCAGAAATATGCCGAAGGCGAAGGTTTCTCCGTGGTACGTGAATACTGCGGACACGGTATTGGTCGCGGCTTCCATGAAGAACCGCAGGTGCTGCATTATGATGCAGACGATGGCGGCGTCGTGTTGCAGCCTGGCATGACCTTTACCATTGAACCGATGCTGAACGCCGGGGATTACCGTATCCGCACCATGAAAGACGGCTGGACGGTAAAAACCAAAGACCGCAGCTTGTCTGCTCAGTACGAGCATACTATTGTGGTAACGGAAAACGGCTGTGAAATTCTGACGCTGCGTAAAGATGACACCATCCCGGCGATCATCACACACGACGAATAATGTTTTGCCTGATGGCGATGCCTTCGCATCTTATCAGGCCTACAAATTACACCTTTACTCAAAATCATTCGAGTTGCCTCAAGGCGGCAAGAGAGTGAATCTTCAGGAGCGTACATAAGTACGTGACTGGAGTGAACGAGCGCAGCCAACGTAGAAGCAACTTGAAGGATGAAGAGTAAATACGTAGGCCGGATAAGGCGTTCACGCCACCATCCGGCTTTTTAATGGGTGGCGCATATGAATACTCTTCCTGAACAGCACGCGAATACCGCACTCCCCACCCTCCCTGACCAGCCGCAAAACCCTGGCGTCTGGCCGCGCGCTGAACTGACCGTCGCCGGTATCAAAGCCCGCATCGACATCTTTCAACACTGGCTGGGAGAGGCATTTGACAGCGGCATTTGTGCTGAACAGCTTATTGAAGCTCGTACCGAATTTATCGACCAGTTGTTGCAACGCCTGTGGATTGAGGCCGGTTTCGGTCAGATTGCCGATCTGGCGCTGGTCGCCGTCGGCGGCTATGGACGCGGCGAACTGCATCCGCTTTCCGATATTGATCTGCTCATTTTAAGCCGCAAAAAGCTGCCCGATGAACAGGCGCAAAAGGTCGGCGAGCTGCTGACTTTATTATGGGACGTCAAGCTGGATGTCGGGCATAGCGTACGTACGCTGGAAGAGTGTCTGCTGGAAGGTCTGTCTGATTTAACCGTTGCGACAAACCTCATCGAAACGCGCCTGCTGATCGGTGATGTCGCTCTGTTTCTGGCACTGCAAAAACATATTTTCAGCGAAGGTTTTTGGCCGTCCGACAAATTTTACGCCGCCAAAGTAGAAGAGCAGAACCAGCGTCACCAGCGCTATCACGGTACCAGCTATAATCTGGAGCCGGATATTAAAAGCAGCCCCGGCGGCCTGCGCGATATCCATACATTGCAGTGGGTCGCCCGACGTCACTTCGGCGCTACCTCGCTCGATGAGATGGTGGGATTCGGCTTTTTAACCCCGGCTGAGCGCGCGGAGCTCAACGAGTACCTGCATATCCTGTGGCGCATTCGCTTTGCGCTACATCTGGTGGTCAGCCGCTACGATAACCGCCTGCTGTTCGACCGCCAGTTAAGCGTTGCTCAACGCCTTAACTACAGCGGCGAGGGCAATGATCCGGTTGAGCGGATGATGAAAGACTACTTCCGGGTTACGCGTCGGGTGAGCGAACTTAATCAGATGCTGCTTCAGCTATTTGACGAGGCGATTCTGGCGCTGCCTGCGGATGAAAAACCGCGTCCTGTTGACGATGAGTTTCAACTACGCGGCACGCTCATTGATCTGCGTGACGACACGCTGTTTATCCGCGAACCGCAAGCGATCCTGCGGATGTTTTATATGATGGTGCGCAATAGCGCGATCACCGGCATCTACTCTACGACGTTACGCCACTTGCGCCACGCCCGCCGCCACCTGAGCCAACCGCTGTGTTACATCCCGGAGGCGCGCACTCTGTTTCTTAGTATGCTGCGCCATCCCGGCGCGGTCAGCCGCGGCCTGCTGCCCATGCATCGCCACAGCGTACTGTGGGCTTATATGCCGCAGTGGTCGCACATCGTCGGACAAATGCAGTTTGACCTGTTCCACGCATACACGGTGGATGAACACACCATCCGCGTAATGCTCAAACTGGAGAGCTTTGCGAAAGAAGAGACGCGCCAGCGCCATCCGCTATGCGTCGATCTCTGGCCGCGGCTTCCCCATCCGGAACTGATCCTGATCGCCGCGCTGTTCCACGATATTGCGAAAGGACGCGGCGGCGACCATTCCGTACTGGGCGCGCAGGATGTACTCACCTTCGCCGAACTGCACGGTTTGAACTCACGCGAAACGCAACTGGTCGCCTGGCTGGTGCGCCAACATCTGCTGATGTCAGTCACCGCCCAGCGCCGCGACATCCAGGATCCGGAAGTCATTAAGCAGTTTGCCGAAGAGGTGCAAACCGAAACACGGCTGCGTTTTCTGGTCTGCCTGACCGTCGCGGACATCTGCGCGACCAACGAAACCTTGTGGAATAGCTGGAAACAGAGCCTGTTGCGCGAGCTGTACTTCGCCACTGAAAAACAGCTCAGACGTGGAATGCAAAATACGCCGGATATGCGTGAGCGCGTGCGTCACCATCAGCTTCAGGCGCTGGCGCTGCTGCGAATGGACAACATTGATGAAGCCGCGCTGCACAAAATCTGGACCCGCTGTCGCGCTAACTATTTTGTTCGTCATAGTCCAAATCAGCTCGCCTGGCACGCACGCCATTTATTGCAGCACGATCTGCGCCAACCATTAGTGTTGCTCAGTCCGCAGGCCACGCGCGGTGGAACCGAAATTTTTATCTGGAGTCCGGACAGACCCTATCTGTTTGCCGCCGTCTGCGCCGAGCTGGACAGGCGTAATTTAAGCGTCCATGACGCGCAGATCTTTACCACTCGCGACGGCATGGCAATGGATACGTTTATCGTTCTGGAACCAGACGGCAGCCCGCTGGCGGCGGATCGCCATGACGTTATTCGCACCGGTCTTGAACAAACCATTACGCAGCGTAGCTGGCAGCCGCCGCAGCCGCGTCGGCAACCGGCAAAGTTACGGCACTTTACGGTCGAAACGGAAGTCAATTTTCTGCCCACCCATACCGACAGAAAATCATTCATGGAATTGATCGCGCTCGATCAACCTGGTCTGCTGGCCAGGGTCGGACAAATTTTTGCCGATCTGGGAATTTCGCTTCATGGCGCCCGAATTACAACCATTGGTGAACGAGTAGAAGATTTATTCATAATCGCCACAGCGGATCGGCGCGCACTTAATAATGTGCTGCAACTTGAGGTGCAACAACGGTTGACAGCGGCCCTCAATCCAAACGATAAAGGGTAGTGTGTTTATTTATATGAAAGAGTTTAACAATGCAGCAGTTACAGAACGTTATTGAGACCGCTTTTGAGCGCCGCGCCGATATTACGCCGGCAAATGTAGATACCGTGACCCGAGAGGCGGTAAACCAGGTCATTTCTCTACTTGATTCCGGCGCGCTGCGTGTCGCAGAAAAAATCGACGGTCAGTGGGTCACTCACCAGTGGTTGAAGAAAGCGGTTCTGCTCTCTTTCCGTATTAACGATAACCAGGTTATCGACGGTGCGGAAAGCCGCTACTTCGATAAAGTCCCGATGAAATTCGCTGATTACGACGAAGCGCGTTTTCAGAAAGAAGGCTTCCGCGTCGTTCCGCCTGCGGCCGTTCGTCAGGGCGCATTTATCGCCCGCAACACCGTGCTGATGCCGTCTTACGTTAACATCGGCGCCTACGTTGACGAAGGTACCATGGTTGACACCTGGGCGACGGTGGGTTCCTGCGCGCAGATTGGTAAAAATGTTCACCTTTCCGGCGGCGTGGGTATCGGCGGCGTACTGGAGCCACTGCAGGCTAACCCGACCATCATTGAAGACAACTGCTTTATTGGCGCGCGTTCTGAAGTCGTGGAAGGCGTCATTGTCGAAGAAGGCTCCGTCATTTCCATGGGGGTATACCTCGGCCAGAGCACCAAAATCTACGATCGCGAAACCGGTGAAGTTCACTATGGCCGCGTACCGGCGGGCTCCGTGGTCGTTTCCGGCAACCTGCCGTCAAAAGACGGCAAGTACAGTCTGTACTGCGCGGTGATCGTGAAAAAAGTCGACGCCAAAACGCGTGGTAAAGTGGGCATTAACGAATTATTGCGCACTATTGATTAAGCGAGTGAAAAGCGGGGGCGACAGCCCCCCTTTGCATTACGGCGAATGCGGTAACACGGTTTCCGGCGCAATCTTTGCCGCAAACGCCGA
Source organism: Salmonella sp. SAL04213 (assembly GCF_046550535.1). NCBI lineage: Bacteria > Pseudomonadati > Pseudomonadota > Gammaproteobacteria > Enterobacterales > Enterobacteriaceae > Salmonella > Salmonella sp. SAL04213. The sequence goes on along the minus strand of NZ_JBGDXS010000003.1, from coordinate 482,713 downwards.
AGCCAGCGCAGTTAAAACGACATAACCGGCAACCAAAGTCCAACTGTTATCATAGACTGCGCTTAACGCTTTAGCGATAAACGGCGTGAATCCCCCTGCCACAACCGCCCCCAACTGAGCGCCAATTGATGAACCGCTGTAGCGTACAGGCGGATGAAACAGTCCGGCGAAAAAAGAAGGTTGCACGGCATTCAGTGAATTATGACCAATGTTAATAAGCAGAACGTAGCCCATTGTCATCAGTATGAGCGAACGGCTTTCCAGCAGCCAGAAAAAGGGAAAAGCCATTGCCGCGACAAAAAGCGCGCCGAAAATATACACCTGACGGCAGCCACGCCGATCCGACATGATGCCAAATAGCACGTGCATGGGATACGTCAACAGACAGGTGAACATTACAATGTACAGAATAGTCAGGCTGGCAATCCCAAGCTGCGTTGTCGCCCAGGAAACCGCGAAGACGGTAGCAAGAAAAAAGGGAACGCTTTCCGCAAAACGCAGAATTATAATCAGCAAAATGCTACGCCATTGTTCTCGTACTACTTTGACCACCGGCCTTTCTTCTCTTTGCTGCCTATGATTAATGGCCTGCTGCTTTTTAAACGCACGGAAGACAGGCGTCTCATCCAGACGATGACGCATATATAATCCAGGCAACACCAAAAGCGCACTGAGCAGAAAAGGAATACGCCATCCCCACGATAACAACGCCTCCTTCGGTAATTGGGTCACGACTATAAATACGCCTGTCGCCAATAATTGTCCCGTGAGTCCTCCTGTTTGCGATAGCGCGCTTAACCGCCCCCGGTGCTTTCCAGCAGCATATTCCACGACCATCAACATGGCGCCTCCCCATTCGCCTCCAACCATAAATCCCTGTAGAAAACGCAGAATAACCAGTAAAGCAGGCGCCAGCGCGCCAATACTGGCGTAAGAAGGCAGGCAACCGATGAGAAACGTGACCGCGCCCATCCCCCCTAACGTAATTAATAACGTGTTTTTACGCCCAAGCGTATCTCCCCTGTTGCCAAAAAATAGTGCGCCCAGCGGCCGGGAGATAAATCCCACGCCGAAACTGGCAAAAGAAGATAACGTTGCAGTCAATGGGCTGGCGCCAGGGAAAAAAAGCGGGCCAAATACCAGCGCGCTTGCCAGGCCGTATAATAGAAAATCATAATATTCAATGGAGTTTCCTATCCAGGCGGAAACCACCACCCGGCGAATAGTAGCATTATACGTTCCGGACATAGACTCCGCCTCTCAAGGTTATCGACCACTGCCTCCGGTCAATTTCCCACACTGACTTCAAACGCTTTCTCTATAAACGGAATATCACGTTGAATTACTTAAGCTATCAATAACCGCCGCCCTTTTGCTCATTACGTTGCCGAGACGTCTTCTGCGATCAACCGCGCTTTTTTTGTATACACTGGTGGCGAAAAACCAATTTTTCGTTAATTATTCAAAAGTTATAGTGTGATGAAGGATACCGCTATGTATGACAATCTAAAAAGTCTGGGCATTACCAATCCTGAGGAAATCGATCGTTACAGCCTGCGGCAAGAAGCCAATAACGATATCCTGAAAATCTATTTTCAAAAGGATAGAGGTGAATTCTTTGCTAAAAGCGTGAAGTTTAAGTATCCACGCCAGCGTAAAACGGTGGTGGCCGATGGCATCGGTCAGGGTTATAAAGAAGTACAGGAGATTAGCCCTAACCTACGCTATGTGATTGACGAGCTGGACCAAATCTGCCAGCGCGACCGCTCAGAACTCGATCTCAAACGTAAGATCCTCGACGACTTGCGCCATCTGGAAAGCGTCGTCGCGAATAAGATCAGTGAAATCGAAGCCGATCTGGACAAGCTTACCCGCAAGTAAGCTGTGTGTTGCCGGATGGCGACGTGTTACGCCTTATCCGGCCTACAGATATATCCCGGTAGGCCTGATAAGCGTAGCGCCGCCGGGCTTAACGCTGTTCATCCAATTGCAGCGCCACATACAGCAACAGCCGATCGTCAAAATTTCCCAAATCCAGCCCGGTCAGTTCCGAAATACGATTTAGCCGATATTCCAGCGTGTTACGATGAATAAACAGCGCCTTAGAGGTCGCCAGCGGCTGGACATTATGGCGAAACCACGCCGTCAGCGTCCGACGTAATAACCCGTTGTTATCCATCGCTTTGAGTTTTACCAGCGGGCGCGCCAGCTCATTGGCCTGCCAGCCGCCACGCAGGCTATCTAACAGAACCGGCAGCATCAAATCCTGATAAAAATAGCTGCGGCTTTCTGGCATCCGCTGTTTGCCGACCATCATCGTGGTGCGCGCCGTGCGGTATGAGCGTGCAATACTGCCTGGCCCGGTAAAGTAATTGCCCAGCGCCACGCGAAAACGTAGCTGACCATTCTCTTTCATGCGCGAGATAAGCTGCTCTACGCGCTTACGATGATCTTCAGCATCCCAACGACCAAACGAGTTTAAGGCGGGTTTGAGCACCACCATCTCGGTGAGAGAAACAATGGCTATCAGGTTGTTACGCTCCGGCGTGGTAAGCGCATTCTGCAACTGCTGAAGTTCCGCCATTGCGCTATCGACGCCAAGCTGGCCGCTGTCGACTTCCACCACCGCCGCCACACGCGGCTGGTTCAAATCTATCCCCAAACGCTGCGCCCATTCCACCAGCGCCGGCGTATTTTCTTCGGCCTGAATCAGGTTCATCACCAGCTCTTCGCGCAAACGGCTATCCTGCGCCAAAAGGTGCATTAACCGCGACTGCTCCAGCATCATTTCGGCAGTCATACACACCAGTTCGCCATATTTACGCAGATGCTCTGGTTCGCCGGTGAGGCCGATCACGCCGACAATTTCGCCCTCAAGGCGTAAGGGAAGATTAATCCCCTGACGTACCCCGTGCAGGTGTCGCGCCACGGCGTCGTCGATATCCACAACCCGGCCCTGCGACAGCACTAACAGCGCGCCTTCGTGCAATTCACCAATACGTTCCCGATCGCCGCTGCCGATAATACGCCCGCGGGCATCCATTACGTTGATATTGGTATCGATGATGCGCATAGTGCGCGCCACGATATCCTGCGCCATTTTGGTATCAAGATGCCAGCCAGCCATAAATCCCTCCTGTGAGCAGAGCACAAGCATAAGGAAGATGACAGGTCTCGACATTGTGCAAATGCACAAAACGGTGCAAATAAGTATGGAGTTGTGGGGGGTTTCACAGAAAAGTGTTGCCCCCTTCCATGGAGGAAGGGGGACAAAGGTGATTACTGCATCAGCAAATAAATAGAACTATCACCACGCTGAATATTCAGCGCCAGAACCGACGGTTTGCTGTCGAGAATCTTACGCAGCTCGGCGATATTTTTCACCGGCTGCTGGTTAGCGCCGATAATGACATCGCCTTTTTTGAGGCCAATTTGCGCGGCGGGTGAATTCGCTTTCACGCTGCTCACCACAACGCCTTTATCCTGGCCTTTATTGCTCATTTCAGCGCCTTCAATCCCGCTGAAGATGGTGCTGGAATCAACCTGACTCTGGCTGCTCTGCTGCAGTTCCAGATTAACCGTAATCGCTTTACCTTCACGCAGCAGACCGAGGCTGATTTTGCTGCCGACCGGCATAGTGCCGACCTGAGCGCGCAGCGCCGCAAAGCTGCTGATCGGTTTACCGTTCAGCGAGGTAATGACATCCCCGGCTTTGATACCCGCTTTCGCCGCGGACGAATTCGGCATCACCTGGCTGACGAACGCGCCACGCTGGGCGTCGACTTTCATCGCTTTCGCCAATTCGGAATTCAGCTCAGTCCCCATGATCCCCAGTTCGCCGCGTTTCACCTGGCCGTATTCCACCATCTGCGACGTCAGGTTTTTCACCATGTTACTGGGGATAGCGAAGCCGATACCGATGTTGCCGCCGTCCGGCGCCAGAATCGCGGTGTTAATACCGATCAGCTCACCGTTCAGGTTCACCAGCGCGCCGCCGGAGTTACCGCGGTTAATCGCGGCGTCGGTCTGAATAAAGTTCTCATAATTTTCTACGTTCAGGCCGCTACGCCCCAGCGCCGAAACGATACCTGACGTCACCGTTTCGCCCAGACCAAACGGGTTACCAATAGCGACGGTATAATCCCCCACGCGCAGCGCGTCGGAGTCCGCCAGCTTAATCGCCGTCAGGTTCTTCGGATTCTGAATTTGAATCAGCGCGATATCAGAACGCGGATCTTTGCCTACCACTTTAGCATCGAATTTACGCCCATCGCTAAGCTGTACTTTAATCACGCTGGCGTTATCAACCACGTGGTTGTTGGTGACGACGTAGCCCTTCGCGGCGTCAATAATTACGCCGGAGCCCAGCGCCATGAATTTCTGTTGTTGACCGCCGTTGCCGCCGTTACCGCCGCCCTGGCAGAACGGAGAATTCTGGAACGGAGAACCGTCCTGGCAGAACGGGGAGTCATCGCCAAAGAACTGCTGGAAATTACGCGGCATACGCGGCGTATTCACCGTGGTGCTACCTTCTACATTAATACTGACCACCGATGGCATCACTTTTTCGAGCATCGGTGCCAGGCTTGGCATCTGCTGGGCAGTCATTGCTGAAGAGGACGTTTCAGCCGCCGTGGCAGACAGAGGCGACAATGCCAAACCTAAACTCAGAGCCAGTGCACTCATTGCTAATGTGGTTTTTTTCATGTGTTTCAATCTCGATTAACAGGTAACGCAAAATTGCTGTGTACGTCAGATTCATTTTATAACGCGAAGTTCCGGAACAAAGTTTCTGGAAAAAGTAAAAATTTATTGTCCATCTTTACAAAAGTCCATTTACTGTTCGACCGCCATCAAACGCCGATATTCATCCCATGCGTAAAGGTCAGTCATCCCGCTGATATAATCCTGAATCAACCGACAGCGATAATAATATTCCAGTACCGGGTACTCCGCCGAATCCGTGGGTAATTTACTGACGACTTCCACGTAGGCCAAACGATGGCGCGTAGAAAGTTTCTGAAATAAGCGCGATTCTATGGGGAAGCGTTTCAACCGTTCTTTTTCCACCAGCTCGCGAAAGTCGTTAAGCGACAGGCTTAATAGCGGCTGATAGATATCTAATAACCCGCTGATCACCCGGTATCCCTGTAGTTCAAGCTGTTCTACATCCGGATGGCTAAACACATGTTCAACCGCCACATTCTTATAGAGTTCAAGCAGGCGGCTAAAACCGCTGGCATCTTCCAGCAGCGCCTGATTGAAGGTACCGGCAAAAATCTGCGGCAAATTATCAATAAAACGCTGAGCGGCATAGGGCACCAGTTTATTTAATGTATTTACCCGTAAATACATAAAAAACTGATCTTCGGTACTGCGGCTTAATGTATTGGCGCGTGATTTTTCCCACGCATTTCCTACCACCAGCTCAAACAGCGAATCCTTCTCATGGTGGCCCCACGCGTGATATAAATGGTGATAAAGCTGCTCAACGCTAAAGATTCTTTTCTCTACCGCGTCTTCAAGATCGGCGACACAATAAGAAATATCATCTGCGGCTTCCATAATCCACGTTAATGGAAAGCGACTGTAAGGCGCTAACTGAAGTTCTTTACGTAACCTCGCAATATACTTCTCTTCAGAAAGATAATAGCCCGGTTTCTTCATTAAATAGCGATGGGAATCCGGCACCGGCCCTCGCCACCATGCCGGACGGGTATATTTTAAAATTCCGCCAACCTGCGCCCAGGTAAGATTCATCCGCATGAGCGTATGCACCAGACGAATTCCCTGTGCATTGCCTTCAAAATGGCAGATATCCTGACGTACCTTGCGGCGAATATCGTTCAGGTTTTCTTCGCCTTCCTGTAACCGTAGCGAGGAAACCACACAGCGATCATGCGTGAGCGGCTGACTTTCCGCATCTTCCGGATGCAGCCGCTGACGAAACCAGTCATTGATCGCCGCCTCGCCAAAATGACCGAACGGCGGATTACCGATGTCGTGCATCAGGCAGGCCATTTCCACAATACTTTCAAAGGGACCGGTCAGCGTATCCAGACCGTACTCCTCCAGTCGGTTTTGCTCTTTCAGGCGGCTTAAAATCTCTTTCGCGATATAACGCCCTACCTGCTGCACCTCCATCGAATGCGTCAGGCGAGTACGCACCGCGGCATTGCGCTCCAGCGGGAAAACCTGCGTTTTTTGCTGCAAACGGCGTATAGCCGGAGAGTTGATAATCCGCCCGCGATCGCTTTCAAAAATCCGCAGGATCTCATGTTCCGTCTTTACGCCCTGCGGTGAACGATAACGACGATGCCAGTTAATTTTATTTCGGAAATCGATCGATGCCATATCCTCTCCCCGCCTGAGAAATGCGCTTCCCCATAAGCGCATGATAAACTATGCCCCCAAAACTGACTTATCGCGAGTAAATCTATGAAAATCGGCATCATTGGCGCAATGGAAGAAGAAGTTACGCTGCTGCGTGACAAAATTGACAACCGTCAGACGATTACGCTGGGCGGCTGCGAAATTTACACTGGCCAGTTGAACGGCACCGAAGTGGCGTTGCTGAAATCCGGTATCGGTAAAGTCGCGGCGGCGCTGGGCGCAACGTTGCTTCTGGAGCATTGCAAGCCGGACGTGATCATCAATACCGGTTCCGCAGGCGGTCTGGCGTCCACGCTGAAGGTCGGCGATATCGTCGTCTCTGACGAAGCGCGTTACCACGACGCTGATGTGACCGCTTTCGGCTATGAATACGGGCAATTACCGGGCTGTCCGGCCGGATTTAAGGCCGATGACAAACTGATCGCCGCCGCGGAATCCTGCATCAGGGAGTTGAATCTGAACGCGGTACGCGGCCTTATTGTTAGCGGCGACGCGTTTATTAACGGCTCCGTCGGGCTGGCGAAAATTCGGCATAACTTCCCCGACGCGGTCGCCGTAGAGATGGAAGCCACCGCTATCGCCCACGTCTGCTATAACTTCAACGTGCCGTTCGTGGTGGTACGCGCTATTTCTGACGTGGCCGATCAGCAATCGCACCTCAGCTTTGACGAATTCCTCGCGGTGGCGGCGAAACAGTCAACTCTGATGGTCGAAACGCTGGTACAGAAACTGGCGCATGGCTAAGCAAATGTTCAGGGCGCTGGTCGCCCTGCTGCTTACGCTCCCGGTGTGGCTTTACGCTGCGCCGCGCGTCATTACCCTCTCTCCCGCCAATACGGAGCTCGCTTTTGCCGCCGGGATTACGCCCGTTGGCGTCAGCAGCTATTCCGACTACCCGCCCGAAGCGCAAAAAATAGAACAGGTCTCTACCTGGCAGGGAATGAATCTGGAACGCATTGTGGCGCTGAAGCCGGATCTGGTCGTCGCCTGGCGCGGCGGTAATGCGGAACGCCAGGTAAACCAACTGACGTCATTAGGTATTAAGGTCATGTGGGTGGACGCGGTAAGCATCGAACAGATCGCCGACACGCTCCGTCAACTGGCCGCCTGGAGCCCGCAGCCGGAAAAGGCTCAGCAGGCAGCGCAGACATTGCTAAACGAGTACGCCGCACTCAACGCCGAGTATGCCGGTAAAGCTAAAAAGCGCGTCTTTCTTCAGTTTGGCATGAATCCTCTGTTTACCAGTGGTAAAGGGTCTATTCAACATCAGGTTTTGACGACCTGCGGCGGAGAAAACGTCTTTGCTGACAGCCGCGTGCCGTGGCCGCAAGTCAGCCGTGAACAGGTGCTGGCAAGGCATCCCCAGGCCATTATCGTGGCCGGAAAAGCGGGCGAAATTCTCAAAATTGAACAATACTGGGGAAACCTGTTAAAAATTCCGGTTATTCCGCTTAACAGCGACTGGTTTGAACGCGCAAGCCCGCGTATTATCCTCGCCGCAAAACAACTCTGTAATGCGCTTTCACAGGTGAATTAGAGCCTGTCTTACCAGGCTCCCAGTGGGGATTCGACAATGCTCGTCTATTGGCTGGATATTGTAGGCACGGCTGTATTTGCTATCTCTGGCGTGTTACTGGCCGGGAAATTACGTATGGACCCGTTCGGCGTCCTGGTGCTCGGCGTCGTTACTGCCGTCGGCGGCGGGACAATCCGCGATATGGCGCTGGATAACGGCCCGGTATTCTGGGTTAAAGATCCTACCGATCTGGTCGTCGCCATGGTCACCAGTATGCTGACCATCCTGCTGGTTCGCCAGCCAAGACGTCTGCCGAAATGGATGTTGCCGGTACTGGATGCGGTCGGGCTGGCGGTGTTTGTCGGCATTGGGGTGAATAAAGCCTTCCTCGCTGAAACGGGGCCATTAGTGGCTGTCTGTATGGGCGTGATTACCGGCGTCGGCGGCGGGATTATTCGCGATGTTCTGGCACGCGAGATCCCCATGATCCTACGCACCGAAATCTATGCCACGGCCTGTATTATCGGCGGGATTGTTCACGCTACCGCGTTTTATACGTTTTCAGTACCGCTGGAAAGCGCCAGCATGATGGGTATGGTCGTCACGCTGTTCATTCGGCTGGCGGCCATTCGCTGGCATTTGAAATTGCCGACGTTTGCACTGGATGAAAACGGACGTTGATATTGTTTTGCCCGATGGCGCTACGCTTATCGGGCCTGGAACATCTTTCCTGTCGGCCGGATAAGACGCTCGCGTCGCCATCCGGCACAACGAACAACAATCAAATGCTGAAGGAAGAGCCACACCCGCAGGTACTTTTCGCATTCGGGTTGGTTACAATGAAGCGGGAACCTTCCAGGCCTTCGGTATAATCGACCGAACCACCCACCAGATACTGCAAACTCATCGGGTCAACCACCAGGCCAACGCCCTGTTTTTCGATGGTCATATCCCCTTCGTTAACCTGATCGTCAAAGGTAAAACCATACTGGAAGCCGCTACAACCACCGCCGGTGATATACACGCGCAATTTCAGATTCGGGTTATCTTCGTCAGCGATAAGGCTTTTTACTTTATTCGCTGCTGCGTCGGTAAACTGCAGCGGCAGCGCTACGTCATCACTCATATTTTGCTCCAAACGACATCGGTAATTGGATAAATTTTCACCCAATATTGGCAGTCATTATCTAATACCCTGGTAATTCGTTCAAGTATTCTCGCCCGCAGGCGCATTCTGGTTTTTCGCCGCCTGTTCCGCATCCTGCTTCGCCAGAGTGCGCGCCAGGATGGTTGAGTATAACGGTTTCCCGCCCAAAAACTGGGCTAATAGTGTCGCGCCAAGACAGGTGATAATCATTGGCAAAATGAGCTGGTAGTTATCAGTCATCTCCAGCACCAGCACAATCCCCGTCAGCGGGGCGCGCACCGACGCCGCCATCAGCGCCCCCATCCCGGCAATCGCAAAGGTACCGGCCTCCAGGTGATACTGCGGGAAAAGCACTGCCGCCGCCATACCGAAGGCCGTACCAAGCAGCGTTCCCAGCGCCAGCATCGGGGCGAAAATGCCCCCCGGCGCGCCGGAAGAAAAGCAAAGCAGCGTCGTGACCACCCGGGCAATAAAGATGAACAGCAGTAGCCCGACGCTAAAATTACCTGCCGCGGCGATAGGAATAAGGTTAAATCCGCCGCCTGCCGCTTCCGGCTCAATCAACCCCAGAATACCGCACAGGCCGCCGATCGCGCCGCCCATAAGCACCCATTTTTTAATTTCGCCGCCATGAAAGCGCTGAAACATATCCTGGGTACGCAGCACCAGCGAATTAAATACCGGCCCGACGCAGCCAAAAATAATGCCGAGGATAAGGTATAACCACAGCGTGTTAACCGGCACATCAGACAGTTTGCCGACTTCAATAATTGGCGCTTCGCCGTTAAATATGCGGAACACAATGCTCGACATGATGACGCCGGTAAACACCGCTTTAATCGAAATCAGGTTGTAGCGAAACTGCGGGCGCATCTCTTCAATAATAAACAGGATACCCGCCAGCGGCGCGTTAAACGCCGCAGAGAGCCCCGCCGCCGCGCCGGTCGCCAGCAACGTATGCCGCGCTTCGGCGCTGCGCATACGAAAAACATCCAGCACCATGCGCCCCAGGTTGCCCCCGATTTGCACCGTTGGCCCTTCGCGCCCTAATACCATTCCTGCGCCCAACGTTCCCATCCCGCCGATAAACTTCACCGGCAACACGCGCCACCAGCGCACCGGACGTAGCTCCTCCAGCGCACCTTCAATTTCCGGGATACCCGAGCCGCCGGCTTCCGGCGCAAATTTTCGCACCAAAAAGTAGCCGACCATCGCCAGTAACGCCGAAAGGATAAAGGCCAGCGGCCAAAGCAAAAACGCATGGTCCGCGACCTGAACCAGCGCGCCAATGCGCATGTTTTGTACCCAGGAAACGGCCTTTTCAAAGGCGACGCCAACCAGTCCGGTAAGCGTGCCGACAACGGCCGCCATGAACAGAATGGCCAGCGGCGTTTTATCCCGCTGCATTAACCGGCGAATCTGATCTCTGCGCCGTAAACGCACAATTTGCTGAGCTAAAAAGGTGGAAGTGTCTGTTTTCATCAGAAGATCATTAATTGGTAATACAAATCTAAAGTCGGCATTCTACTCGCCAACGCCGCGAAAATCCCCTGCAAATCGTATTGTTTCAAATGCGTAAAACTTTCATAACCTTCTCTGAATAACTTAGAATAGCGGGTATTCACTTTTTCTACGAACCAGGAATCTTTCCATGAGTAAGTCTGAAAATCTCTATAGCGCGGCCCGCGAGCTGATCCCCGGCGGCGTGAACTCCCCTGTTCGCGCCTTCACTGGCGTGGGCGGCACCCCGCTGTTTATCGAAAAAGCGGACGGCGCGTATCTTTATGATGTCGATGGCAAAGCGTATATCGACTATGTCGGTTCCTGGGGGCCAATGGTACTGGGGCATAACCATCCGGCTATCCGCAATGCGGTGATCGAAGCTGCGGAGCGCGGTTTAAGCTTCGGCGCGCCAACCGAGATGGAAGTGAAAATGGCGGAACTGGTCACCAACCTGGTGCCGACCATGGACATGGTGCGCATGGTGAACTCCGGCACCGAAGCGACCATGAGCGCTATTCGCCTGGCGCGTGGTTTTACTGGCCGCGATAAGATTATCAAATTCGAAGGCTGCTACCACGGCCACGCCGACTGCCTGCTGGTCAAAGCCGGTTCTGGCGCGCTGACGCTTGGTCAGCCGAACTCGCCGGGCGTGCCGGCAGATTTCGCGAAACATACGCTGACCTGCACTTATAACGATCTGGCGTCAGTACGCGCGGCGTTTGAACAATATCCGCAGGAAATCGCCTGTATCATCGTCGAACCCGTGGCGGGCAATATGAACTGCGTCCCGCCGCTGCCGGAATTCCTGCCCGGCCTGCGCGCCTTGTGCGATGAGTTCGGCGCGCTGCTGATTATCGACGAAGTGATGACCGGTTTTCGCGTAGCACTGGCCGGAGCCCAGGATTACTACGGCGTCGTGCCTGACCTGACCTGTCTGGGTAAAATCATCGGCGGCGGGATGCCGGTAGGCGCGTTTGGCGGTCGTCGCGATGTAATGGATGCGCTGGCGCCGACGGGCCCGGTTTACCAGGCGGGCACCCTTTCCGGCAACCCGATTGCGATGGCGGCCGGTTTCGCCTGCCTGAATGAAGTTGCCCAGCCCGGCATTCATGAAACGCTGGATGAGCTCACCACCCGCCTGGCGGAAGGGCTGTGCGAAGCGGCGCAGGAGGCGGGGATCCCACTGGTCGTCAACCATGTCGGCGGCATGTTCGGGATTTTCTTCACCGACGCTGAGAGCGTAACCTGCTATCAGGACGTGATGGCGTGCGACGTGGAACGCTTTAAGCGTTTCTTCCACCTGATGCTGGAGGAAGGCGTGTATCTGGCGCCATCGGCGTTTGAGGCGGGCTTTATGTCGGTCGCACACAGCATGGACGACATTAATAATACTATTGACGCCGCGCGTCGGGTGTTTGCGACGCTGTAAAAGAGAACGTCCAGAAACAACGTAGGCCGGGTAAGGCGAAGCCGCCACCCGGCTTTTTATTGGTTCATCGCAGGTTAGCCTGAACCGCACCAGACACCCTAAAGCTCATCAATAATATACTGGAAGCTACAGGTCGACGTGAACTGCCCGGAGCCAATGTTGCGGGTGTTCACCGCCACATTAATGTCATGAAGCTCAACATCGGTTATCGGATGATCAACGGCGCTGGTCGTGACGCTCGACTGGTCGCAGCCCAGCACATTGAGCGTAATACCCGATGAGACAAAACGGCAATAAGCGCCACGGTCGTCAAATTTGCTGCCATCGCAAAGTTTCCCCCCCTCCATCAAATAGGTATGTAACGTGCGATTCACCGTGCCACCGGTGGCATCAAGCATGAGGGTTGTTTTCTGTTTCGAAACGTTCGCATCCCAGGAGATATCAAAAGTATCAACGGGAACTTTCGGGCAAACTGAACTGCGCGTATCCGGCGGGGAATACGTTTCGCCAGAGATACCATCAGCAGCAGTGACACGACTCGTTGCCAGCCAGGGGCAACCATAGTCATCGCTTTGTACCGTAATATCCACGGTAAAAGAGCCACAATCGTGCCAACTCGCTGGCATATTCTGGCAACTGGAGCGCGCAACGCTGTTATCGAAATCGCGTAACACAACCGTCGGCGCGGGCTCTGGCCCCGACCAGGATTGTAAGGGTACCGGACGATTTTTAAAAACCCCTCCTAGCTGCCAGGTGCCATAGTATACTCCGTCATGTGTATCCACCATCACATTCAGCAGAATCGAGCGATCGAAGGTACTCGGACCTATGCCGTAATAGAGCGTGGTACTTGAAAACGTCGCTTTCAGCATGGGTTTAGCCACTACCGAACTGCCATAAACGGCAATCAGCAGCAAAAATAAAGTCCGTATTATTTTCATCATAAATACTCAAATGTAACTAGTGCGCTTGCGAAGAACGTTCCCGGAACCAGATCTTCGCCAGGAAGACGTTGTACCCAGGCATTCAGGCTTAGCGCGTTATTCCCCGTCACCAGCGTGAATATCGCCCCCTCTTCATCGTTCATGCCCACGGGAACGCCGGATAGCGTTTCAATACCAATCCCGATCCCGGAAGCGCCTGAATGGCTATCGATGGCCAGGATACCGCGCATTCCGGTCGCTTCGGTTCCAGTGAAAGTCACCTGCACCCCGTTACTCAGCGCCGAATCGCAATCCGTGAGCTCAAACACCAGAGGCTTACGAGCAGACTGGCCGTCGGGAGTGAAATCAGAACTGTCAAGCGACGAAAAATCGACTTCGGCAATCCCCGTCCCCTGCATCGTGAGCGTGCAAGGACTGGCCACCAGGCTACCGGAAAAATGCAGATTATCTGCCGCTGAGACCGGCAATATCAGCGCCCCACAGAGGATGCAGGCCGCGCCGTGTAATAACGCCTGTCTTTTAGCCATTACTGATAATCCACCTGTAATGTTGCCGTCGCATCGAAGCCGCCTTCTTTCAGCGAAGCACCGCTCTTTTTAACCGGTATGGCTTTCAGAACAGGTATCGACTGTTCATTCACCGTAATGGTGGACCCCAACGTAAAGGGTTGGTCGTTCTGCCTGAGTTCAATCCCCAGCCCCGCCACGCTGGTGTTTACCGCCGCCGGATTAAAATCACTCACGGAACCGCTTAGCGTCAGGGTCATCGCCATCGTCTCATCGCGTACCGTTGAATCACAGGTGATCTCATACGGAACATTCTGCGCATAACGCGTACCATCTATTTTATTAATCAGCAGGTTACCGAACTCAACGTCGATCGTCTGATCATTGTTAATCGTACAATTCGGCGGTGAAATTAATGTGCCGTGAAACTTAAGGTTCTCAGCCGACTGCGCGGCAAAACTGCTGCTTATTAACACTATCAAAGCCATTTTTTTCATTGGTAATCCACCACCAACGTGGCGCCTGCGTTAAACGCGCCACCTGTTAACGTTACGCCATTATTTTTGACGGGAATTGCCTCAATGGCCGGACCGCTGCCGCCGCTGTATTGAAATGACAACCATTGCGTATTGCCGGGTGAAATCAGCGCGCCATCCGTGGCGGTTTGCAGTCGGATACCCAATCCATCGACATCGGTTTGCAATACCGACTCGCCATTGATAGTCACCGCATTCCCCTGAATCTGTAACTTCAGGTAATCGCTCACTCTGCCGTTACAGCTCAGGCGATAGCCCACCGCCTGCCGGTAATTCACTCCGTCCACTTTCGTCGTCAACACATTGCCAAATTCCACCTCACCGCCGGTCACAGTACAGGGCGGCGCGGCATTAACGACTATCGTCAGCGTCATGTTGACCGTCTTACTTCCTGCTGCCAGCGGCATACTGACCGCACTCAGCATGGCCGCACACGTTACCGTGCCCAGCCGTAACCGCCATTGCCTCATCTTGCGTCTCCTTGTCGGTTACGACTTTCTGCTTTTTGCTTCATCTACCGCACAACTGTTGTCAGTACAGTTAAAAATCAGCGGTAACCGCGCGCCATAATCGTTGACGTAAGTCAGCACAGGCGAGTGACCTAATTCACTGGCGTCCCCTCCCAGCGTCACGTTGCTTTTTGGTGCAATCACTAATGGGCTAAAGCCTCTGGCCGGTGTGCCGTCCATGCGGTTGCTGGCGTTGCTTAACACCACGTAGTAACCGGTCGGATTGCTCACCTGATAGCCATTGCCCTGACGCTGAAGGGTGATCTTGTATTGCCATGGATGCTGCATATCGATTTTCGATAGCGCCTGCGGACGGTAAAAAACTTTGATGCGCGTTTGCAGGGCGATTTGCAGCGTATTGGGCTTGTCGCTTTGCGGCGGAATTTCGCGCACGTTGTAATAAAAAAGGGTTTCCCGATCCTGGGGGAGCGACGCCAGCGCCGGCATCCCCTGAATTTTGACCTGTCCGATTGCCGACGGCTCAATGCGCTGGACCGGTGGGACGACGATTAAAGGTGAGGTGATTTTGACGCCCTTCTCATCTTCCACCCAGGACTGCGCCAGATAGGGCAGTTTGCTGTTGGCGTTTTTCAGATCGACGCTTATCGATTTATCTTCGCCGCGAAACACCAGGCGGGTGCGATCGGGCGCGATGGCGGCCTGAGCGCTACCGTAGCCGTCCAGCAAAAGCAGCAAAACAGCGGCCAGGTTATAACGTTTTAATGGCATCATGAATGCGATTTCCTGAATCAATGTGTTGGATAACGAGAAGAGAGCGCTTCGGGTTGCGTTGAAGACGTCAGCCGCTGCGTATGAAGCTGGAGTAATGGTTTCTCTTCGGGCTGCGTTGCCTTAGGTGATGAAGCGTCGCCGATGCACGGCAGCAACAGGCCGCTAAACAGATCGCCCGGCAACGGATCGGGCAACGCCGCTTCACACTGCGTTTTACCTTCCCATGTCACCTGCAACCGCTCGCCGGGGTTAATGCCGATCAGATAAACGCTGCCGTCTTCACCTACGATCCCTAACTGTTGCTGGCGACTGTTGTAAACCTCCGCGCCGAAGGGCGGCGTGCCGCCATCGCGCAGGCGGATACTGGCCATGGCTTTTTTACCGCTGAGCACCTCCAGGCGGCGATAACCGATCGCCCCTTCCGTCAGGGTCGCCTGAGCGATGGAGAGGGTTGCTTCCGTGTCTTCCGGCAACTGGGTAATGTCGATTTTCACCTGGTTGCGGTAGTAGTCGTTGACGTCGACAATGACGGCTTTACCAAACGCGTTGGTATATACCGGCGTGCTGTAGCCGGAGATGGGTACGTTCGCTTCATCGCCGACATCCACCATCAGCCGCGAGCCGCCGTTGACGCTGGTACGGTGCAGCGCCCCGCCTTTAGCAGTCAGCGTCGCGCCGCCCTGGATGTTCAGCCCGCCGGAGGTATAGTCGCCTTCCTGATAGTTCGCACTGACGTCAATGTCGGCATAGCTCGCTTGATGACGGTAATAGCCGTCGAGAGTCGCACCGTTATCCGCGCGGCCAGCGTTGATCTGGTAGTTATTGCGATCGTCAATGCGCTCGTAATAGCCGACCTGATTACTGTTGTTGTCATCGCTAAAGGAGCCGTTGTAGCTCAGCGTGCGGTTGTTGCCCCACGGAATACTGAGCGAGACGTACACGCCGTCATCACGCTCATTGTCATATTCGTTGCGAAAACCGTTCACCGACAGACTGATCCCGCGCACCTCGCCGACATCGAAATAGTGCGACAGCGTCAGGTTATAGCTGTCCTGGTTGGGTTGATTCCAGTAGGTGCGATGGGTGTAGTTGATATAGGCGTTGACGTTTATTGCCGAAAAGTTCTGGCTGTACGTCAGGGTATACATCTCTTTATCGTGGCCGGTACGCTGACGATCGTTATCGTCATTATGCGTATCGATAAACTCGTCCATCGTCATGTAGTTTTCTTCGGAAAAGCGATAACCAGCAAACGTCAGACGGCTGTCTATATCATCAAAATCTTTAGCGTAGCTGGCACGGAACGAGTTACCCTGAATGGCGCCGTCGCCGTAGGCGCTACCCTCTGGCAGCGTCGCACGGGAATGGGTGACATCGACGGAAAACGCGCCCAGCAGCGCCAGATCGCGCCCCAGTCCTAACGCCAGCGCCTGATAATCCTGCTCGCCGATGGCGCCGCCGTACAGCGACCAGCCGTTAGCGATCCCCCAGGAGGCTTCGGCTGAAGTGAAAAAGCCGCCTTCCATATTGTGATCCCAGTCCTGCGGTCGCCCGGCTGCTAACTTGTAGCGCACCTGGCCGGGACGGGTCAGAAACGGAATGGAGGCG
The DNA here is from genome assembly GCF_046550535.1 of Salmonella sp. SAL04213. NCBI lineage: Bacteria > Pseudomonadati > Pseudomonadota > Gammaproteobacteria > Enterobacterales > Enterobacteriaceae > Salmonella > Salmonella sp. SAL04213. The sequence goes on along the minus strand of NZ_JBGDXS010000003.1, from coordinate 465,890 downwards.
GTGCTGACGTCATATTCCTGCACCTGACCGCTTTGTTCTTCAATTTTGACGTGTAGATCGCCGGATACCGTTTCATTAATATCCTGAATGCGAAACGGCCCAGCCGGGACCTGCGACTCATAAATCACCCGCCCGCGCTGGGTCACGGTAACTTTGGCGTTGGTGCGCGCCACGCCTGATATATCCGGGGCGTAGCCGCGCAGATTAGGCGGTAACATCTGATCGTCGGTAATAAGGCTGCCGCCAACATAGTTAAAGCCGTCGAAAATATCGGATTCCAGCGATCCTTCGCCCAGCGTTAGCTGTGCCCGGAGCTGCGGGATCGCCCGCCAGGCGTAATAGCGGTTCCAGTCCCAGTTCTGTTCGGAACTGGAGCCAAAGTTGTCTTTATCTTCGCTGTCATTTTCGTGACGATAGTTAGCCTGCCAGTCCGCGCGCAAACGCCACGCGCCGAGGTTGGCACCCACCGTGCCGTTGCCGCTGATGTCATATTCATCGCCGTCATCATGTTCAGCATGTCGCCACTGGCTGTTAACGTTGTAGTCAAATAACACGCCGGGAATCCCTTCATCCCAGCGGGAAGGTGGATCCCACTCTTCATCGCTGTATTCCAGATAGGCCTGCGGAATAATCACCGTCAGCGTTGACTGGCTTAAATCCGTTTGGGTTTCCATCCCTTCCAGTTGATCTGGTTGCAGACACTGACCGGCATTTATCCAGATCATTTTATCTGCTATTTCAGGTTTTAACCCCAGCAGCGATACCAGTTCAGGCGATAAACAGGGATAGGTGTTATCAGAATCGTTATTATCAACGGAATACGTAATAATATTATCCTGGGCAATTTGACTCTGATTGACCAGCACCTGAAGATGATAGCTCCCCGGCATAATGTAGCCTTTACGGGAAAAACGGGAGAGATCCAGGCTGGCATCATCTTTAACATCAAGAAATCGGGTATTAAATTGAATGGGCGCTTCCGCGTAGCTATTTTCCGGACCGACAGCCAGAACAATACCCACCACGGCCGCAAGCGTGCTCAGACGAAATTTTTTATAGTGAGCCATCAGACAATCTATCCCTGAAATATATAATCTATTTTTTTACTTTGAGCATTATCCTGCGGCAGACTGCCGCAGGATGATATTTCACTTACAGATAGCTGATCGTGAAGTTTACGGTGCTGCTGAATTCGCCGGTATCGATAGTGGTGGCAGCGGAATCGCCTTTCACCCAGGCTTTGAAGTTAAGAGTCTGTTTCGCCGCCGCAACGCTGCCGTTCATCGTCAGGTTTTCGCTGTAAGCGTCGCCCAATTTGATCGCGGAACCCAGGTGGTTGCCGATGACAATGCTGGAACCCGCCATTTCGCCGCCGCCGATGCGCATCAGCGCAACGCTGCCCGGATTAGCGCTGGATTCGTTACCGATGGCAGAGAAAACGGTAGACGCTTCTTTCTCAGTGGTGAATGCGCAGTTTTCCAGACCGATATGGAAATCGACTTTTGAAGATTCTTTACCGCCCATCAGAGAACCGGTACCGATATGGCCCAGGTTAACGGTCTGGTGTTCGTCGCCAACCACGATTGAACACGGTGAATCTTCAATAGTACCGGTAAAAGTCACCGTACCAGTATTACTGCCCGCAGCATTGGCAAAGCTGGAAACACCCATAACCAGTGCGGCAGCAACCGCAGCTTTTACTGCTGTATTCATTTTTCATCCTTATTAAAAGTTGGTGAGTATTTTTACGCTATTCACACGGAGCTATACTCAATACCCCATGTTTATATGGGTAGATATATATTATATGACGAGTTATGAAATTCCCGATGCAACATTCAAAAGAAGCAAACAACACGTTAATAAATAACATCCCTTAGGCGCGACAAAGTATTTTCCATTAAAAACCCAAAGACAAGTGTTTTTTATTTAAAGGATCATCAGCATTAAATAATAAATATTTTTTACCGTTCAAAAAACAAACAAAGCAAGCAAGACGGGAGAGCCAAAAAAACAATAAACATGTCAAAATGAATAAAAAAAGATCAGAATTACAGTACTGAATGTATAGCAATGACGCATAAGATTTATTTTTGGTATAAATTCCATTAAAAAAATCAAAAAATGCTAAGTTACATTTTTTTTGTTTACTCGTGGCAATTAATTTATTTTAATAGAGTCGTTTTTTATTACTTCGATAAAAAAATAATATTTTATTATCGAAGTTTTATAATGAAAACTTATTATTAAATTAAAATTGATTTACGAGATGCATTAAAGATGCGGCATCCACATCTTAATATTTAAAAAGGCTTAATACCGAAACCGGTAATTCTTATTATTGGATAGATCATGCCGCAATTTATCATCAACGTTTCGGGCCTGGATATGTTGAAATTAGTCACCCTGTTCAGGAGACAGCGGCGCGCCACTGAAATAGCACATGACTTATCGATACAGAAATAACCCCTGCTTCTTGCTGAACATACAAGCAGAGTTCCCTCGATAAAACGTGACAGGACAGCTTTCGCACGCTGATAGCGTTCAGCTATTTTTAGGTCTACAAAATATTGCCACAACATATTGATATTGTGTAATTTGTAGGTCGGGTTGAGCATGGCTGCCACCCGACATAAATGTGGCACAGCTTTTTTACCGGCTCTGTTTACGTAGCAAATAGATAAAGTACGGCGCGCCAATAAAGCTTGAAAGCAGTCCCGCCGGGATCTGATACGGAAATAGCGCCATCCTGCCGCACCAGTCGGCAAAGACCAGTAGAACGCCCCCTGCCAGCGCCGAGATGACCATATGCGGCATCGTCCGGCGAAAACCAAGCATCCGCGCAATATGCGGCGCCATCAGTCCAACGAAACTCAGCGGCCCAATGGTCATCGTCGCAGTTGCCGTCAAACAAGCCGCCAGCGCCAGCAGCGCGATACGCGATGGCGTAAGCGCCATGCCCACCGCGCGCGCGGCATCGCCGCCCAGAGGCAAAATCGTTAACCAGCGGCGACACAACGGCACAATTGCCAGCAAAATCACCATCACGATCGCGGTTCGCGTAACCTGCCCGCCAGTGGCGTTATAGGTAGATCCTGCGATCCAGGTCAACACTTCCGCCATCCGCGGGTCGCCGCTCGCCTGGAGCATCATTAGCAGCATGGTAAACGCGGTGCTGAGCGCCATCCCCGCCAGCAACATCCGTTGCGGCGAGAAACCGCCGCGCCCGGCGGCTATCATAATAATCAGCAGTGTCGCCGCCGCGCCCAGGCTTCCGGCGGGCAGTAGCCAACCGAAGGCATTCCCCGGCACCAAAAACAGCATCAACACCACGCCAAACGCGGCTCCGGAACTGATCCCCAGCACTTCCGGACTGGCCATTGGATTACCGGTCAGACGCTGAATAATGCAGCCCGCCACCGCCAGCATGACGCCCGCCATTAACGCCGCCAGTATCCGCGGCCAGCGCCACGGCATCAGTTCTTCAAGCAGCGTTCCGCTCGCCCACGTCCAGCCGTGCGCGTCGCGACCAAAAGAGAGCGCGACCCATGTTGCCAGCAGCAGGAGCGCGCCACCGGCAACGGCAAAAGCGAGGACATGCCGACGTTCCGCCGCCACACGATCGCTGGCGTTCATATCCGGCGCGCTCATGCTTTTAAGCCGCGGCAGCAGCCACAGGAGCAGCGGCGCGCCGATTAACGCCGTCACTGACCCGGTGGAAACCTCCATCCATACGCGGGTGAGCCAAAGGATAATCTGATCGGATAGCCACAAAATAAGCGCCCCAATGAGCGGCGCCAGCATCAGGCGCGCCAGCAGACGTCTTGCGCCAAGCATTTTCGCCAGCAGCGGCGCAAACAGGCCGATAAAACCGATAATGCCCACCGCGTTGACCAGCAGAGCGCTCAACACAATCGCCAGCGACAGCGCCGCCAGACGCGCTAACGACAGCGCCAGACCCAGATTACGCGCAACGCCGTCATCCAGCCCCATCAGCGTCATCGGGCGTAACAACAATAACGTGAGCATCACACCGCCCAGCAACTGCGGCCACAGACGCTGCACGCCGCTCCAGTCGGTTTGCGTTAGCGTTCCGGTGCTCCATAAAAACATGCTTTGCAACTGATCGTGGTGGAAAATCACCAGTAACTGGTTGATTGCGCCACAGTAAAGGCTGACCACCAGCCCGGCGAGGATTAGGGTTACCGGCGACAGGCGTTTGCCCCACGCCACGCCGAACACCAGCGCGCCGACAATGCAGGCTCCCGTCAGGGCGGCAAACTGTGTGGTCAGCGCGCCGGGAATCGCCCATAGCGTAGTCACCGTGATCCCCAATTGCGCGCCGGTCGCCACGCCCAGCGTGGTCGGTTCCGCCAGCGGGTTACGCAATACTTGCTGGAACAGGACGCCTACCAGCCCAAGTCCCGCGCCCACCAGCAGCGAAATCGCCAGTCTTGGCAGCAGGCTGTAATGAAAAATCATCTGCTCAATGATGTCGATATCCGGTGACCAGATAGCCTGTTGCCACTGGCTGCGCGGTAGCGCAACGGAGAAGTTAACCCATGTCAGCCAGCAGGCGGCAACAAACAGCGCCAATAACAGCAACGCCGGATGGCGGCTTCGCCTTATCCGGCCTACAAAGCACCCGAACCGTAGGTCGGATAAGGCGTTTTTCGCGCCGCCATCCGGCATTTCACGTTTTCTGCTCACGCTTTGCCTCCCAACACGTTATTCAGGATGCGGACAAAGTGCATCGTGGAGAGGGTCGCGCCATAGAACCAAACGGCGGGCACCCGATGAAAACGCCCGGCGCGGACAAACGGCATGGCCTGCCACAGCGGCGTTGCCATCAGCGCGTTCATATCGGTGCTATTCCCGTGATCGAAGCAGATCACATCCGCTTCTTTATACATCGCCAGCCGATCGAGGCTGACCGCCGTACTGCCCCAAAAGTTGGTTTCCCCCTGCCAGGCATTGACAATGCCATACTCGTCCAGCACCTCCTGGAACAAGCAATTCGGGCCGAGCACCAGCATATGCCGCGGTTCGATAAGCGTCGTCATCAGTAACGGACGCCCCCCGCGGCGGATAAAATGCGGCTTCTGGCTGGCGATGAAGCGATCGTATTGCGCCAGATGTTTTTCTGCCGCAGCTTCCAGATTCAGCGTCTGCGCCAGTTCAACCAGCGATCGTCGGGCTATCGCCAGCGGCTTTTTGCCGTCGCTAAAATCGAACCCGCGCCCCGGCGCGATCCGTGCCAGTTTCTCCGGCGAGGGTCCGTAACCTGCCGACCAGACCATAAACGACGGCTTCATCTCCGTCAGTAGTTCGAGATTGGGTTCAGTGCGAAGACCCACATCAATCACCGAATCCGGCAACGGCGGTTCGCTAACCCACAGCTTATAATTTGGCACGTCCGCCACGCCATAAGGCGTAATACCGAGCGCCAGCAGCAGCTCAACCGGCAGCCACTCCAGCGCCACAATCCGGCGGGGATCGATAGCGGCAGCCTGCGCCGTATTCATTTGCCAAAGTAGCGGCGAGAGCGCCATCGCCGTTAATAAACGGCGGCGAGTAAGAGGATATAAATCACGCATTAATACACAAAACTCACAGGTGCCGCGCCCGCCGGATGCGGAAGGATACCCATCGGGATACCGTAAATCTTCTCCAGCGTGTCACTGCGCATCAGTTCCGCAGGCGTTCCTTGCGCAATCATTTCACCGCCGCGTAGCGCGACTAAATAATCACAGTAGCGGGCCGCCATGTTGATATCGTGCAGCACCGCAACCACCGTCAGCCCACGCTGCTGGCTTAAGCGATGCACCAGCGCCAGCACGTCAACCTGATGGGCGATATCCAGCGCTGACGTCGGCTCATCCAGCAGCAGACAACGGCTGTCCTGCGCGACCAGCATGGCAATCCACGCGCGCTGGCGCTCGCCGCCGGAAAGACTGTCTACCAGACGATGCGCCAGCGGTTTTAAGCCGACCAGCGTAATCGCCTCGTCTACTTTTTCCCGGTCCGCGACGCCAAAGCGTCCCAACGCGCCGTGCCACGGATAGCGGCCAATCGCCACCAGTTCGCGCACCGTCATTCCTTCCGCCTGCGGCAATTGTTGAGGCAGATAGGCAACTTTGCGGGCAAACGCCTTGCTGCTCCAGCTCGCCAGCGGCTGATTGTCGAGCAGAATATCCCCTTCGGAAGGCAGCTGATGGCGGCCCAGCATTTTTAACAGCGTGGATTTACCGGAACCATTATGGCCAATAAGTCCGGTGACGCGACCTGCGGGAAACGTTAACGAGAGGGGGTGTAAAAGCGTGCGGCCCGGCACACGAAAGGCGACGCTTCGCAGCGCAAAGGTGGTATCGGAATGAATGTGGTTTTCCTGCATCGCAGCCAACTTGTAAAACGGGCACGGCAAGCCGTGCCCAAAAAGAAATTAGAAACGGAAGGTTGCCGTTGCAACGACCTGACGTTCTGCGCCCCAGAAACAGCCATAGGTCTGGAAGCAGCTGGCGACGTATTCGCGATCAAACAGATTATTGACATGAAGGGCAACGTTGGAGCCTGCCATGCCTACGCGCGCAAGGTCATAACGTACCAATGCATCGACAACCGTATAACTCCCTACTTTAAAGGAGTTTGCCGGATCGCCATAGCTTGACCCCGTGAAACGCCCGCCAGTCCCCAGCGTTAAACCGGACAATGGACCATCAAAGAAAGTGTAATCGCCCCACAACGACGCCATATGCTTTGGTACCTGTGCTGGAGTATTACCTTTATAAGTCGTATCCGTCGTGTATTCGGCGTCAGTATAGGTGTAAGAACCCACGACATTGATGCTTGCAGAAAGCGCCGCTTTCGCTTCTAGTTCCACGCCGCGGGCGCGAATTTCACCGCCTTCAACCGAGAAGAAAGACCCCGCCGGATCAGCCATCAGGTTGTTGGTTTTGGTCAACTGATAGACCGCACCGGTAATGACTATCGGCCGATCATTCGGTACATATTTAACCCCCGCTTCATACTGCTTACCTTTCGAAGGTGCAAATATTTTCCCGTTCTCTCCCGTCTGTGAAGCCGGCTCAAACGACTCACTATAACTGAAGTAAGGCGTTATTCCATTATCAAACAGATAGTTAACACCACCACGCCAGGTAAACTGCTTATCATCACGTTTAGATGTGATGCCAGTAGTGCGATTAAGAGACTCTTGATCGGCCCAGTCATAACGTCCACCCAATGTTACCAGGACTTTATCCCACTGTGCCTGGTCCTGGACGTACAGACCCGTTTGCTTTTGCTTATTCAAAATCTGGTACGGGCCGGATGTTGCTGGATCTCGCGAAGCAAAGTCGAAATCAGTGTACACCGGGTTATAGAGGTCAAGCAGAGGTACGGAGTCGTCGTAGCCAAACCAGGCATTGATATCATTACGCATACGCATAAAGTCGACGCCGGTCAGCAGCGTGTGATCCACCTCACCGGTGGCAAATTTACTTTGCAACTGAGTATCAACGGAGAAGTTTTGCAGTTTCTCGTCGTCAACAACATATTTACGAGCCAGATAATGACCTTTGTCCTCTGGCGCTAATGCCGCGCACTGCTTGCTGTCACGGTTTGCCGGATCGGAACAAACGCCGTAACCATAGACGCTATTTTGCGAGACTTTATTCTCGGCATAGCGCAAATTCTGGCGCACGGTAAAGGTGTCGTTGAATTCATGATCGAAGCTGTACCCTACCATCTTCTCATTACGAGAATAGGTATTGTTTTTCGCCCCTTCGTTGAAATCTGTTGGCAGACGTTTACCGTTTGGCAGCGGCTCAACCGTTCCCTCTTTCGGCAGCCAGCCGTAGTAACCCGTCTCTGGTTCATTCTGGAAGTAAGAGAGAAACGTAAAGTTTGTCTTGTCATCCGGACGCCAGGTGAACGCTGGCGCAATCGCATAGCGCTGCTCTTCCGCGCGATCCTGCTGCGCATTGGCGGAACGCGCCAGACCGGTCAAACGATAAGAATATACGCCCTCTTCATCCAGCGCGTCGCTGAAGTCAAAACCAGTCTGGAACAGGCTGTCAGTACCCATCTTGAACTGAATTTCTTTCAGTGGCTCCGTCGTCGGGCGCTTGCTAACCATATTCAGCAAACCGCCAGGGCTACTTTTCCCGTACAGAACGGAAACCGGACCACGCATCACTTCCGCGCGTTCCAGCATATACGGGTCTATCACCGCATCATTATAGAAGTTGCCCTGCATTTTCAGGCCATTCAGATAGTTATTCTGGCTTTGGCCATCAGCGGCGAAACCGCGAATGATCAGGTAGTCGTAAGTATTGGACGCGCCACGAGTGCCCACGGCAACGCCAGGGGTATAACTCAACGCTTCTTTAACCGACTTTGGCTGATGCAACGCCATCTCTTCGGCGGTAACAACAGAAATAGACTGCGGCACCTTTTGAATCGGCGTGTCCGTTTTGGTTGCCGTGGCGGATTGTCTTGCAGCGATGGTTGCCGCCGGTCCCCAGGCACTTTCCTGCGCGGCAGGCGCTGCGGTTACGGTAATGGTTTCTTCTTTCGGTTGAACCGCCGCCTGTGCATAGACAGACATGCCGCTAACCGCTGTGGCTACTACAACTGCGATTTTACGCAGTGAGGAGTTTGGCTGAGCAGTTTTAAGACGCGCCATTGGTATATCTCTGATGAAAGTGAATGATAACGTAAACGATAATTATTATTATAACCGCAGCATGATAGGCGAAATATCGTCGCAATGGCAAGCGATACGCGGCCCTACGAAAACTAAGGGGTTAAGAAATAACCAGATGAAAAGGAAGGGTTAATAAATTAGACTGAAATGTTATTTATAGGGGATTTGCCGGATGGCGACGTAAGCGTCTTATTCGGCCTACGTCGCACATAATGGAGTCGTAACGGTGTAGACCGGGTAAGCACAGCGCCACCCGGCACTATTACCGTGATTAATTGCCGCCGAACATCTCCTTAATCCAGCCGGCAACGCCGTCGCTCTTCTCTTCTTTCGGCGGCTGTTGCTGCGCAGGCTGCTGCGGCTGAGACGACTGATCGAACGGATTGCCTGACGGCTGCTGTTGCTGCTGCATCATCTCGCCCTGCTGGCACAGCGTATTTGGATCGTCCGTCCAGACCGGCAGAGTGCGCATACCGCCGCTACAGACAAAATTACCGTCGTAATCAACGCCCATATCCACCACATCTTCCGGCGGCGTCAGAACTAAAGGCGTCGGCGTCTGGTTCGCCAGATAGCGCTGGTAAATCGCCATCGCGCCGCTGGCACCGTACAATTTCGTCGGCTGGTTGTTATCACGGCCTACCCAGGTGATAGTCACCTGGCTGCCGTCGATACCGGCAAACCAGGTATCGACATTGTTGTTTGTCGTCCCGGTTTTACCCGCCAGATGCAGACCCGGATATTTCGCGCCAAGCTGACGCCCCGTACCACGCTGGACGACCTGCTGCATTGTCCAGAGCGTCAGGTAAGCCGCCTGTGCCGGTACGGCGCGTTCAGCTTGCGGATAACTTTGGTACAGCACCTTACCATCTTCCGCAATAACCGAACGCAGCGCTGATAACGGCGCGCGATTTCCGCCGCTGGCGATAGTCTGGAACGCCTGCGCCACTTCGATCGGCGTCAGGTTCAGCGCCCCTAACAGCATCGCCGGAACCGGATTGAGCTGATCTTTCGGCACGCCGAGCTTCGTCCAGGTATCGGTTACCGCCGGTAAACCTAACGCCATCCCCAGATTGACCGTCGGTACGTTCATTGAGCGAGTTAACGCATCCACCAGCATCACTTTCCCGCTTTCGCTGTAGCGACGATCGTCGTTCTGCGGCGACCAGACCTGACCATTCGGCTGGCGCAGAGAAATCGGCGCATCGGCAATCCAGGTGTTCAGACGGTATAAGTTCGGCTGACTTAACGCGGTCAGATAGGTCGCCGGTTTCGCCAGCGACCCGATGGAACGGCGCGCCTGCATGGCACGGTTATAGCCGGCATACTGCGGCTCCGCCCCGCCAACCATCGCGCGCACCTCGCCGCTAAAGCGATCCACTACCACCATCGCGGTTTCCAGATCGCTCAATTTACGCTGCTTCTTCAACGCCGGAATGCCTTCGACAACGGCTTTTTCTGCGGCATCCTGCGCCACGGAGTCAAAGGTGGTGAAGATCTTCACGCCGGAAAGATCTTTAATTTTATCCCCCAGCTTCGCCTGCAGTTCCTGGCGAACCATCTGCATAAACGCTGGCTGCGGTGAGATAACGCCGCCGCGCGGCTGTACGCCAAGCGGACGCGCGCTCAGCATGTCATAGAGTTCCTGATCGATGATTTTCTGCTGCTGTAACAGGCGTAACACCAGGTTACGACGCTCCAGCGCCAGTTTCGGGTTGCGCCACGGGTTATAAATCGACGCCCCTTTTACCATCCCCACCAGTAACGCCTGCTGATCGAGGCTCAGTTCCTCTACCGGACGACCAAAGTAATACAGGCTCGCCAGCGGAAAACCGCGAATTTCATTGTCCCCGCTTTGACCGAGGTAGACCTCGTTCATGTACAGCTCAAGAATACGATCTTTACTGTAACGGGCATCCATGATCAGCGCCATGTAGGCTTCATTCGCTTTACGCCAGTATGATCTTTCGCTGGAGAGGAACAGGTTCTTCACCAGCTGCTGGGTTAGCGTACTTGCCCCCTGCACCGTACGTCCCGCCGTCAGGTTGGCCAGTACCGCACGCCCGATAGAGTAAAGACTAATGCCATCATGCTCATAGAAATGACGGTCTTCCGTCGCCAACAGCGTATCGACCAGCAGATCCGGGAAACCGCTGCGCGGGACGAATAAACGCTGCTCGCCATTTGGCGAAGAAAGCATAGTGATAAGCCGCGGATCGAGGCGGAAGAAGCCAAACTGGCGGTTGTTATCCAGATTGACGATGGTTTCCAGACGCCCGTCACTGAACGTCAGCCGCGCGCGCACCTGCCCTTCTTTGCTGTCCGGGAAGTCAAACGGACGACGGATCATCTCAATGCTATTGGCCTGCACGGTAAATTCGCCGGGACGGGTCATCTTCGTCACCAGACGATACTGCGTCGCTTCCAGCAATTTCACCATCTCGTTTTTGCTGACAGGCATGTCTGGCTCAAGGTTCACCATCCGGCCATATACCGCCGCCGGAAGCTGCCAGACCTTGCCATCAATACGGCTGCGGATTTTTTGATCCAGATAGACGCCGTAAATGGCGAACAGCACCACAAAAACGATAAACAGTTTTAGCAATAGCCACAGCCAGCCGCGCTTGCCACGAGGCTTACGCCCTTTGCCCTTACCTTTACGCGGCATCGGTTCTTCATCCTCATAGTCATCATCATAATCGTCGTCATGCTGCCGACGACGGCTCACCTTTTGTTTCACAGGACGTGACGGTTTCCCCTTACGTCCAATCGGCTCGCGGTCATTCCCCGCCATGCTTTTTCTCCGCAACATACAGGCGCAAAGGCCCGATTCTGTATTCTTCCGCCAGACGACAGAAGAAGAAATCTCTCAATTTACCCTTTTGCCGGATGGCGATTAACGCCTTATCCGGCCTGGAGGCAACGTATAACACGTCACGAATACTTCTTCGTGCGCCGCGTTGGGGCCGTATTCGCCGGATCGTCCGGCCAGACATGTTTGGGGTAACGGCCCTTCATCTCTTTTTGCACTTCGCGATACGCCCCCTGCCAGAAAGCGCTTAAATCGCGCGTAATCTGTAGCGGTCGCTGCGCAGGCGAAAGCAGTTCCAGCACCAGCGGCACGCGGCCCTGAGCGATGGTTGGGGTCTTCGCTTCGCCAAACATTTCCTGCATTCTGACCGCCAGTGCGGGCGGGTTATCTTCATGATAACGAATCGTTATTCGGCTTCCCGTCGGCACAGTGTAATGCCCAGGCAGTTCACTATCCAGACGTTGCAGCATGGCATAGTCAAGCAGTCCCCGTAACGCCTGAGTCACATTCAGAGATTTCAGACTCCGTAACGACTGTACGCCTGTCATGTGCGGCAGCAACCAGTTTTCCAGAGTCGCCAGCAGCGACGCCTCATCCACGGCAGGCCAGTCATATTCCGGCAACCATTTCGCCGCACAGTGCAGACGCAGACGGAACTGCTCCGCTTCCGGCGTCCAGTTAAGGACGGCCAGACCTTTATCGCGGATGCCGTTCAGCATCGCCTGATGAAGCTCCTCTTCAGACGGTTTCGCCAGTGGCTGAACGCTAACCGTCAACTGTCCAATACGCATTCTGCGCCACGCTTTCAACGTTCCCTGCGCTTCGTCCCATTCAACCGTGTCAGACTGGCGCAGTAAATCAGGACACGCCTGAATCAGCGAGGCAATATCCAGCGGCTGCGCCAACAATATTCGGGCGTCCGGCGAGGCGCTACCTTGCAGCAACAGCGGCGCGATCAGCCATTCATGACGTCCCAACGCGTCATCCGCATCTAACATCGCGCCCATACCATTGGCTAACTGATAGCGCCCTTCCTGACCACGACGCCGCGCGATGCGGTCGCTAAACGCTCTGGCCAACAGCGGCATAATAAGCGCGCTATCCGGCTCGCCATTACGCACCTGCAGCCGTTTTAAAAGCTGCTGGCTACGCTGCTGCCAGCCCGGCTGTCGCCGCGAAAATAGCACGCTTAAATCCGTACCGCCGCCGCGCGGCGGGTCCTCAAGGATGGCCGCGAGCATGGCGGCGGTGGCGGCGCTGTCGCCCTCGTCGGCGTTGACTAACATCGCCGCCAGGCGCGGATCGTTACCCATTGCCGCCATTTTCCGGCCCCGCGCGCTTAACCGCTCGCCCTCCAGCGCGCCTAACATCAATAATAAACGGCGGGCGGCCTGAAGATTCACCTCCGGCGGTCTGTCCAGCCAGAAAAGCGATGCCGGATCGTGACATCCCCACTGCAACACCTCCATCAACAAACCGGAAAGGTCACTGTGTAAGATTTCCGGATCGCTTTGCGCCGCCGCCCGCTCCGCCTGTTCTTTGGCCAGCAGATGTAAACAGATACCCGGCGCCAGTCGTCCGGCGCGCCCCGCGCGCTGCGTCATTGACGCCTGACTGATACGCTGCGTAACCAGCCGCGTCAGTCCCGTTCGCGCGTCGAATCGCGCCACGCGCTCCTGAGCGCTATCGACGACCAGACGAATCCCTTCAATCGTCAAACTGGTTTCGGCAATGTTAGTCGCCAACACCACTTTACGCATCCCGGCGGGGGCGGGAACAATCGCTTTGCGTTGCGCCTCCAGAGACAATGCGCCATACAGCGGACAAAGCAGGACATCGCTCCCTACCCGCGACGCCAGATGTTCATGAACGCGCTGTATTTCGCCTACGCCGGGTAAAAATAGCAGCAGCGAACCGTTTTCATTGCGCAGCAGTTCCGCTGTCGCCATCGCGACGGCTTCATCAAAACGCAAATGCGCCGCAAGCGGCTGATAACGTCGCTCCACCGGGAACGCGCGCCCCTCCGAGACGATCGTCGGCGCATCAGGCAGTCGCTGACAAAGCCTGTCGTTATCCAGCGTCGCAGACATGATTAACAGCCTGAGATCGTCACGAAGCCCTTGCTGGATATCCAGCAACAGCGCCAACGCTAAATCCGCCTGTAAACTGCGCTCATGAAATTCATCCAGTATCACCAGCCCCACGCCGCGTAATTCGGGATCGCGCTGAATCATTCTGGTCAATACGCCTTCGGTCACTACTTCCAGCCGGGTACGCGGCCCCACGCAGCTTTGCGCGCGCATCCGGTAACCTACCGTTTCGCCAGGCTTTTCATTCAACGCTTCCGCCAGACGCTGCGCGACATTACGCGCCGCCAGACGACGCGGTTCAAGCAGAAGGATTTTTCCAGCAACCGGCCCCTGTTGCAGGAGTTGCAACGGCAGCCAGGTGGATTTCCCCGCCCCGGTAGGCGCGGACAACAAAACCTGCGGCGCGGTTTTTAGGGCTGTCAACAATTCAGGCAATACGGCGGCAACGGGCAATGACGTCACAAACGGCTCCACGGGGTTAACTTTCTTTGCGCCGCATTGTAGCATCGTGTTAATCCATAACCGAGTATCCCTATGTCTGAGCCAAAACGGCTGTTTTTTGCGATTGACTTACCCGACGACGCGCGCGCGCAAATTATCGCCTGGCGCGCCGCCCATTTTGCGTCTGAAGACGGACGCCCCGTGGCAGCGGCGAACCTACACCTGACGCTGGCCTTTTTAGGCGACGTCAGTAGCGATAAGCAGCGCGCGCTTGCGCAACTGGCCGGACGAATTCGCCAGCCGGGCTTTACGCTACATCTGGATGACGCCGGTCAGTGGCTGCGTTCGCGCGTGGTGTGGCTGGGGATGCGCCAGCCGCCGCGCGGGTTGTTGCAGTTGGCTAATATGCTGCGCGCGCAGGCCGCCCGCAGCGGTTGTTACCAAAGCCCGCAGCCTTTTCACCCGCATATTACGCTGCTGCGCGACGCCAGCCATACGGTGGCTATCCCGCCGCCGGGCTTTTGCTGGTCATTTCCGGTCACGTCGTTTGCGCTTTACGCCTCTTCGTATGGGCAAGGCCGTACCCGCTATGCCGAGCTGCAGCGCTGGACGCTGGGCGAATAATAATGAAGGAATGTCGATGCTATTCTCCCCCCCTTTACAACGCGCTACGCTGATTCAGCGCTATAAACGTTTTTTAGCCGATGTGATCACCCCTGACGGTACGACGCTTACGCTGCACTGTCCTAATACCGGCGCAATGACCGGCTGCGCCACGCCTGGCGATACCGTCTGGTATTCGACATCAGAAAATACTAAACGCAAATATCCGCATACCTGGGAATTGACTGAAACGCAATCCGGCGCATTCATTTGCGTGAATACGCTGCGGGCGAACCAGCTAACGAAAGAAGCGATTCAGGAGAATCGCCTGCCGGCGCTGGCGGGGTACAATATTCTGAAAAGTGAAGTCAAATATGGCGCCGAGCGCAGCCGTATAGATTTTATGTTACAGGCAGATTTCCGCCCGGACTGCTATATTGAAGTGAAATCGGTCACGTTAGCGGAAAAAGAAAACGGTTATTTTCCCGACGCCATCACCGAACGAGGGCAAAAACATCTTCGGGAGTTGATGGGCGTTGCGGCGGCAGGTCATCGCGCGGTGGTGGTGTTCGCGGTGCTGCACTCCGCCATTACACGTTTTTCACCCGCACGTCATATCGATATAAAATACGCGCAGCTATTGAGCGAGGCTCAGAATAAAGGCGTGGAAGTTTTAGCTTATAAAGCAGAACTTTCAGCCCAAAAAATGGAACTGAACGAACCAGTACCCATAACGTTGTAGTGGAATAACAGCCTGATTATTAAGTATTCTGGCCGCGTGCGTAAATACGCTTTTCCTCACAGGGTTGTCAAGTGTTACGTTTAGATAATTGCTATCCGGAAAAGCATCTGCTATTTATAGCGACCTGATTTTCCCCCGAACATGGGGATCGATAGTGCGTGTTAAGGAGAAGCAACATGCAAGAAGGGCAAAACCGTAAAACATCGTCCCTGAGTATTCTCGCCATCGCTGGGGTGGAGCCGTACCAGGAGAAACCGGGCGAAGAGTATATGAACGAAGCCCAGCTATCGCACTTCAAGCGTATTCTTGAAGCATGGCGTAATCAACTCCGGGATGAAGTCGATCGCACTGTGACGCACATGCAGGACGAAGCCGCCAACTTCCCCGATCCGGTCGATCGCGCCGCGCAGGAAGAGGAGTTTAGCCTGGAGTTACGTAATCGTGACCGTGAGCGCAAACTGATCAAAAAGATCGAGAAGACGCTGAAGAAAGTGGAAGATGAAGACTTCGGTTATTGCGAGTCCTGCGGGGTGGAGATTGGTATCCGCCGCCTGGAAGCGCGTCCAACAGCCGATCTGTGCATCGACTGCAAAACGCTGGCTGAAATTCGCGAAAAACAGATGGCGGGTTAATCCCGTTCGTTTCTACCCTATTTATGACAGGCGGGAGTTTTCCCGCCTTATTCTTTATTGCCCGCAGCATGACTGACTCACACTATATTGGCCGTTTCGCGCCGTCGCCATCCGGCGAACTGCATTTCGGCTCGTTAATCGCCGCCCTCGGCAGCTATCTACAAGCCCGTGCGCAACGCGGAATTTGGCGCGTTCGCATAGAGGATATCGACCCCCCACGTGAAGTTCCCGGTGCCGCAGCGACCATTCTGCGCCAGCTGGAACATTACGGCCTGCACTGGGATGGCGAGGTCTTATGGCAATCACAGCGTCATGAGGCTTATCGCGAGGCGCTGGCCTGGCTTCACGAGCAGGGACTGAGCTACTACTGCACTTGCCCCCGCTCGCGCATTCAGCGTCTGGGCGGTATTTACGACGGCCATTGCCGGACGTTATGCCACGGGCCGGAGAATGCCGCCGTCAGAATTAAACAGCAGCATCCGGTGATGCGTTTCCATGATGCCTTGCGCGGCGACATCCAGGCTGACCCACAGCTGGCGAGCGAAGATTTTATTATCCACCGCCGCGACGGACTGTTTGCTTATAATCTGGCCGTGGTGGTCGACGATCATTTTCAGGGGGTGACGGAGATCGTCCGCGGCGCAGATTTAATCGAACCCACTGTCCGACAACTTTCGCTGTATAAACAGTTTGGCTGGCGTGCGCCAGGTTACGTGCACCTTCCGCTGGCGCTCAACGAACAAGGCGCTAAACTTTCCAAGCAAAATCATGCCCCTGCGCTTGCGACAGGCGATCCGCGCCCGGTACTGGTCCAGGCATTGCGCTTTTTAGGCCAACGCGACGTCGTAGCGTGGCAGGAGATGTCTGTTGAGGAGTTGCTGCGCTTTGCGGTGACGCACTGGAGGCTTACAGCCGTACCCACATCGGCTAATGTAAATCCGGCATTCTCAAATGCGTCTCGCTGAGCTATGATTAGCCGCTATTTTTGCTCATCGTCTTTCGCATTGCTGCGGCGTTAATGATGCTTACAGCCCAGGTCGCGTTGCTCTCTTACGCCCGTCTGCCGTAATGCGAAAGACATAGAGTAAGTTGATCTTATTAATGTATGACACTACCGAGGTGCGCTATTTTTACCCGAGTCGCTAATTTTTGCCGTAAGGTGTTAAGCCGCGAGGAGAGCGAGGCAGAACAAGCCGTCGCCCGTCCACATATGACGATTATCCCGCGTGAACAGCACGCTATCTCCCGCAAAGATATCAGTGAAAATGCCCTCAAGGTACTGTACAGGCTGAACAAAGCGGGCTATGAAGCCTACCTGGTCGGCGGCGGCGTCCGCGATCTCCTGCTCGGCAAAAAGCCGAAGGATTTCGACGTGACCACCAACGCAACACCGGATCAGGTACGGAAATTATTCCGCAATTGCCGTCTGGTGGGGCGTCGTTTCCGCCTGGCTCACGTGATGTTTGGCCCGGAAATTATCGAAGTGGCAACGTTTCGTGGTCATCATGAAGGCAGTGAAAGCGACCGTACGACCTCCCAGCGTGGGCAAAACGGTATGCTGCTGCGCGATAATATCTTCGGCTCTATCGAAGAAGATGCCCAGCGCCGCGATTTCACCATCAACAGCCTTTACTACAGCGTAGCGGATTTTACCGTGCGCGATTACGTCGGCGGAATGCAGGATCTGCAAGAAGGCGTGATTCGCCTGATCGGCAATCCGGAAACGCGCTACCGCGAAGATCCGGTTCGAATGCTGCGCGCCGTGCGTTTCGCTGCGAAGCTCAATATGCGTATCAGCCCTGAAACGGCTGAGCCAATCCCGCGTCTGGCAACCTTGCTAAACGACATTCCTCCCGCGCGTCTGTTCGAAGAGTCGCTGAAGCTGTTGCAGGCGGGGAACGGTTTTGAAACCTATCAACAACTGCGGGAATACAACCTCTTCCAGCCGTTGTTTCCTACCATTACGCGTTATTTCACCGAAAACGGCGACAGCGCAATGGAACGCATCATTGCGCAGGTGTTGAAGAATACGGATAACCGCATCCGTAACGAGATGCGCGTTAATCCGGCATTTTTGTTTGCCGCCATGTTCTGGTATCCGCTGCTGGAGATGGCGCAAAAAATCGCTCAGGAGAGCGGTCTGGCCTATTACGACGCTTTCGCGCTGGCCATGAATGACGTGCTGGATGAAGCCTGCCGTTCACTGGCGATCCCGAAACGCCTTACCACGCTTACCCGTGATATTTGGCAGCTTCAGTTACGGATGTCGCGACGTCAGGGCAAACGCGCCTGGAAACTGATGGAACATCCCAAATTCCGCGCCGCGTTTGATTTACTGGAGCTGCGCGCTCAGGTGGAAAATAATACTGAACTGCAACGTCTGGCGCAGTGGTGGGCCGAGTTTCAGGCTTCCGCGCCGCCGGAACAAAAAGGAATGCTCAACGAGCTGGACGACGATCCTGCTCCACGCCGCCGCCGTTCACGTCCGCGCAAACGCGCGCCGCGCCGCGAGGGCACCGTATGACGATCGCGTATATCGCGCTTGGCAGTAATCTGGCCTCTCCGCTGGAGCAGGTCAATGCCGCCCTGAAGGCTATCGCCGACATTCCCGATAGCCGTATCGTCACGGTGTCTTCGTTTTACCGCACGCCGCCGCTTGGCCCACAGGATCAGCCCGATTACCTGAACGCCGCGGTGGCGCTGGATACCGCCCTCGCCCCCGAAGAATTGCTTAACCATACCCAGCGCATTGAGCTGCAACAGGGCCGGGTGCGCAAAGCCGAACGCTGGGGGCCGCGCACGCTGGACCTCGACATTATGCTGTTTGGCGATGAAGTCATTAACACCGACCGTCTGACCGTACCGCACTACGACATGAAAAACCGCGGTTTTATGCTGTGGCCGTTATTCGAAATCGCTCCTGAGCTGATCTTTCCGGATGGTATCAGCCTGCATCAGCATCTCACCCATCTTGGTGCTGCAAAACCCGCCCACTGGTAAAATATCGCCTCCCCTTTAGCGTTTACTGCTTTAGCGCCAAACGATTGCTTAAATCAATTGCCCCCCTGAATATGACTGTTAGAATGCCGGGAAATATAACTTTTACCATCAGGAAACGTTATGAAACCCACCACCATTTCACTGCTGCAGAAATGCAAGCAAGAGAAAAAACGCTTCGCGACAATTACCGCCTACGACTACAGCTTCGCTAAGTTATTTGCCGACGAAGGTATCAATGTGATGCTGGTTGGCGACTCGCTGGGCATGACGATTCAGGGGCACGACTCCACTCTGCCTGTCACCGTGGAAGATATCGCTTACCACACTCGTGCCGTGCGACGTGGCGCGCCCAACTGTCTATTGCTCTCCGACCTGCCGTTTATGGCTTACGCCACCCCGGAACAGGCGTTTGAAAACGCGGCTATCGTGATGCGTGCGGGGGCCAATATGGTCAAAATTGAAGGCGGCGCCTGGCTGGTTGATACGGTGAAAATGCTCACCGAACGCGCCGTACCGGTTTGTGGTCATCTGGGGCTAACGCCCCAGTCGGTGAATATCTTCGGCGGCTATAAAATTCAGGGCCGCGGCGACGCCGGACAAGTGCTGCTGGATGACGCGCTGGCTTTAGAAGCGGCTGGCGCTCAACTGCTGGTGCTGGAGTGCGTGCCGGTTGAGCTGGCGAAGCGCGTCACGGAAGCGCTCTCGATTCCGGTGATCGGCATCGGCGCGGGCAACGTCACCGACGGTCAGATCCTGGTGATGCACGATGCGTTTGGCATCACCGGCGGCCATATTCCCAAATTCGCGAAAAATTTCCTTGCCGAGGCGGGCGACATGCGCGCCGCCGTACAGCAGTATATGGCTGAAGTGGAGTCCGGCGTTTATCCGGGCGAAGAACACAGCTTTCACTAATTTTTCTGACCGTGCCGGATGGCGACGCGACGCGTCTTATCCGGCCTACCGATCCTCAACGGATGTAGGCCTGATAAGCGCAGCGCCATCGGGCAGGATCATCAAGCAACTCAAGGAGTTTTGTTGTGCTAATCATTGAAACCCTGCCGCTGCTGCGCCAGCATATTCGTCGTCTGCGTCAGGAAGGTAAACGCGTCGCACTGGTTCCCACCATGGGCAACCTGCACGACGGCCATATGAAGCTGGTCGATGAGGCAAAAGCCCGGGCTGATGTGGTGATCGTCAGCATTTTCGTCAATCCGATGCAGTTTGATCGGCCGGACGATCTGGTGCGTTATCCGCGCACGCTGCAGGAAGATTGTGAAAAGCTGAACAAACGCAAAGTCGATTATGTCTTTGCGCCAGCCGTTGAGGAAATCTACCCACAGGGGCTGGCAGGCCAGACGTACGTTGATGTTCCCGGCCTCTCCACCATGCTGGAAGGCGCCAGCCGTCCGGGCCACTTCCGCGGCGTCTCGACTATCGTCAGCAAGCTGTTCAACCTGATCCAGCCGGATATCGCCTGCTTTGGCGAGAAGGATTTCCAGCAACTGGCGCTGATCCGCAAAATGGTGGCGGATATGAGTTATGACATTGAGATCGTCGGCGTGCCGATTATTCGCGCTAAAGACGGTCTGGCGCTCAGCTCACGTAACAGTTATCTGACCGCAGAGCAGCGCAAAATTGCGCCGGGTCTACACAACGTGATGAATAGCATCGCTGAAAAACTGATTGCGGGTAATCGTGAGCTGCAAGAGATTATCGCCATTGCCGAACAGGAACTGAATGAAAAAGGCTTCCGTGCCGACGACATTCAAATTCGTGATGCCGACACGCTGCAGGAGCTGACGGAAACCAGCAAACGCGCAGTGATTCTGGCCGCCGCCTGGCTGGGTCAGGCGCGTCTGATCGATAATCAAAGCGTTACATTAGCCCAGTAGACAGGGGTTAAAAATCGGGCAATACTGCCTGAGAATTTCCAAAGCAGGCCACAAGCGCCTGCTTAGCCAAGGTAAACGACAGGGTAAAGAAGTTATGATTCGCACCATGCTGCAAGGCAAGCTCCACCGCGTAAAAGTCACGCAGGCGGACCTGCACTACGAAGGTTCCTGTGCCATTGACCAGGATTTCCTTGATGCCTCCGGTATTCTGGAAAACGAAGCGATTGATATCTGGAACGTGACCAATGGGAAACGTTTCTCAACCTATGCGATTGCGGCTGAACGCGGCTCCAGAATCATCTCGGTGAACGGTGCGGCGGCGCACTGCGCTGAAGTTGGCGACATTGTGATTATCGCCAGCTTCGTCACCATGTCTGATGAAGAAGCGCGTACATGGCGTCCGAAAGTGGCCTATTTTGAAGGCGACAACGAAATGAAGCGCACCGCGAAAGCTATTCCGGTACAGGTTGCCTGATTTTCAATAATAGGACAACCCTTCCAGAAAAACATATTTTGGGACGGGTTGTCTTTTTTTTAAATCACCAATAAATAATATTATTTATTATTTATCTTATTGCTTAAATAATAAAACATTAGTTTTACTTAAAAGAACATAAAGTATTTCTAATGGATAACTTTATTCCTTTTCATCGCAACTCTCTATAAAATCCGCCTCGAAATATAATATTTCAACAAATAAGATATATAAATAATATATTTTATTTATATTTATCACTAAAATATGGATATTCTAAATGTTTTTCAGAAAATATAGCGTAGCCGCTTTTATTGCAATGACTTTGGGTGCCGGGTCTGCAATGGCAGCAGATCCAGATACGGGTACTATTACTTTCCACGGTCTGGTTTCTAACAATACCTGTAAAATCTCTCTTGATAATAAAATAGATCAAGACGGTAATGATTTTGACATTACTCTGGATACCGTTTTTGTTAAAAACTTCGCTACCGCACTGGGTGCTAACAGTACTCTGGGCGAAAAACAGTTCACTCTGAATCTGAGCGAATGTGATAACGCAACGGTAAAAGATGCCTCCGCTCAGTTTAATTCCTGGGGCGGTTCCAGTTCAACGTCAGGTGGTCTGTTAGTACCACCGGCTAATCTGCAAGGAGCAGCAGAAAACGTTAACCTGGTGCTGGCTAACAACGGTAACGGCGCTACCGATCTGATCAAAATTGACCAGACTAACAACACGCAGAAAGCCACTATTTCCGCTGATGGCACCGGTGACCTGTTCTACCGCGTAGCCTACACCCAGGGCCAGAAGTGGAATGCAGACACCAGCCCGGTAACGGCAGGAACCGTACAGGCGCAAGTTGCCTTCACCGTTATTTATAACTAATCCTTTGTATTTAAAAAGATTAGCCAATCCCTCAGCGGCTGTGCTGGGGGATTTTAATTTTAAAGTATACCTACAGGGAGGGTAAAATGGTCAATACGGTTATTACAAAGGGATTTAAAACCACCTGCTTCGCTGCCGCGGCCTTCACGGCATTTGCCACATTCCAGGCAAACGCGGATATCGTCATATCCGGAACACGTATTGTGTACCCAGCGTCATCAAAAGACGTGATTGTGAACCTGGATAACCGGGGCAATAAACCTCTACTGGTGCAAACCTGGCTGGATGACGGGCGTGACGGTGTTGATCCGCAGGAGCTAAAACTGCCGTTTGTCATTACGCCTCCGGTATCTCGTATCGATCCACAAAAAGGGCAATCCTTGCGTATTACGTATATGGGTAGCGCATTACCTCAGGATCGGGAATCGCTGTTTTGGTTTAACGTGCTGGAAATTCCGCCAAAATCAAAAGCGAAAGAAGGTGAGAGTTTAAATCAACTTCAACTCGCCTTTCGCACGCGGATCAAATTATTTTTCCGCCCGGATGGCCTGAAAGGCACGCCTGGCGATGCGGCGGCAAATCTGAAATGGTCGCAGAAAAAAGAAGGTAGTACGCTTTCACTATTTGCCCAAAATGACAGCGCGTACAACGTTTCTATTTCCAACGTAAAATTTAAAGTGGGCGGTAAAGAATATACCGTCGACAGCAAATCCGTTTTACCCTTTAGCGGGGTCAGCATGCCCGTAAAAGGCCTTTCGAATAATATTAACGGTACCGTTATCTATAACACCATTAATGATAATGGCGGCACAAATAAACGAGAAGCCAAAATAGACTAATCAATTATAACAATTACGTACCAATGTAGTGGGCCATTCTGGCCCACGTTAATTATTCGGAAAAACAATGCTATTTCAACGCTCATTATTATGTCTTACTATTGGCGCTGCACTCCCTTTTTCCGTTTCTGCTGCAAATTCAGCAGCAGAAAAAACCGTTGCTGAGTCGGACGAAGCCATAGAATTTAACGAACAATTTTTACTTAATAGCAGCGCTAATATCGATATTAGTCGCTATGCATATGGCAACCCGGTGCTTGCCGGAACCTATCGTGTGAAAGTGAATCTTAACAATGCGTTGAAATCTACCTCTGAAATTACCTTTAATGAAAACGGTACGCCACGCGCCAGTGCATGTCTGACGCCGCTTTTACTCACCCAGGCAGGCGTTGATCCCGCCGCAATGCGCGATGACGTCGAGGTCGACGACAACACCACGTGTCTGGATATAAAAAAATACTACCCCGGTGCGACGGCGAATTACGATTCCGGCAAACAGGCCATGGATCTCAACTTCCCGCAGATTTATATCCTGAAGCGTCCTGCCGGGTATGTTGACCCCTCACTGTGGGAAGATGGCGTTCCGGCGGCCATCGTCTCTTACGATATGAACGCCTGGCACAGTGAAGGCAATGGCACAACGTCCGATACCGCTTACGTGGGGCTACGTTACGGTTTAAATATGGGACCATGGCGTTTGCGTTCCCGAGGTAGCCTTAACTGGAACAAAGATACCGGTAGCGAATACAACAATCAGGACGTTTATTTACAGCGAGATATCACCGCGCTGAAAGCGCAAATGGTGATAGGCGACTCCTACACGCGTGGCGATGCGTTTGACTCCTTCAGCCTGAGCGGGATACGGATGTATAACGATGACCGCATGTTACCGATGGGCTCCAGCAACTACGCGCCTGTTATCCGCGGCGTCGCCAACAGCAATGCCAAAGTCACGGTGATGCAAAGCGGCAATAAAATCTACGAAACCACCGTACCGCCGGGGGCGTTCGAGATTAACGACCTTAGCACCACAGGTTATGGTAACGATCTGCTGGTCACCGTAGAAGAAGCGGACGGCAGCAAACGCAGCTTTACCGTTCCCTTTTCGTCAGTCACCCAAATGTTACGCCCCGGCGCGACACGCTGGGATATCGGCGTCGGCGAGCTGAACGATGATTCTTTACATGATAAACCACAGGTGGGTTACGCGCAGTTTTACTATGGCCTGAACAACACCTTTACCGGCTATATCGGCGCGCAATATACCGATATGAATTTCTATGCTGGGTTATTAGGTCTGGCAATGAACACCGGTATTGGCGCATTCGCCTTTGATGTGACGCAATCTCACGCCAGTATTGATGATTTAGGCACGCTCAGCGGGCAAAGCTACCGGCTGACCTACAGCAAAATGATCGAGGCGACCAATACCTCATTTAACGTCGCCGCTTATCGTTTTTCTACTGAAGACTACCTCAGCCTGAATGACGCCGCGTCTTTGCAAGACAGCGTTAAACATCAGCAATATGCGCAGCAAAGTTATCGCTCAGGTGATGAGTTATATGACGATTACCAGCGTACCAAAAATCAGGTGCAAATCAGCATCAACCAGCCCTTAAACCAGGGAGAAACAACCTGGGGTTCTGTGTATGTCAGCGGAACATGGCAGGACTACTGGAATGATGCGGGCTCCACGGCCAACTATAGCGTGGGTTACAACAACAGTTTTGCCTACGGCAGCTATAGCGTGTCATTACAACGCGCCTATGACCAGAACGGCAGTAAAGACGACAGCGTCTATTTAAGTTTCAGTATTCCGTTGAGTATGTTCTCCCACAACGGGGAACGCTCTGGCGGTTTCTCCAATATCAACATGGGCCTGCGTTCTGACATGAAGGGCGGTACTAACGTCAACTCCACCGCCAGCGGTAATACCAAAGATAGCGACATCAGCTACTCCGTGAGCGCCACCTCCAGCAGCGGTAATTACGGCAACCTGAATCAGGTAAGTGGCTTTGGCTCCCTTAACAGCAGCTATGGCCCATTAGGGCTTTCCGCCTCGTTTGGCGACGACAATAGCCAGCAATATTCCGCCAGTTACAGCGGTGGCATGGTGCTGCATTCTGGCGGCGTGGCGTTCGCGCCGGGCAGCATTGGCGAAACCGACGCCGTCGCGCTGGTGAAAGCCAGCGGCGCACAAGGCGCAGGACTGGGCTACAGCAGCAGCGAAATCGGCAGTTCGGGCTATGGCATTTTACCGTATATGTCAGCCTACCGCGAAAACCGGGTGTCGCTGGATATCAGCACACTGGAGAACGATGTTGAAATCAAAAGCACCAGCACGGTTACCGTACCGCGTAGCGGCGCCGTCGTGCTGGTGAATTTTGAAACCGATGAAGGTCGCTCACTGATTCTGGAATTACTGCGTAGCGATAAAGGCTTTATTCCTTTAGGCGCAGATGTCCTTAACGAGAAAAATGAAACTGTCGGTACCGTAGGCCAGGCCGGACAGGCGTACGTGCGCGGCGTAGAACAGCAAGGCGAACTTCGCGTGGTGTGGGGCAGTGGTAAAGAAAGTACCTGTACGGTGCGTTACCAATTAGCTGAAACCACGGCAAAAGCGGGACTCACCCCCGTACTGAGCAATCAACTTTGTCACATGTAATGACCTGTTTAGGGAAAAACTAATGAGAGTTTATATGAAAAGAAACCGCCTCAGTCTTCCCATCGCGGCACTTGCCGTAATGGCAGCTTCTGGAAGCGCGCTTGCCGCTAACTCCACTAACCTGGATGTTAATTTCACGGCCACAATTTTAGAGACGACGTGTAACATGAAACTGGTCGGTGGTACAGGCTCCGACACGGTACAGGAATTAATCATTGGTAATAGTAGTGGTGAAGTTCGTATTGATGATGTAAGAGCGGGAACAGCAACGGCAGATTTTAAATTAGTGATTGTTGAATGCCCGGCATCGCTTCAATCATTAAAGACATCAATCAACGGAACGCCATCCGGGTATTCAACAAAAATATTAACGAATGGAACAAAAGGCTCAGCCGACTATATGGGGGTGTCAGTAGCGCGCGCATCCAAACCAGATGAACCTTTTGTTATTAACTCCACCGCCGATTCAGAACGTCTGGTCTGGAGTGAGGTAGAAATTAACAATAAAGAGGTTCCGCTGATCGCCATCATGAAAGAGACCAAGGCAAATTCGGCTACCACCGGGGCTTTCTCAGCCGTTGCGACTTTCGTATTTAGCTACGAGTAATTAACGCAGATCTACGGAGCATCACTATGAAATTTACATCAGCTTTAATCACATTATCCGTTTCTGCCGTCTTATTCTCTGGAGTGGTCAGAGCCGCTATTACCGGTACCGACAGTGTACAAATGACCTTTAAGACCACAGTGACAACCGGTACCTGTAAAGCTATCGTCGTTAATGGTGACGGAAAAAATGTCAGCACCATTGGCTATGGTGAGACATATAAATCGGATCTTAACAAGAAAGCGATGCCGCTGAGCATTGTCTTGAGCAATTGTTCCGGCGTAACCATCGCAGAAGTAGAAGCAAAAGCGGGCACCGGCGGCACCTGCTCCGGTGATAATTTAGACGGCGACTCTTACGCGGCGGGCCTGAATACCGCCTTCGAAATTTGGGGCGGCGATGCAGACACGGGGGTGAAACTGTCTTGTAAAACGCCACCAGCCGCACAGAAGGTGACCATTACCAACGGTGCGGGTACCTACCCAATGACGTCACGCATTGTGGTGGCAAACGGTAAAAGCCTGAGCGACGTCACCGCCGGCGATGTCACGGCTCCGGTCACCTTTGTTGTGACATACCCTTAATTTTCAGGTGCTTTGTTCATGCAACAATTACTGTTTCTTTTACGCCAGCCCGGCCTTGTGTTGCTTATGGGTCTGACGGGCGGGTTTTGGTCTGGCATCAGCCAGGCGGGTTCCAATTTGGATATCAATCTGACCGCCAGTATTGTTAACAGCACCTGCAAACTCAGTCTGGAAAACGGGGGGGAAGTCTACCTTCCCAACGTCACGCGGGCATGGTTTTACAATAACGACGGCAGCAGTAAATATGCGCCTACCGACGAAGCGGGCGGCACGCCTTTTAACGTGCGTCTCGAAAACTGTGCAGATAACAGTAGCATCAAGCAGTTGATGTTCAGTTTTACGCCGCAATCCGGTTTTTGGAGCAACCAAAACCAGGTTTTCAAAAATGATGCCACAACAGGCGCGGCGCAAAACGTGGGTATCGTCATTTTCTCGGCAGACTATAAAACTAACGTCTTAAACAGCGATGGCAGTTCTAACGTGGTTTACGACGTCAGCGGAAAAAGCAGTTCGCTGTATTTAACGGATTATCAGTTTTACGCGCGCTATCAGAATACGGGCGCAGTTGTCAGCGGCGTTGTCACCAGCAACGTGTTGGTTGACGTCAGCTACGAATAAAAGGATTTATGATGAAGCTATCCCCTTATCTGGCCGCACTGTTATTGTTGAGCGCATCCGGCGCAGCCTATGGTGCTATGGAATGTAAATTTTACAATGGCGATACACGACAGATAATGTCGCCAGGCGTTCAACCAATCATTACCTTTCACCCCTCGGTGCAAACCGCCACGCTGCTGGCTAGCGGTATTACGATGGAATTAACGCCGGAAATGCACAGCCACTGTGCAGTGGGGGATGATGGAGAGAACATTTACCAGATGACGGACAACACCTTACTTGAAGGGTATGTCGACGGTAAGGCCTTGTTTCGCACCAATATACCCGGCATTACGTATGCCATTGGGTTATACCCCGCAGGGAAAGGCATTACCGGATGGTTTCCCGTCAATTCCGGTCAATATTATATGACCGCTTATGCTGACGACAACGAAGGCTATTTCGACCATGAAAAAAAATGGTACGCCGTGATGGAAATCTACCAGATGCCCGGCTTTAATGGCGTGCCTTCAGGAGTCGGTTTTATTAGCTCAATCGGCGGCCCATTGGGGCGCATTGTTCTCGGAGACCCCGTAGGTTCTGAGTCTGACCATCCTCGCCCGCTAATCACCATTTCTGATATGATGTTTAACATTCCATTCTCCGAACCGACCTGTATTCTTACCGCGCCCACCACCGTGAATTTAGGTGATTGGTACCGAAGCGACCTGGAGAAAGATCAGACCACCGAGGTGCCTTTTCAGATTACCGGAACCTGTACCGGGACGATTGCAGTCTCGTTCGTGGCGAAATCCTCATATACCAATGCGGATAAGAACCTGTTCACCAACTCGATTACCAGCAACTCAAGCGTTACCGCGGCTGGCGGCGTCGGCGTAAAAATAAGCTCACCGGCCTATCCGCAAATTCATGCCGACAGTACGCCAGAAGTCATTGCCGTGGGCGAGATAATCGGGAGGCCGGTGACCTCAGTAAACGCCAACTTTAAGGCAAAGCTGGTCAAAACAGGGACGGAGGCCGTGACACCCGGTATTTTCGGATCGTCTGTCACCTTCCAGGTAACCTACGAGTAAACTACCCCTGCGGCTGGTTGCTGATCAGCCGCGACATGGTTTCCAGCGAATCCGTGCGCAGAATATACAGCCTTTTGAGCAGCATCGGATTATCTCCCGGCTTCACCTTCCCTCTCACCGTGGTGACCGCCAGATGGAAACCGGCGTCTTTTGCTGCTTTGATCGCGGTCGCGTTATAACCGCCAAAGGGATAAGAAAGATAAAATACGTGCGGAGTAAACTGTGCGAGCGCCCGCCGCGAGCGTTCAAAATCAAACAGAATATTATGGTAGCTGCGGCTATATAAAATCGGGCGACGATGCCCATCTACCCGGTGTAAAAAGTGAGTATGCGACTGAAAATCAAAAACGTCGCTTATCTTGCGCAATTCGGACACGCTCATAAATTGCAGCGATCTGGGATTCCATGTTTGCGGATGGCGCTTAATACGCGATGAGATAATAAATGCCGTCGCTTTCATACCGTACTGCTTTAATACCGGATACGCATAGCGACTCACCGATTTAAGGCCATCGTCAAAGGTGATAACCACCGCGCGCGCCGGGAAATTCGCGCGGTTATGGATGTAATCCTCCAGTTGGTACATCGTCAACGTGGCATAGCCGCGATCGCGAAGCCAGGTCATTTGGTTGCTGAATGCCCGAACCGAAGTCGTGGTGGACGTATGGCGAAAACGGGTATTCTCTTCATCACGTAAGATGTGATGATAGGTCAAAATCGGAATGCCGTTGTCTTCCTGCGCATCCATGGCGCTGACATAAGCCAGCCTGTCGCCAATACGGATCTGATACCAGGTTTGGTGTAGCCGGCCTTGCAGCTTGCTAATAATGGGGTAACGCAAATTATCCACCAATACGCCAAACGGGGCGCTACTGATGTCCGGCGCGTTATACACCGGCGTGTCCTTCCAGGTCACCAGATTCTGATTGCTGAGCGGCTTGTTAAGATCGCCCAGGCCATCTTCCACTTTTTGTTTTCCCTGCACGGATTCCAGATGGCCTTTATCGATAAACCCCACACCGAAGCCGAATTTAAAGGCATAATAATCAGCCGCAACAGGCGTTACGGAAAGAATTTGTCCGGCGCGGATATTCCCTACGGTCACCATTTTGTCGCCAATCTGCGACCAGATGGCGGCATCTTTCGTCGTTTGCATATAACGAGCGGGCAAGGCAGCCAACACATTACCGGCGAAAAAGAACAGCAAGATAAGAACAACGCGCATAACCATATATCATAACCGAGGCGAAAAAACGCCGTCATTGTAGCAAAAGCGTCGTCAATGGTATTGATCAAAACTCATACGAATCATGCAGCAATACAAAAGGCGGATTTTTCTGCTGCTGATGCCAGAGACTGGTGACATCCGGCGCGCCAAGCGCGACAATCTGGTCGCGAAATGCTGAACTGCTCATTGACTCTCGCCAGGGAATCATTTCCTCCATCAATGAATAACTGACACCGGAAATAACTTCACATTGAGAATGTTTATGGCTCATCAGCGACGCTACACGATAAGGCGCCGCGCCGGAAATGTCGGTTAAAAATATCACGCCTTCACCGGAGTCGGTGGCATGGAGGGCGTCACACATCATGCGGCTGAGCATATTTACGCTTAACCCACGCCAGAAATTGACCGCCCGACACTGCGCCAACGGCCCATATTTCTTTTCAAGACCTTCGAGCATTTCCTGCGCCCGATCGTCATGACAGGAAATGACCCATCCCAGCATAACTTCTCCTCCATTGAGCTCCAATCCTGCATGATGTCAGCATGTTTTTTTGGCCGACAATACACTATGACCACGATCATTTTTTATTCAAAAAAATTTGCATTATTTTTAAAATTGTTAACAGCCTTCATAGAATCTGGCCCATTAAAGGGTAATCACGGCGATTCAATTAAACAAACACTCACCAAAATAATTGATTAAATATATATTATAAATATTTCATATTTATGTATTCTGAATTTTTCTTCGCTCCGCAAAAATCATCGGACATTATATTTACTCATTCGGCAATAAAAAGAACAATAACTTCCCACACTATAGATATTGTTACTATGTCAATATTTATAATATCTTAAAGGATCAAAGATAATGAAACTCACCTTAAAAACACTCACTGTGGCACTGGCTGCCATCACCCTCTCCCCCGCCGCGCTGGCAGACACCGCCAAAGACGGCACCGTACATATCACCGGCCTCATTAAGCAAAACGCCTGTACGGTAAAAACGGATTCAGTAGAGGTGACATTACAGGAAGAATTTGCCTCTCTTTTCACTGCCGCAGGGCAGACGGCAGGGGATACAGACTTCACCATCGAACTCGAAAACTGCGACGCAAACGTCTACAGCAGTGTACAGGCGCGCTTTGAAGGCACACTCGACGGAACCGATGCGACCATCCTGAAAAATGAGGATGATGCTGAGAATATTGGCGTGCAAATTCTTGATAAATCTAGCACCCCTATGACCTTTAACGATCTTCAGGCATGGTCTGCCGCAGTCGCGCTCACAGAGGGGGTGACGGAACTCTCAATGCCTTTCACCGCCCGCTATATCTCCACCGCGGTTCCCGTTAAGTCGGGAACGGTCGATGCAACCGCAACATTCTATCTGCAATATAACTGATCCTGGCGGCCAGCGTCGGCTGGCCCCTTTGTTTATTGAGGTCATCAATGAATTCATTGGCTAAAGCAGGGTTGCTTTGTTGCCTGTTGTGCGGTTCGCTGGCGCATGCCGCAGGGATAAACATCGGCACAACGCGGGTTATTTTTCACGGCGATGCCAAAGATGCGTCCATATCGATAAGCAATAACGACAACGTTCCCTATTTAATTCAGTCCTGGGCGCAATCGATCAGCGAAACCGGGGCGAGCGGCGATGCGCCGTTTATGGTCACCCCGCCGCTTTTTCGCCTTAATGGCGGGCAAAAGAACGTACTACGAATTATCCGTACCGGCGGCAATTTGCCGGAAGATCGCGAGTCGCTGTACTGGCTGGATATTAAATCGATTCCCAGCAGCAATCCGGACAATAAACACAACACACTCATGCTGGCCGTTAAAGCGGAATTTAAGCTGATTTACCGGCCAAAAGCGTTAACCCAAAAACCAGAAGAGGTTGCCGATCGGTTAACGTGGTCGCGTCAGGGTCGCACGCTCACCGTGAAGAACCCCACGCCCTATTATATGAACTTCGCCACCCTTTCCGTTGGCAGTCAAAAAGTGAAAGCCCCGCGCTATGTGGCGCCTTTCGGCAACGCGCAGTACACGCTGCCTGCCGCCGCCAGCGGCCCGATTGTCTGGTCTATCATCAACGATTTTGGCGGTACTGGCCCCGAACATAAACAAACGCCTTGAGAAGAGTGACAGGGATGAGAGTGCCGATGCGCAAAAGGCAACACCGGGTATTTTATTTATCGCGCTGCGCTGTGTGTATCGCGCTGGGCAGCACGTTCGCACACATTGCATGGGCGCGCGACTATTTCAATCCGGCATTTATTGAAAACCATGGGCAGGCGAGTCGCACAAGCGTCGATCTGTCGACATTTGATAACGACAAAAGCCAGCTGCCTGGCACCTATTACGTCACTATCAATATCAATAAAACAGAAATCGGCGCGCGAAACGTTGATTTTCAACTCACGACGCTCAGTGACGGTCAACAGGCATTACAGGGCTGTTTACGGCTCCAGGAACTAAAAGATAACAGCGTCAAAACCGACCTTTTTCCAACCCTGGAGAGTGAAAAAGGCTGCGTCGATCTCAGCGTTATCCCCGGCGCCAGCCAGCGGTTTGATTTTCAGCGACAGACATTATCAGTAAGCATCCCGCAACTCTACATCGCCAACAACGCGCGCGGCTACGTGCCGCCGGAAAAGTGGCAGGAGGGGATTACCGCGCTGATGCTGAACTACAGCTTCAGCGGCTATAAAGAGTACGGTTCCAGCGAGGATTCCGACGATGCGGAATCGAAGTATCTCGCTCTCCAGCCGGGTTTTAACCTCGGGCCGTGGCGTTTTCGCAACTACAGTAACTGGAGTTCAAATAACGGCGAGAGCGGTAGCTGGAACAGCGTTTATAACTATTTACAGCGCGACATTATCGCGCTGAAAAGCCAGTTCACCGCCGGAGACAGCAATACGCCATCCGACGTGTTCGACAGCGTACCTTTTCGCGGCCTCCAGCTTACCTCTGACGATCAAATGCAGCCCAACAGCCAGCGTGGTTACGCCCCGACGATTCGCGGCATTGCCCGCTCAAACGCGCAGGTTATCGTGCGGCAAAACGGCTATATCGCCTATCAGACTGCCGTTTCGCCGGGCGAATTTGAAATCAACGATATGTTTCCCACCGGCAGCAACGGCGACTATGACGTAACGGTAAAAGAAGCCGACGGCAGCGAACAGCATTTTATCGTGCCCTACTCTTCGCTGCCGATTCTGCAACGCACCGGACGGGCAAAATACAGCGTGACCGTGGGTAAATACCGCGATTATAACAACCACACGCTGGACGACTTCGGCCAGGCGACCCTGCTGTACGGCCTGCCATGGGGCATCACCCTGTACGGCGGCAGCCAGATTGCCGGCGATAAATACCAGTCCGTCGCCTTCGGCGTCGGGCAAAATATGCAGATGCTGGGGGCCATTTCCCTGGACGGCATCTGGTCGCACGCCAAATTTGACGATGGCCGCAAAGAAATCGGGCAATCCTGGCGCGTCCGCTACAGCAAGGGCGTCGTCAGTACGGGCACCACGTTTTCGCTGGCCGGCTATCGTTACGCCAGCGAAAACTACAATTCGCTGAGCGAGGTGATCAACCCGGACTACGATTTTTATGATAACTACGGCAAGCGCCATAATCGTTTCGAAGCCTCGGTCAACCAGCAAATTAGCGATACGCTCGGTTCCTTAACGCTAAGTTGGGTAAAAGAAGATTACTGGCACAGCGCGCAGCAGATGGAGTCTCTGAGCGCCAGTTACAACAATAGCTGGGGTCCGGTGAGCTATACGCTGAGCTACAGCTATAACAAAAACACCTACCAGTACCGTTCGGACAATGACGATGATGATAACGACGACGATCGTTATAACCAGAACGATCGGCTGTTCACGTTGTCGCTGCACGTTCCGTTTACGGTGTTCGATTCCAGGCTATACGCCAGCTATATGCTGAACACGCGTAAGCATGATGCCACGGTGAACAGCACCACCCTTAGCGGCACCGCGCTGCGTGACAGAAACCTGAACTGGTCGTTACAGCAAAGCCACAGCACACAAGACGGTGATTCCGGCGGGGTAAACGCCAGCTATAAAGGCACTTATGCCAACCTCAACGCCGGTTACAATCAGTCGCCAGATAGCCAACAGGTCAGCTACGGCATCAGCGGCGGCATTCTGGCGCACGAAAACGGTATTACCCTGAGCCAGCCGATTACCGGCGCGGCGATTTTAATTAAAGCGCCCGGCGCCAGCGGCGTTTCGGTTGAAAACCAGACCGGCGTCGCCACCGACTTCCGGGGTTATACGGTGATCCCCAACGTCACGCCGTATTTTCGCTACGATATCTCGCTCGACAGCAGCACGTTTGCCGACAACGTGGATATTCCGCTCAACAACCAGACCGTCTACCCGACGCGTAATGCGGTGGTGCGCGCGGCGTATGACACGCATAAGGGCTATCGCGTGCTGTTAACGCTGACGCGCAGCAATGGCGAGCCCGTGCCCTTTGGCGCGACGGCAAGCGTCGATGGGCAGGATGCGAACCTGGCCAGTATCGTCGGCGATAAAGGCCAGGTCTTCCTCAGCGGCCTGCCGGAAGAGGGCCTGCTGCTGGTGAACTGGGGAAGCGCCTCTTGCCGCGCGGATTACCGCCTTGATATCAGCAAAAATATGAACGGCATCGTGATGGCGAACGCCGTCTGCCAGTGAGGAACACAATGAAGAATTTATGGATGCTGCTGGCGCTGGCGCTATTTTCAGGCCATGCGCTGGCAGAAGGAACGATGGGCAACGGAAGCGGCTGGTGTCAACCCACCAGCGGCACGCATAATTTTCCTTTTAGTTTTAATCAAACCATTACCGATACGGATGGGAACCAGACGGGAACCATCGTTGAAGAGCACTGGTCAGCAGGCGGAGAATATTCGGCTAAATGCGACTGCGATAACAGTGATTATCGCGGGTACAACTATTTCACCGCGACCACCGGTGATCTGACGCAGAAAGGCACGCACAGCGAGACGCGATACTACGGACATATGGATTACTATGTCCTCGTGGCAGGCAAACTGGAAATTGGCACCGAAGCGTATGTAGCCGGGAAGTTGAACCAGAATATTCCTGTCCCGTTTTCCTCAATCAGCAATGAAGATAGTTCCGCAGGCGGCTGTGGCGATGCAGAAATGAAATCAATGACGGCGGGCAATAAAGGCACGGTAAGGATTTATATTACTCATCCTTTGGTCGGCGAAATCTCGATCCCGCAAACAACGATCATGAATCTCTATTTATCAAAAACGCCGGGCAGCAGCGGAGATAATATTCCCCCCGCCGTTCCCCCTGTCGCGCACGTCACCATGTCCGGAACTATTACCGTGCCGCAGTCCTGTTCCATCAACGCCGGGCAGGTTATCGAGGTCAGGCTGCCGGATATTGAGGGCAAAGATATTCGTAATCTCGGCGACAGTCCGCAGAACTCGCACGTCACCACTCAGGTAAACTTTACCTGTAGCAACGTGGCGGACGGCACCAACCTGTCAATGTCATTGAACGGAGAAACCGATCCGCACAACCCGGAATACCTGAAAACCGACAATGAGAATTTAGGGATACGGATTTCCGATAAATACGATAAGACCATCGTTCCCGGCGGTAGCGCCGAATTGCCGATTGAAGATTACACAGACGGTAAAGGCAGCACCGAGTTCACCGCCGCGCCGGTCAATACCACCGGACATGTTCCCCACACCGGAGAATACCAGGCTACCGCCACGCTGGAGATTCAGATTCGCTGAGAGAAGCGTTGGGTTTCAGCAGCCTCCCCCCACCTACAGCCCCGTAACCCATTGATATTACGGCCCCGTAGATGGGGTGAAGCAAAGCGCAACCCAACGCCCCTGTCAACGCTTAACTGCGCAACCCGCGCCCACGCTGGATCAGCGACCAGCACAGCAGGTAGAAAGCGGCGATAAAGATCACCAGTACGCCAAACGTCGTCACCAGCGGTACATCATGGATACCCAGGAAGCCGTAGCGGAAGCCGCTGATCATGTAGACGATCGGGTTCAGGTGCGACAGCCCTTGCCAGAACGGCGGCAGCAGCGTCAGCGAGTAAAATACCCCGCCGAGGTAGGTTAGTGGCGTCAGCACAAAGGTCGGGATCAGGCTGATATCGTCAAAGGTTTTCGCAAACACGGCGTTCAGCAGTCCGGCCAGCGAGAACAGAATCGCGGTCAGAATCAGCGTTAGCGCGACAAATACCCAGGAATGCACCTGGAAAGGCACGAAAAAGAGCGAAATCGCCGTCACCAGAATCCCCACGCACAGCCCGCGCGCTACGCCGCCGCCGACAAATCCGGCGATGATCACGTGCGTTGGTACCGGCGCGACCAGCAGCTCCTCAATATTGCGCTGAAACTTGGCGCTAAAAAATGACGACGCGACATTCGCGTAGGAGTTAGTAATGACCGCCATCATAATCAGGCCCGGCACAATAAATTGCATATAGCTAAAACCATGCATTTCGCCGATGCGCGAACCAATCAGGTTGCCGAAAATAATAAAATAGAGCGTCATGGTGATGACGGGCGGCACCAGCGTTTGCACCCAGATCCGCATAAAGCGGTGGATCTCTTTCGCCCAGATGCTTTTAAGGGCAACCCAGTAAAGCTGCATCATGCGCGATATCCTTGTTTTTCATGCACCAGCGACACAAACAGTTCTTCCAGACGGTTGGCTTTATTACGCATACTTAATACCTGTACCCCCTGCTCGCTCAGTTGGCTAAAGACGCTGTTAACCCCCTGCTCGCGTAACACTTCCACCTCCAGAGTCGAGGTATCCACCAGACGATATTGATAACCCGTAAGCTTAGGTAGCGGGCTTTTTGGCGCTAAATCCAGAATAAACGTCTCCGATTTCAGCTTTGAAAGCAGATTTTTCATGGAGGTATTTTCCACCAGCTCGCCGTGCTGAATAATACCGATATTGCGGCACAGCATTTCCGCCTCTTCCAGATAGTGGGTGGTGAGAATAATGGTGGTGCCTTTGGCGTTTAAGTCTTTCAGGAATCCCCACATCGAGCGACGCAATTCGATATCGACGCCCGCCGTCGGCTCGTCGAGAATCAATAGCTTAGGTTCATGCATCAATGCGCGGGCGATCATCAGGCGGCGTTTCATCCCACCGGAGAGCATCCGCGCGCGTTCATTACGTTTTTCCCACAGATCGAGCTGTTTTAAATACTTTTCGCTACGTAAAACCGCCTCTTTATGTTCCACGCCGTAGTAACCGGCCTGATTCACTACGATCTGCTGCACCGTTTCAAACGGGTTAAAGTTAAACTCCTGTGGCACCAATCCTAGCTGTCGCTTGGCGTTAACCACGTCTTTTTCCAGGTCGTAACCAAAAACGTTAACGCGCCCGGACGTTTTATTCACCAATGAGCTGATAATACCGATGGTGGTCGATTTCCCTGCTCCATTTGGCCCCAGAAGCGCGTAAAAATCCCCCGCTTCGACCTGCAAATCTATGCCGCGCAGCGCCTGAACGCCGCCGGGATAGGTTTTTTTAAGTTGTTGAAGTTCCAGCGCAATGGTCATAAATTCTCACTTACTTTACGTTCTTACACTTTATATATGGTTTAAATAACTACGGAGTTGCCCTATATTAGCCCAACGCACTTATTTGGTTACAGGTCGTTAACTTCCATGAAAGACATAGATACACTCATCAGCAACAATGCACTATGGTCAAAAATGCTGGTGGAAGAGGACCCCGGATTTTTTGAGAAACTGGCGCAAGCGCAAAAACCGCGCTTTCTATGGATTGGATGTTCCGACAGCCGCGTTCCCGCAGAGCGTTTAACCGGGCTTGAACCGGGCGAATTGTTTGTTCACCGTAATGTGGCTAACCTGGTTATTCACACCGATCTGAACTGTCTCTCCGTGGTTCAGTATGCGGTAGATGTTCTGGAAGTTGAGCATATTATCATTTGCGGCCACTCCGGTTGCGGCGGTATCAAGGCTGCGGTAGAAAACCCTGAGCTGGGCTTGATTAATAACTGGCTGCTGCATATCCGCGACATCTGGCTTAAACATAGCTCGCTGTTGGGAAAAATGCCCGAAGAGCAACGTCTGGACGCGCTCTATGAATTGAACGTCATGGAGCAGGTCTATAACCTGGGGCATTCCACCATTATGCAGTCAGCGTGGAAACGCGGGCAGAATGTGACCATTCACGGCTGGGCGTACAGTATCAATGATGGCCTGCTGCGCGATCTTGACGTCACCGCCACCAACAAAAAAACGCTGGAGAACGGCTATCATAAGGGTATCTCCGCCCTAAGTCTGAAATATATTCCCCACCAATAAGCCATTAGCTATAGGCCGGATAAGTCGCTTTAGCGACGCCATCCGGCATTTCTGCGCTTACTCGTCCAGCAGCACCACTTTACCAACATACGGTAGATGGCGATAACGCTGGGCGTAGTCGATACCGTAACCGACTACAAATTCGTCCGGAATCGAAAAGCCAACGAACTCAACCGGCACGTCCACTTCGCGGCGAGACGGTTTATCCAGCAGCGTACAAATCGCCAGCGATTTCGGCTCGCGCAGGCCCAGGATTTCACGGACCTTCGACAGCGTATTACCGGAATCAATAATGTCTTCGACAATCAGCACGTCTTTACCGCGAATATCCTCATCCAGATCTTTGAGGATTTTCACGTCGCGGGTGGTGGACATGCCGCTACCATAGCTGGAGGCGGTCATAAAATCGACTTCATGAGGAACCTGAACTTCACGGCACAGGTCCGCCATAAACATAAATGAGCCACGCAACAGACCTACCAGCACCATTTCACTGCCGCTGTCTTTATAACGTTCGGTAATCTGACGACCCAGCTCGGCAATACGTGCTTTGATCTCCGCTTCGGGGATCATGACTTCAACAGTATGTTTCATATTTATAACCATATGATTTAAAAACAAATCACTCAATGCCGGTGACTAATAACGCCGCATTGACGCGCAAGGCACGCAGTATAACAGCAAACGTATCCATTCGCGGCATTTGATAAGAAAGCTCATTTTGTGATGACGATCACACATGTTAATTCCTATACTTAATTGCTACTAAAAAATTAACAATTTGGGATGGTGTCTTTTTATGGCAGAAAATAACGCACGATCGCCACGATTACTCGTGACGCTGACGGCCCTCTTTGCAGCACTTTGTGGGCTGTATCTTCTTA
This sequence comes from Salmonella sp. SAL04213, assembly GCF_046550535.1. NCBI lineage: Bacteria > Pseudomonadati > Pseudomonadota > Gammaproteobacteria > Enterobacterales > Enterobacteriaceae > Salmonella > Salmonella sp. SAL04213. The sequence goes on along the minus strand of NZ_JBGDXS010000003.1, from coordinate 426,738 downwards.
TCGGAGGTGTCTGGCTGGTTGCTATTGGCGGTTCCTGGTACTACCCCATCGCGGGCCTCGTGATGCTGGTTGTGGCCGGATTGCTATGGCGCAGTAAACGTGCCGCGCTGTGGCTGTATGCCGCCCTGCTGCTGGCGACAATGATTTGGGGCGTGTGGGAAGTCGGGTTCGACTTCTGGGCGCTCACGCCGCGTAGCGATATTCTGGTGTTTTTCGGCATCTGGCTAATATTGCCGTTTGTCTGGCATCGGCTGGTGGTTCCTTCCAGCGGCGCAGTGGCGGCGCTGGTCGTGGCGCTGCTGATTAGCGGCGGCATTCTGACCTGGGCTGGTTTCAACGACCCGCAGGAGATCAACGGTACGCTTCGCGCCGACGCCACGCCCGCCGCAACAAGCTCGTCGATCGCCGACGAAGACTGGCCGGCCTATGGACGTAATCAGGAAGGCCAACGCTATTCGCCGCTGAAACAGATCACTGCGGATAACGTTCACCAACTGAAAGAAGCGTGGGTCTTCCGCACCGGCGATCTGAAACAACCCAACGATCCGGGCGAAATCACCAACGAAGTGACCCCGATTAAAGTCGGCGATACGCTTTATCTGTGTACAGCTCACCAGCGACTGTTCGCGCTGGACGCCGCCAGCGGTAAAGAGAAGTGGCATTTTGATCCTCAGTTGAAGACCGATTCGTCTTTCCAGCATGTGACCTGCCGCGGCGTCTCTTATCATGAGGCCAAAGCGGATACCGCCTCGCCGGAGGTCATCGCCGACTGTCCGCGCCGTATTATCCTCCCGGTCAACGACGGTCGCCTTTTCGCGGTGAATGCCGAAACCGGCAAGCTGTGTGAAACCTTCGCCAACAAAGGCGTCCTGAATCTGCAAACCAATATGCCGGACACCACGCCGGGACTGTATGAACCGACGTCGCCGCCGATTATCACCGATAAAACGATTGTCATTGCCGGTTCGGTCACGGATAACTTCTCTACCCGCGAAACGTCCGGCGTTATCCGTGGTTTTGATGTTAATACCGGTAAACTACTGTGGGCCTTCGATCCGGGGGCGAAAGATCCGAACGCGATTCCAGCCGATGAGCACGCTTTTACCTTTAACTCGCCGAACTCCTGGGCGCCTGCCGCCTATGATGCGAAACTGGATCTGGTCTATCTGCCGATGGGCGTGACCACGCCGGATATCTGGGGCGGTAACCGCACGCCGGAGCAGGAGCGTTATGCCAGCTCCATCCTGGCGCTGAATGCCACCACCGGGAAACTGGCCTGGAGTTATCAGACCGTCCATCACGATCTGTGGGATATGGACCTGCCGGCACAGCCGACGCTGGCAGATATTACCGTTGACGGTACCACCGTTCCGGTTATCTATGCGCCAGCGAAAACCGGTAATATCTTTGTGCTCGACAGACGTAATGGCGAGCTGGTCGTGCCCGCCCCGGAAAAACCGGTCCCGCAGGGCGCGGCAAAAGGCGATTACGTCGCCAAAACTCAGCCGTTCTCTGATTTAACCTTCCGCCCGAAAAAAGATCTCTCCGGCGCGGATATGTGGGGCGCGACCATGTTCGACCAACTGGTGTGCCGCGTTATGTTCCACCAGTTGCGCTATGAAGGTATCTTCACCCCGCCGTCCGAGCAGGGGACATTGGTATTCCCTGGCAACCTGGGGATGTTTGAATGGGGCGGTATTTCCGTCGATCCAGACCGTCAGGTCGCTATCGCTAACCCGATGGCGCTGCCGTTTGTATCGAAGCTGATCCCACGCGGCCCGGGTAATCCGATGGAGCCGCCGAAAGACGCGAAAGGTACCGGAACAGAAGCGGGTATTCAGCCACAGTACGGCGTACCGTTCGGCGTCACGCTGAATCCGTTCCTTTCGCCGTTTGGCCTGCCGTGTAAACAACCGGCCTGGGGCTATATTTCCGCGTTGGATCTGAAGACCAATGAAATCGTATGGAAGAAACGTATAGGGACGCCGCGCGACAGTATGCCGTTCCCGATGCCGGTTCCGGTGCCGTTCAACATGGGGATGCCCATGCTCGGCGGGCCAATCTCAACCGCCGGTAACGTGCTGTTTATCGCCGCGACCGCCGACAACTACCTGCGCGCTTATAACATGAGCAACGGGGAAAAACTGTGGCAGGGACGTTTACCCGCCGGAGGCCAGGCAACGCCGATGACCTATGAGGTAAACGGTAAGCAGTACGTGGTCGTTTCTGCCGGAGGCCACGGTTCGTTTGGTACGAAGATGGGCGACTATATCGTGGCCTATGCTTTGCCTGACGACGCGAAATAACCATTAATGCCCGGCGTATGCCGGGCATTGTGCCGGGTGGCGGCTTCGCCTTACCCGGCCTGCGTCACAGACATCGGTCAGACCGTAAATCCTAACATCATTCCCGTATCTTCATGTTCTAACAGATGACAGTGCGCCATATAGGCATGATCCTTCGGCGCGTCGTGATCGAACTTGACCAGCACTTCGCTGATACCGCCCTCAACGCGTACCGTATCCTTCCAGCCCGTTCTGTGCGCCGCTGGCGCTTTGCCGTTCTCTGACAGAATACGGAACTGCGTGCCGTGAATATGGAAAGGATGCAGCATCATGTCGCCCACGCCGGAAATGACCCAACGTTCATGTCGGCCTTTTTGCGCCGCGAACATCGGTTTGTTCATATCGAAGACCTGGCCGTTGATAAAGTTAGCGTTATGGAAGTCGAATTTTCCGCCGTGATTCATATTGCCCATCGCGCCATGATTCATCCCGCTGTGATCCATGTTGCCATGATCCATCTCGCCATGCCCCATATTGCCGCCCTGCATATGCGCGTTCATGCTGTCATGATCCATGCCGCTCATCGCCTGAGCGCCATATTTCTTCATCAGCATTTGCATCCCCATCATATCAAGGCGTGGGTCCATCGACAGTTTCAGGTTGCGCACCGTCAGCCCTTCCAGCGACGGCAGCGCCGGCATCGTCGTCAACGTATCCGGCAGCGTACCGGAGGCGGTAATCCGCAGCGGCTGGATACGCATCACCGGATGCGGTTTATCAAACGGAGCGATCGCCATTCCCATCTGGCTGACCGGCAGGGTCACCAGATCAAAGGCTTTCCCGTCGCTGATATCCACCAGCACTTCAAAACGCTCGCCCATTAATAACGGCAGTTCGGTGACTTTCACCGGCTCCGCCAGCAGGCCGCCGTCGCTGGCGATCACATAAAGCGGACGATTATCGCTGGCGGCGATATTCAGCGAACGCGCATTACAGCCATTTAGCAAGCGCAGACGTAGCCAGCCTTTCGGTGCGGAATGCTGCGGATAGATAGCGCCATTGGTCAGCAGCGTATCGCCAAACCAGCCGACGGCGGCGGTCATAATATCCAGTTGATAATCAATCTGGCCATCGGCGGAGAAGCGTTTGTCCTGAATGATCACCGGTACATCGTCGATGCCCCACTGTTTCGGCAGGCGCAATTTGCGAATCTCGTCATCTTCAATCAGCACCAGTCCGGCAAGGCCCATCGCCACCTGGCGCCCGGTTTTGCCGTGTTTGTGCGGATGAATCCAGCAGGTCGCGGCGCGTTGCTGCGGCGTAAACGTCACCGTGCGGGTTCCGCCTGCGGGAATAATCCCCTGCGGACCGCCGTCGACGATGCCCGGAATCTCCAGACCATGCCAGTGAAGCGTCGTGTCTTCGGCCAGTTGGTTATGGATATCAACGGTCACGCTTTTTCCTTTGTGAAGCTGTACCGCTGGCCCCAGCAAATTACCGTTGTAGCCCCAGGTTGTCGCGTTCTTACCGGCGAATGTCGACTGTCCGGCTTTAACAATTAACTGCATACGGTTGCTCGCATCTGCCGTTAACAGGTCAGGAATAGGCAACGCGGGACGTTCGGCGGCAAAAGCGGCGCGGCTCCACAGCGGCAGCGCTGATGCAACCCCCAGCGCCACTGAATATTTTAAGAAATCACGGCGTAACATAATCATTTCCTTATAATGAACAGGCGGGTGTCTAAGCTTAGACCCTGCCCTAACGGGAAGGTCAAGCCAGCAACACGTCTTTACCATTCCTGACAGCAATACAATAAGAATGAAAACGCCGCGACCAATCCTGATAATAAAAGTCGTCGCTACGTTCTCAGTATGCTAACGTTGACTTTCCCTGATGCCGTGGTAGAAGCAATGAAGACGTTTTTCAGACCCGTGTTGTTTGGCAGCCTGATGGCCTTATGCGCAAATAGCTATGCGCTTACTGAATCCGAAGCTGAAGATATGGCCGATTTAACGGCGGTTTTCGTTTTTCTGAAAAATGACTGTGGTTACCAAAATTTACCCAACAGTCAGATTCGCCGTGCGCTGGTCTTTTTTGCCCAGCAGAATCAGTGGGACCTGAGTAACTACGACACCTTCGATATGAAATCGTTGGGCGAAGACAGCTACCGCGATCTTAGCGGCATCGGTATTCCGGTCGCTAAAAAATGCAAAGCTCTGGCCCGCGATTCTCTGAGCCTGTTAGCCTACGTTAAATAATCCTCCGCGATCCTATTGCTGAAATAATGACCGTGCATCCACGGTCATTGTTAGCTATGATGTTGCGCCCTTTTTTTACGGGTGTTAACAATGGAGGTATCAGCCAATGGCCGAAAATACGATGTGGCATGAAACGCTACACGACCAGTTTGGTCAGTACTTTGCCGTAGACAACGTTCTGTATCATGAAAAAACCGATCACCAGGATTTAATCATCTTTGAAAACGCCGCTTTTGGCCGCGTGATGGCGCTGGACGGCGTGGTACAGACCACCGAACGCGACGAGTTTATTTATCATGAAATGATGACCCACGTCCCGCTGCTGGCGCACGGTCATGCGAAACACGTTCTGATTATCGGCGGCGGCGACGGCGCAATGCTACGTGAAGTCACCCGGCATAAAAACGTCGAAACCATCACCATGGTAGAGATAGACGCTGGCGTAGTCTCGTTTTGCCGCCAGTATTTACCCAACCACAATGCCGGCAGCTACGACGATCCGCGCTTTACGCTGGTAATCGACGACGGCGTGAATTTCGTCAATCAGACCCATCAGACCTTTGATGTGATCATTTCCGACTGTACCGATCCGATAGGCCCCGGCGAAAGCCTGTTTACCTCCGCCTTTTATGCAGGCTGTAAGCGTTGCCTGAATCCGGGCGGCATTTTTGTCGCCCAGAACGGCGTGTGCTTCCTGCAACAGGATGAAGCGCTCGACAGCCACCGCAAGCTGAGTCATTACTTCAGCGATGTCGGCTTCTACCAGGCGGCGATTCCGACCTATTACGGCGGCATTATGACCTTCGCCTGGGCGACGGACAACGACGCTCTTCGTCACCTGTCGAGCGAAATTATTCAGGCGCGTTTTCATGCCGCCGGCCTCAAATGTCGCTATTACAACCCGGCTATTCATGCCGCTGCATTTGCGCTACCGCAATATCTACATGACGCACTGTCCGCACAGTGACGTTAAGGAGGTGATAAAAATTGAAAAAGCTGAAACTGCATGGCTTTAACAATCTGACGAAAAGCCTGAGTTTTTGTATTTACGATATCTGCTACGCCAAAACCGCAGAAGAGCGCGATGGCTATATCGCCTATATCGATGAACTCTATAACGCCAACCGACTGACCGAGATCCTGTCGGAGACCTGCTCCATTATCGGCGCGAACATCCTGAACATCGCCCGTCAGGATTATGAACCCCAGGGCGCCAGCGTCACGATTCTGGTGAGCGAAGAACCGATCGACCCGAAACTTATCGATCAAACCGAACATCCCGGCCCGCTGCCGGAAACCGTGGTGGCGCACCTCGATAAGAGCCATATCTGCGTGCATACCTATCCGGAAAGCCATCCGGAAGGCGGGCTATGCACCTTTCGCGCCGACATCGAAGTGTCAACCTGCGGGGTGATTTCACCGCTAAAAGCGCTCAATTACCTGATCCACCAGCTAGAGTCCGATATTGTCACCATCGATTACCGCGTGCGCGGCTTTACGCGCGACGTCAACGGTATGAAGCACTTTATCGATCATGAGATTAATTCTATTCAGAATTTTATGTCGGAAGATATGAAGTCGCTGTATGACATGGTGGATGTAAACGTGTATCAGGAAAATATTTTCCATACCAAGATGCTGCTTAAAGAGTTCGATCTTAAGCACTACATGTTTCACACCAAACCAGAAGATCTCACTGAAACCGAACGCCAGGAGATCACCGCCGCGCTGTGGAAAGAGATGCGCGAGATTTACTACGGCCGCAATATTTCTGCGGTCTGATTCATCACTGACAGCGCCTGACGGCGCTGTCACTCCGGCTGCACCAGCGTTAGCGCAAAAGCGCGCCCTTTCAGTTCAACCTGCGCTGACGGCGGCAGATTGACGTCGGTAATCACGTCATTAAAGCGCTCAAGCGGCACCACATTAAAGAGCGAATGCGCGCCATACTTACTGCTGTCCGCCAGCAACACTTTGCGCTGCGCATTAGCAATAATCTCCTGTTTAAGCCCGGCCTTATCTTCCGTTGGGGTCGTCACGCCCGTTTTTACCCCCCATGAATTACAGCTCATAAACGCGATGTTCGGATACACGCTACGCAACAGCTTACGCCCATGCTCACCGATACAGGACTGACTGCTGTCATCGATACGACCGCCGACAATCGTCACTTCAATTTGCCGGAACTCAGCTAAAAACAGCGCAATATGCAGATCGACGGTGATGACCCGCAGCGGAAGATGGGTTAAGCATTTCGCCAGTTCCATCATTGTCGTACCGGCATCCAGCACGACGGCATCGCCAGCATTGACCAGCGATGCGGCAACGCGTGCGATCGCCCGTTTTTCAGCGGGCGATCGCAGTTGTTTTTCATTGGTGGTGGGCTGGGCGGGTTCAAAACGCCGCAGCGCCACGCCGCCATGACTACGGCTGATCACGCCCTGCTCATCCAGCTTGATCAAATCGCGACGGATAGTGGCTGGCGATGCGTCAACCGCCTCAACCAGCTGTTCTACCGTAACCAGCGTATGATTTTTCAGATACGCCACAATGAGATCCAGACGGTGTTGTCCTTTCATAACAGGGAATTATGCCAGTTGCATTGCCAGTTTGATCGATACGGCCATGCTCTCAGATTTTGCTTTTCCCGTCCAGGCGATATCAAATGCGGTGCCATGATCGGCAGAAGTCCGGATAAACGGCAGCCCTGCGGTGATATTCACGCCATCATAAAAGCCAAGCAATTTCAACGGGATATGCCCCTGGTCATGATACATCGCCACCACCATATCATACTGTCCCTCATAAGCCTGGAGAAATACAGTATCCGGCGGGCACGGCCCATAAACGTCCATACCTTTTGCGCGGGCATCGGTAATGGCTGGCGTCAGGATACGCGTCTCTTCATCGCCAAACAGGCCATTCTCGCCCGCATGAGGATTCACGCCTGCCACGGCGATACGCGGTTTAACGTAACCCACACGCTTGAGGAAAGTATCAGCAATGCCAATCACCGTTTCGACACGCGCGGTACTTAACGTATCAAGGAATTTACGCAGCGCGATATGCGTTGAAACGTGAATCACTTTTAGTTTATCGGTGTAAAGTACCATCGCGTAATCGCGGCTATGGGTCAGGGTCGCGAGCAGCTCGGTATGGCCCGGATAGTTGTGCCCCGCCAGATGCAGCGCCTCTTTATTCAGCGGCGCGGTAGCGATAGCCTGTACGTCGCCCCGTAACGCTAACTCGGTGGCGCGCTTCACGCAGCGATACGCTAAATCCCCCGCCTGCGCCTGAACTTTCCCGGCCTCCAGCGCCTCCGGCTGCGCCAGCGGCTCATCAATCACATGAATGATGCCGGGCGCAAAACGCGCTTCGGCGACCCGTTCAATGGCCCGTAGCTCAACGTTCGGCGTGATGCCCTTCGCCTGTAAACGTTTCAACGTTGCGAGGCATCCAATAACCACCAGCGGCGCGCCGTTGAGACCGTCTTCGCTTAGCGCTTTAACAATAATTTCCGGCCCAATGCCCGCTGGATCGCCCATGGTAATGGCAACGGTTTTAGTCTCCACAATACATCTCCTCAATATAATAAAGCGCGTCACACAACGTACTGTCTGAACCGAATCCGCCCGCTTTGGTAATGACCGGCAGATCGTCAATTTCGCTGTTTACAAACGTTCCACAGGGAATACAGGGCGCCACCTCGCTCTGAATGCGATAACCTTCAGCGCCAAGCGCGCTGGCGACGGCGGTAGCGATATCGCCGCCGGTCAGAAACAGCCCGCCAATCCGCGCCTGCTCGATAATGTTTAACGTGACGACGCCAAGCCGCTGGCTCAGTCGCTCGCCCAATTGCTGACGGCTCATCGCGGATTTTTCGCACAGCGCGTCGATTAACTGTCGATCTTCTGCGCGACGGCTGGTGCGTAATATCGTATGTCGATGCTGACTTAACAGCGCGCAGGCCTGCTCTACGACAGACGCGATTTCCTGTTCCGCGCTATCCGACACCATGCGCGCGGCATCAATATCCACGACCTCCGCACGTCCCCGGCACAGCGCATTATCCACCTGACGTCGCGTGGCTTCGCTCATCGAACCGGCCACCACCAGCACCGGCAGCCGCTGCCGGTCTTGCATAAAAAGTTCAACCGGCAACGCATTCGCCAGACCCGCTGCGCCGACGAGCAGCGGCATCGACGGTTGTTCGCACGCCGCTTGCGCAATCAACGTCAGGTCCCGCTCTTCCACCGCATCCACGACGATAATCCCTTCGCCCTCAGCCGCATAAGCCGTAAGTAAGGCGCTTAACCCACCGCGTCGGACATCCTGCAAAAAGACTTCATACACAGGGATCTCACTTTGCAACGCCACTATCTCGGCAATGCGGGAAGAGACAATGGGCGTTTTCGGATCGCTGGCAAATTCTGTTTCCAGTAGCGGGACGCCATTAACCAGACATTTTCCTTCAAGCGTCGTGCGTCCGGCCGCAGGGATCGCCGCGGCGATAACGGCCAGTTTTCGCTGACTGGCGCGCATGGCCGCCGTCACTTCGGCGCCGATATTGCCGCGAAATGTAGAGTCGATTTTTTTGTACACCAGCGGCGCTGGCGATGTCTCACACCACGGGGAAAGCGCGGCATAAACGGCAGATGCCGCCTGATCTGCGGGCATCGCCCGGCTTTCGGTGTTAATGACTAACACATCGGCGCGGCGGGACGGTTTTTGCGACGCGCTCAACATGACTTCCGTTCTCGCCCCCTTCTTCGCCAACTGGACGCCGGTATCATTCGATCCGGTAAAATCATCGGCGATAACCATCATTTTCATGCGTTTTTCTCCAAAGAAGCCTGACGCGCCTGTTTTTTCGCAACCCAGGAGGTCAACACTGGCGTCAGGATTGCCGTGGTGATCACCGAGGCGGCAATCAGCGGAGCGGCAGCAGCGGCCACCTCGGCGAGCGAAGGGTCGGCCTGCGCAATAGCCAGCGGCGTCGCAACGGCATTACCCGCGGTGCTGGAGGCCGCCGCCCCGGCAATGCCAGTTCCGCCAACCAGACGATCTGCGCGAATATTAAAGAAACCTCCAACGAACGTTGTCAGCACGCCGAGCAGAATTCCGGCAAGTCCGCCTTGCAGTAACATTTCCAGGTTGATGCCCGCCCCCAGCGCAAAAGCAAAGAAAGGAATGAGCAGCGGGCCGCCTTTGGTCAAAAAATCGCGCATATGAGGATCAAGATTGCCGAGGATCATGCCGACAACCAGCGGAACCAGCACCGCCACCAGCGCCATAATGGGAATGTTCGCCATCCCTGCCGCGCCCAGCGCAATCATCGTAAAGAAAGGGCCATCATTAAGAGACAAAATAGAGATAGCGCCGACGTCGCGCTCATTGCCGAATTCGCCTACCAGCGCAGCATAAAGTCCGCCATTTGAATTGCTCATCGCCGCGATAATCGCCACGCCGCTCAGGCCAAAAATACCCTCCGCGCCGAAAAGATGCTCCACGCCCAGGCCAATGCCGATGGCGACAAGCAACTTGGTGAGCGTAATCGTCCCGCCCTGCAATAACGCCTGGGGCGCAGCTTTCACACTGATACCGGCTCCCATACACAGCAGAAAAGCGCCAATCAGCGGCGCCGCGCCGTTTTTAAATAAGGCAGTGGTAAAACCGCCGATCTCAAGCGCCTGCGGGGCGAAGGTGTTAATGACTGCGCCAATAACGAGCGGTACGACCATCATGCCGCCGGGTACGCGCTCTATTGCTTTTTTGATGTTCATGGTCTTACCGCCTGTTGCTTGTTGTGATTGAATAAAATCATAACGATTATATTCAATCAAATTAAGATCACAAACGCGTCAGATCACAGTTTTAAAATGATTAATAAAAATCAAAAAATCATTCTGCTATAAAAAAGCCGGGATACTCCCGGCTGGAATGTGTGGTGATTTCGTTTCCACTACCGCCCCCAACTGTCCGTCGACTGGCGTTGCGGGACAATAACGAAGAGAGGGTCAGGCTTTACTGACGAATTCCCGATACGCGGCGACGACCCGTAGAAAATCCTCCATGCCGCACAGGGATAAACTCTCTTCATCGTAATAACTCATCCCCTCTTCCATCTCATCGCCGGAAAAATCCAGCTGATTGGCGCGAATCATCACCTCTTCGCCGTCCATCCAGATCGTGTATTCATGCCCTGCTCGTTGCCAGGAGCGTTCGCTGCCTTTGACCGTACGCGCGGCTTGTTCTACTTCATCCAGTAGCGAGAGATTGTCTTTAACCTCTTCATTAAACCAGTGACCGACCACCTCGTGGCCCATCGACATTCGTACTTTTACCCCTCCGGTAACGTCGCGCAGAAATTCGTAATCCATAATTGTTTTCCTCTGCCCTGGCAATGCGCCAATACCGCATTGCGCCTTGAGGTAATTATCGCAGCACGGTGAAAGAAAAACAGCGGGGCGCACAAAAGATAAAATAAAAATGCCAAAACGGTTTATTATTCATACAGAAAGTCACTCTAGCGCTTCAATATATCTACACGCGCTCCGACAAAGTGCTACGTGCCGCACCGTGGGGTATTGAGTCTCCACGACTGACAAACTCGCCGTTAGCGAAGCGCGATCTGGGAGAGTATTTATTTAATGAATGTGCTTTTCATATGCAGCCGTAATCAATGGCGCAGCCCCACGGCGGAGCAGGTGTTCCGCCGCTATCCCGGCCTTAGCGTCCGTTCCGCCGGCACCAGCCGTAATGCCAAAAAAAGCGTGTCGTGCGGGTTACTTCAGTGGGCTGACGTTATCTGCGTTATGGAGCAGAAACATAAAGACCGGTTGATGGCTGAATATCGTCGTATTATTGAAAATAAGCCCCTGCACGTACTCGACATCCCCGACGACTACCGCTACATGGACCCTGAGCTGGTCAGGCAACTGGAAGAGCTGGTGCCGGAAGTGTTGGGGATATAGGCATTGCCGCAAGGAAATGTCCATCATCGATCACGTTTACATTCACTTACTCTCCGTTAAGCGAAAACTCGACGACAAATTTCACATCAGGCAGCACGCCGTTTAGATGAACTTTTATTATGTGCCGGAAGAGCGCAGTCATTAAAAATGGCTGCCCCTCATCCAGTTATAGCATTACCAGCCCGGTGTCCCTCTGGCGTTTTTTCAGAAATCATCAATACCCTGCCCACGCCGACGCCTGCTAGTCTTTCAGACGCTTCCTTATCATCCGGGTCGTTGTCATGAAATTGTTGGCTACTTGATAAGCGCTTTTCAACTGAGCTCCAGCAATGGGCGATATCAGCAGAGAAGCCGTAGTGAGTTGTATTTTTTGTCAGACGGTTGAAGGAAAATTCAGGAAGGATACATTATGTCTGTATTTCGACGAATAATTTATCATAGCGGTTGGTTTATTCTGTTTGGGCCGTTAATAGGCGCAGCCATCGCGATAGGTATCATAAACTTTTTACCCGCCATTATTGGCGGACCAGACTCATTTTTGTTCTATTTCTGCAGAACAATACCAGAATTAGTGATTATTACCGGCTGGATATACAGTCTCCTCCCCGCATGGTTAACCGGTGTCGCCTGCGCGCTGATACCCCTGAAATTATATCAAAAAATAATTAACAGGATGATCCTTTGCGCCATTGCAGGTGGTCTGATCACGACGCTGTTTAATTTTGCGCGATATGGTTTTGACATAAGCATACTACCATTAATATATGGTGAAGTATTGATTATGCTTATTCCAGCGATTGTAGCCGGGGCAATAATGGGCGGGGTAATTACGTATTTGCCGGGGCTACGGGAAGTGAAGCGTAATAATAAATAAGAAGCGCCATTCGGGCCCGGAAATCCGGGCCCGTCTCTGTTACACCGCCGTCTGGAAAATCACGCCGTCCGCTTTCTCAGTGTACTGAGAGAGCTGGTCGAAGCTCAGGTAACGGTAGGTATCCACCGCCGCCAGCTCCGCAGAAGCCGGAAAACGATCTGTCGATGACCTTTTATTATGCGCCGGAAGAGCGCAGTCATTAAAAATGGGGAGTCTCACATCACCAGCCCGGCCCCTCCATCACGGGCATGAGTTTCACAATATTCTCCAGTACCAGTGGCGTGTGGTGATCTGAACTTAATGCCAGTAAAACATCACCTGTGACAACAATTTCTTGGTTTAACAAATCGTCGCCGTACTGTACTTTAACTCTTTCTATGATCTCATCGCTCAACAAGAGTTGCACTTGCCCATTCCAGTCGGCTGTCTGCATGTCGGCATCCTGGACGCAGGTTAACGGTTCTTCGAGTTTAACCACCCAATAACGCTGCGCGCCGCTTTTTTGCTCTGCCAGTATTCCGCGCAATGACACGGTATCGCCTTCCCGCACGCAGCGCTGTTGCCGTTTTTTCGCCATTTCTTCAACCGTTTTGACTGGCAAAATGTCGGTGCTGTGGTTACACCAGGCCAGTGAGCTTTGGCGACTAATGCCCTGAAATTGAGGAACGGGCAACCACCATGTATTATTAGCGTCTTTCTGCAATACCACATCCAGCTTTTTACTATCCTGACTATACCAGTCAGCATCGGCATTGGCAGGTTCGCCACAAAAATAGGCATATTTTTGCGCCGCGCATAGCTGCGTCACCACGAAGGATGGCACAGGCGTATTATTCAGCGTTGTTTTACGATTAAGATCGCCAACGTAGTTTTCACGTACCGCGTCAAGCAGTTGCGTGCGCAACGGATCGCCTTTTTCTACCGGCAGGCAAGCTGCGATGCGCCCGTACTGTTTCACCAGCGCGCGTAATTCCTGTGACTTCAGGTCAACATTCCCGGCAAAGTGGCACTTTGCTTGCTCCGGCGCGCTAAACTCTTCATCCAGGTAAACCGTACTCACCCACCCTTCGGTACCGCTGTCCAGCAGAATACGATCGAAGAGATAATATTTATCATCTTCATCTTTAATATACTGACCGTCAGTATCTTTTAGCAGGCCGCAAAAATAGGCCAGTTCGCGCGTCTCGTTGATTTCAATCCGCTTGATATCGAAGCGGGCGTTTAATAGCCCAACCTCCTCGCGTAGCGTTAATGCAATAGCGCCGCGTGGATTTTCATCAGGCTTCAGCGGGAACATATCTGATGCATATAAATTGCAACAAATCATCATCAACACCAATAAAAAATAACGCATGAACGTGACCGTCGAAAAATTGCATTGAGGGTGCCATAATAGCGCTTTGCGTTATTATCAGTAATCATTTGCTCATGAAAAAGATCGCGTTCGGTTTCCCGTTATTGCTGGCAGTATTGCCTTATCCGGCGCAAGCCAATGAGGCCGTGGCGAATAGTTCATTGCATTTACTGGCACAGAGCGATATTCAACTAGCGAAAGAGCGTCTGTTAATTGAACGCGAGCGGATTAATGCCGATTATTTGTTTGTGAATCCGACCACGCAGGATATTACCGTTCCTGTCGTTTTCCCCATGCCGCCGCTGTCATTTAGCGACGTTAACGAAGTTGGCGAAGATTACATCCCCGGCATCCGCAACATTAAAATCCGCGTCGATGGTCAGATCGTGACCCCGCAACCACGCTGGACCGTAGTACTGAATGCTCCGCTGGAAGAGATCACCGATAAACTTCAGCAGGCTGGCTGGACGGTGGAGCAACTGATCGCCGCGCTAAGCGACGGTGAATTTTCGCCTCCGGCGGATCTCCCGGCGCTGCCGCCGGAATGGTTTAAGGATAATCAGCCGCAGTTTACTATCCAGCGCAACTTCATCTGGCAGCAGACCTTTCCGGCGGGGAAAGCGGTGACGATCCACCAGGTTTATACCCCGAGCGTGTCACTCAGCGCGCTAATGTCAACGGATGAGCTGGGCAATGACAACACCTGCCCGACGGCGGAAAACCGCCAGCAAATACAGCAGGCGCTGGATCAGTTAATGGCGACGCAAGGCCCGGCAGGCGCTTTGGGGCAAAACCGGATGGATGTGGTGCTAACCGGTGATCCCGCGTGGAAAGAGGGAGACATCGGCGAGTTTACGCTGCGCCTTCACGGCGATGCGATAACCACCTGCTTTCAGCCGCCGCTGACGCGGGTTAACGCCACTACGCTGGAATTTAAGCAGAAAAATTTCCGGCCTGCGGAAAATTTGGCAGTGACGTTTTATTCTTTATCGTCTATGTACGAATGATGGCATAAAACGCTTTACTCACTCAAATCCACGAGCGCATGAAGCGTCTTATAATTAAAAATCCACCAGGTAGAAAGAATTTCACCCTGCTGGTAAAATTCATAATCACTCTCGCTATTTGGCGACTTCAGTTTTATGACATCCCCCATTTGTTTCCAACGGGCATAAGGCGCCTTGTTATTCATTGCTTTGAGATTCTGCACCATCGGTTCGCAGCGCGCGCACATTTTTGCGTTACCGTCATCGTAAAATGCCATCATCCCACCGTTAGTAACGTGTAAATACTGTAATTTAGCCGCCGCATCAGCGTTGCCGCATAGCATCAATAGCATTCCTATAACCCATAACTTTCTCATTCACTTTATTTCCGTTAAGCGAAAAATATTATCCAGTAACAGCGGCGTATGATGCGAGGCGCTCAGCGCCAGAAAAATATCGCCCCCGACGCTGACTTTTTTACCGACCAAATTGTTGAGCGATTCCCGCTCTTGTGGGGTTAGCACCAGTTGCATCGTCTGGTTCCAGCCAGGCTGCTGCTTATTGGCATCGCGCACGCAGGCAAGGGGGTTATCCGGGGTCAGGGTCCAGTAAGCGGACTCGCCGTCACCCTGCTGGCGAAGCGTGCCGGTGAGGTTAACGGTGTCTCCCTCCACCCTGCACGCCTGCGCCAGTTGCGCTAAATCGGTTTCTCGCAGCGTGCCATCGCTATAGTACCCGCCGCTCACTTTAGATTGTTGTGTCAGCAGGTTGTTTTCCGGCTGCGGGCGCCACACGCCATCCGGGGATTTTTTCAACACGACGCGAAGCCGATTATTGGCGTCATCATGGATAAAAAAACTCGTTTTATCTCCCGTCGCCTTACCCAAAAAGTAAGCATAATCTTCCGTGGCGCAAAGGTCTTCGACGATAAATTTTACCGTCGGCAGCGGGCCGTTAAGGGTTAAGCTATTGCTGTCGCCAATATAACTGGCGCGCAGGCCGTTCAGAATATCGCTTCGCAGCGGGTCGTTGGCTTTTACCGGCTGGCAAATATTTTTGCGCCCTTGCGCGGCGACCTGCTCACGTAAGAGCGCAGACGTTAACGGTACGTTTTTACCATAATGGCAGTGAACATCCTGCGGCGAAGCAATGGTTTTATCAAAGCGCACAACGCTGCCCCAACTCCAGCGATAACCTATCGCCATCACGCGGTCATAAAGATGATATTGATTTTGCCCATCTGTCAGAAAATTATCGTTTTTGTCTTTTATTAAGCCACAAACGTAAGCAATGCTACTGTTTGCTTCAATCCGCCGCAGGTTAAACAGCCCATCCTCAAGCCCTTCTTCATCGCGCAGCGACAGGGCAATATATTTGCGCCAGGTATCACCTTGTGGCAATGATTTTATTTCTTCGGCAAATGTATTTTGGCAAATTATTAATAATAAAAATAAATAATACCGCATTTTTCTTCCCTCGAAAAACGGCACTCGCCGGATTATGATAATGATTATGTTTCGGACATGGAATGCACCGGTATGACATATTTTAAATGGCTGAGCGTACTCCTGTGTTTTATTACCAGTTACCATGCTTATGCAAACGACTCGGCGGTCGGGGAAACCAATGGTTCCATTGAATTTCTGCAACAAAATGAGATCAGCATGGCGAAAGAGCGATTGTTGATTGCCAGCGATCGTATCAATGTCGATTATGTATTTATTAATCATTCGGCGCAGGATATTACCGTTCCGGTAGCCTTTCCGATGCCGGCTATTTCCCAACGATATATGGGAGATAGTACAGAAGGTATTGCCAACTTTAAGATCAGCGTGGACGGTAAACCGGTTAAAAGCGAGTCCCGCTGGCGAGTCATCCATGACTTAGGCGGTAAAGGTGAAGAAGACATTACGGCGAAACTACTGCAAACCGGCTGGACGATCCCACAGCTACGCCATGTCCTCAATCGCGAGGGCAAAGCCTCTATTGAAGAAGGATATAAAGAGGGAAAACAGCAATTACCGTCAGAGTGGTTTGATGACGGCTATCTGAATATTGCCGTTCAACAATATTTTATCTGGCAACAACGTTTTCCGGCGGGCAAGGAGATCGTTATTCACCACTCATACACGCCCAGTAAATCCACCGGCGTGCCTGACAGCCTTGACAGTCTTCTTGGTGATGAATTCGGCGATCAATGCCTGACCGCCGCCACTCGCAAGGCGTTAAAACAGCTGGATGCAGGAATAAAATATAAAAACGAAGACGGTAGCGCGAATATCGGCTGGGGCTATCTGGGCTATATTCTGAAAACTGGCGCTAACTGGAAAGAGGGTATCATTGGCGACTTTACCTTGCGCATTCATAAGAAGGATGAGACTGAAGTGGTTGTCCCCTGCTTTAATTACCCGCTAAAACAAATTGATCCGTTAACCCTGGAGTTTAAACAAAAAAACTTCAAGCCCGATGAAAACCTGGATATCCATTTTTATTACGATTCTTCGCTGTAAAAACTGGCCCGGAAATCCGGGCCAGTCACTTTTACACCGCAGTCTGGAAAATCACCCCATCTGCTTTCTCGGTGTACTGAGAAAGCTGGTCGAAGTTCAGATAACGGTAGGTATCCACCGCCGTCTTATCCACCTGCGCCACGTAGGTCTGGTACTCTTCCGGCGTCGGCAGTTTGCCGATAAGCGCTGCAACCGCCGCCAGCTCCGCAGAGGCCAGGAAGACGTTCGCACCGGTACCTAAACGGTTCGGGAAGTTACGGGTAGAGGTAGAGACCACCGTCGCACCGTCGGCTACACGCGCCTGGTTACCCATACACAGGGAACAGCCTGGGATCTCAATACGCGCACCGCTCTTACCAAACACGCTGTAGTAGCCTTCTTCGGTGAGCTGCGCGGCGTCCATACGGGTTGGCGGCGCCACCCACAGGCGGGTTGGCAACTGGCCTTTGTGGTTATCCAGCAGCTTACCAGCCGCGCGGAAGTGGCCGATGTTGGTCATGCAGGAACCGATGAACACTTCGTCGATCTTCTCGCCCTGCACGTCAGACAGCAGACGCGCGTCGTCCGGATCGTTCGGCGCGCACAGGATTGGCTCTTTGATATCCGCCAGATCGATGTCGATCACCGCTGCGTATTCCGCGTCAGCATCGGCTTCCAGCAGCTGCGGGTCCGCCAGCCATTTTTCCATGCCCTGGATACGACGTTCCAGCGTACGACGGTCGCCGTAGCCTTCCGCAATCATCCACTTCAGCAGGACGATGTTGGAGGTCAGGTATTCAATGATCGGCTCTTTGTTCAACTTGATGGTACAACCCGCAGCGGAACGCTCGGCAGAAGCATCGGTCAACTCAAACGCCTGCTCCACTTTCAGATCCGGCAGACCTTCGATTTCCAGGATGCGGCCAGAGAAGATGTTTTTCTTGCCTTTCTTCTCAACGGTCAGCAGGCCCTGTTTGATGGCGTACAGCGGGATGGCATGGACCAAATCGCGCAGGGTGATGCCCGGCTGCATTTTGCCTTTGAAGCGCACCAGCACGGATTCCGGCATATCCAGCGGCATCACGCCAGTCGCGGCGGCAAACGCAACCAGACCAGAGCCCGCCGGGAAAGAGATACCAATCGGGAAACGGGTATGGGAGTCGCCGCCGGTACCGACGGTATCCGGCAGCAGCATACGGTTCAGCCAGGAGTGGATCACGCCGTCGCCCGGACGCAGGGAGACACCGCCGCGGTTCATAATGAAGTCTGGCAGCGTGTGGTGCGTGGTGACGTCAACCGGCTTCGGATAGGCTGCGGTGTGACAGAACGACTGCATGACCAGATCGGCGGAGAATCCCAGACAGGCCAGGTCTTTCAGCTCATCGCGGGTCATCGGGCCAGTAGTATCCTGAGAACCGACGGAGGTCATTTTCGGTTCGCAGTACGCGCCCGGACGGATACCTTTCACGCCGCAGGCGCGACCGACCATTTTCTGCGCCAGAGAGAAGCCACGGCTGCTTTCCGCCACGTCTTTTGCCTGACGGAAAACATCAGAGTGCGGCAGTCCCAGCGCTTCACGCGCTTTGGTGGTCAGGCCACGGCCGATAATCAGCGGAATACGACCACCGGCACGCACTTCGTCGATCAGCACGTCGGTTTTCAGTTCGAAGGTTGCCAGTAGCTCGCCGGTTTCGTGGTTACGCACTTCGCCTTTGTACGGGTAGACGTCAATCACATCGCCCATATTCAGGTTAGAAACGTCAACTTCAATCGGCAGCGCGCCCGCATCTTCCATAGTGTTAAAGAAGATAGGCGCAATTTTGCCGCCGAGGCACAGGCCGCCGCCGCGCTTATTCGGCACGTTCGGGATGTCATCGCCCATGAACCACAGCACGGAGTTGGTCGCGGATTTACGGGAAGAACCGGTGCCCACCACGTCACCCACGTAAGCCAGCGGGTAGCCTTTTTTCTGCAATGCTTCGATTTGTTTGATCGGGCCGACAACGCCTGGCTGATCCGGCTCAATGCCTTCACGGGCGTTTTTCAGCATCGCCTGCGCATGTAACGGGATATCCGGTCTCGACCACGCATCCGGCGCCGGAGAGAGATCGTCGGTATTCGTTTCGCCGGTCACTTTGAAAACGGTGACGGTGATTTTTTCCGCCAGCGGCGGACGGCTCAGGAACCATTCGGCGTCGGCCCAGGATTGCATCACCTGTTTGGCATATTCATTGCCCGCTTTGGCTTTCTCTTCTACGTCGTAGAAGTTATCGAACATCAGCAGGGTGTGGGACAGCGCTTTGGCCGCAATCGGCGCCAGTTTCGCATCGTCCAGCGCATCAATCAGCGGATGAATGTTGTAACCCCCCTGCATGGTGCCCAGCAGTTCAATGGCTTTTTCTGGGGAGACCAGCGGGGAGGTGGTGTCGCCTTTCGCGACAGCAGCGAGAAAACCGGCTTTAACATAAGCGGCTTCATCTACGCCAGGAGGAACGCGGTTGATCAACAGGTCTAACAGGAATTCTTCTTCGCCCACAGGCGGGGTCTTCAGCAGCTCGACAAGCGCAGCCATTTGGGTTGCGTCTAAAGGTTTTGGCACAATCCCCTGGGCAGCACGCTCAGCTACGTGCTTACGGTATTCTTCTAGCACGACGATATCTCCTCGCTCTCATTGTCATAATGCGGCGCTTTTGTTGATGGGCGATTCTCTTCACGCTCCTGTGAGACAGTAGTTAGTAGGGTAAATGCCCGGTACCGCATAAGGCACAATAACAGGATTTTCTTTAAGTGTTAATCTGTTTACAAAAAAGCAACATAAAAAAGTGGCTGAATCGTTAAGGATGGTCTAATGCTCTACTGAGGCGGGAGCTGCAGCCATAAATGCTTACCTCATTTCGTGCTTTGATCGTCACGTAACGTTATCGATCCCAACATTAGCTAAAAATTAAACTATCGTCCCTTTATACTCACGCGAAACTGCACCCCGTCGGCGGCAGGCATAATGACCATAGCGATTCTCTGGAATCGGGAGAGATAAAATGACGTTGCCCTTTAAACCCCATCTCATTGCCCTTGTGTGCAGTGCCGGGTTATTTGCCGCTTCGGGCGTACTGTATGTTAAAAGCCGCGCTCCCGAAGCGCCCGCGCAGGCGGCAGCTCCCGCCCCTGAGCAAACGCAGACCGCTGTGCCCGCGCCTGTCGCGAAAACGACCTTTACCACTGCGCAAATCGATCAATGGGTCGCGCCTGTCGCGCTTTATCCCGATGCCCTGCTGTCGCAGGTGCTCATGGCCTCCACCTACCCGGCGAACGTGGTTCAGGCCGTCCAGTGGTCGCGAGATAACCCCACGCTGCAGGGCGATGCCGCTATTCAGGCGGTGGCCAGCCAACCGTGGGACCCCAGCGTCAAATCGCTGGTCGCCTTTCCCCAGTTGATGGCGCTTATGGGCGAGAATCCGCAATGGGTGCAAAACCTGGGCGATGCGTTCTTAGCCCAGCCACAGGATGTGATGGATGCGGTGCAAAGGTTGCGTCTGCTCGCTCAACAAACCGGTTCGCTAAAATCAACGCCGCAGCAAACCGTTACCAGCGTGCCGAAGTCCAGCGCTTCTACCGCCGTCACGACGACAACCACCACATCCACCACTACGCCAGCGACACCGTCGACCGTCATCAAAATTGAACCCGCGAATCCGCAGGTGGTGTACGTGCCGAACTATAACCCCGCGACGGTGTATGGCGCCTGGCCCAATACCGCTTATCCGCCGGTGTATTTACCGCCTCCTCCGGGGCAGCAGTTTGCCGACAGTTTTGTTAAAGGTTTTGGTTATAGTCTGGGCGTCGCTACCACCTATGCGTTGTTCAGCAGCATAGACTGGGATGACGACGATCATCACCACCATGACGACGACCATCATGATGATGATTACCATCATGATGGTAACGGTTATCAACATAATGGCGATAATATCAACATCAATGTCAATAATTTCAACCGGATATCCGGGCAAAACCTGCCGGGCCAAACGATGGGCTGGCAGCATAATCCCGCCTGGCGCAATGGCGTCCCCTATCCGAATAATACCGTTGCGCAACGGTTCCATCCCACCAATGTTAGCGGCGGGTTAAGCGCAACGCAGCAAGCGCCAGTGTCTCGCGACAGTCAGCGCCAGGCGGCCATGACGCAATTCCAACAGCGCAGCCATACATCACCCGCTAACCTGTCAGGCGAGACATCCCGCGATAGACAGCGCAAAGCGGCATCGCAGCAGTTAAATCAAATTGCCCAGCGTAATAATTACCGTGGCTATGACGGAACACAAAACAGCAGTCGTCGCGAGGCGGCGCAGCAGACACTGAATAAATCCACCACGCAGCAGCATCGTTCCGAGCTGAAGGCTAAAGCCCAGCAGCACCCTGTTTCACAGCAGCAGAGAGACACCGCCCGCCAGCGTATTGAATCCTCTACGCCGCAGCAGCGTCAGGCATTTCGCCAGAATATGCACGCCAATGTGTTTAGCGGGAACGACAGTCGATCGCCGTCATGGCAATCGCAACAGCTACGCGGCCTGGAAAGCCGTCGCGGCAGTCACTTAAACACCGAGCAACGCGCCGCCGCGCGGGAACATTTTTCTGAACATCATGAATTTCATCGCCGTTAACCGGAGCAGATAATGAAAAAGGTTATGTTAAGCGCTCTGTTACTGTCGTTACCCTTGCTGGGCTACGCGCAGGAACGGTTCCCCTCCCCGGAAGCGGCCGCCAGCGCCTTCGCCGCGGCGGTAGCCGGAAAAAACGAAACGCAGCTTACCGCGCTACTGGGCGATGACTGGCGGCAATTTCTGCCGCCGGAAGGTGCCGATCCCGAGGCCGTGGCCCGCTTCAATCGTGACTGGCGCGAAGGCCATCGCATTGTACAGAAAGACAATACGGCGCACCTGAATGTCGGACGAGAAGACTGGCAGCTCCCGGTGCCCATGGTGAAAGAGACTGGCGGCTGGCGCTTTGATATGGCGGCAGCCGGGAATGAGATCCTCACCCGTACTATTGGGCGAAATGAACTTTCTACCTTACAGGCCATGCATGCTTACGTTGATGCGCAGCAGGACTATTACTTACAAAACCATCGCTGGGCGCACAGGATAATCAGTAGCGAAGGCCAAAAAGATGGCCTGTACTGGCCAACCAAAGCAGGCGACGTCCCCAGTCCCTTAGGCCCAAACTTTAGCCCCGCAGCGCCAGACGAGGGTTACCACGGCTACCATTTCCGTATTATCAGCGATAACGACGGTCACGGCGCGGCGCTTCTGGCTTGGCCGATGCATTACGGCGAAACCGGGGTGATGAGTTTTATGGTCAACCAGGACGATCGTATTTATCAGGCGGATTTAGGCAAGGAGACGGAGAGTAAAGTTCAGGCTATCACGCGTTTTGCGCCAGACGCGCAGTGGCAGGTCGCCGAATAACCCGTAAGCGCCTGGCGTTATCGCCAGGCCGTGATCATTAGCCCTGATGCGGCATTAATTCCGGGTGACCTTGTACCGGCGGCTTGTTGCTGGTCAGCGCGGCTTCATCAGCCTGAATGCTGCCGGAATTGGCCGCCCATACGCCTTCATGCGTGTGGGTGATCTGCTGATGCTGCGCATTCAAATCCTCGCCCATTGCCGCAATATGCGTGCTTTCCGTACCGCCGCTGTTAGTCGCCCAGGGGATGACGGGATCGCTGGCAAATGCCATGCCGGAGATCAACGTCGCGGTTAGCGCTGCTGTTGTCAGAAAAAGTTTCATATATCAAACCTCATAATTAGCTCGCTATTATTTTATGGCGTTACTAATTTCAGGGTGATGACAAAGTAAGGAGAGGTATTTCTTATGAAACAATTAGTTGGTCGAAAATGACAGACAAAGGCACTACCGACGGCATAAGCTTTGAAAAACGTACTGCTGCGGAAACGATAAATTTTGCGGTTTCGTTATCCTTCGCCATCATTTGACACATCTGATTTGCCATGCATAAAAAAAGCGGCTGTAAAGCCGCTTTTTTGTATCGGGTGGCGCATTGCCACCTACAGAAGATTATTTCTTCTTCGCTTTCGGGTTCGGCAGGTCGGTAATACTACCTTCGAACACTTCAGCAGCCAGACCGACGGACTCGTGCAACGTCGGGTGCGCATGAATGGTCAGCGCGATGTCTTCCGCATCACAGCCCATTTCGATCGCCAGACCGATTTCACCCAGCAGCTCGCCGCCGTTGGTGCCGACAATCGCCCCGCCGATCACGCGGTGAGATTCTTTGTCGAAAATCAGTTTGGTCATACCGTCTGCGCAGTCAGAAGCGATAGCACGGCCAGAAGCTGCCCACGGGAAGGTGGCGGTTTCATAGCTGATGCCTTTTTCTTTCGCTTCTTTCTCGGTCAGGCCAACCCATGCCACTTCTGGCTCGGTGTACGCGATAGACGGGATAACTTTCGGATCGAAGTAGTGTTTCTTACCGGCGATAACTTCAGCGGCAACGTGACCTTCGTGAACGCCTTTGTGCGCCAGCATCGGCTGACCGACGATATCGCCGATAGCAAAGATGTGCGGCACGTTGGTGCGCAGCTGTTTGTCCACGCGGATAAAGCCACGGTCGTCAACTTCCACGCCAGCTTTGCCCGCGTCGAGGTTTTTACCGTTCGGCACACGACCAATCGCCACCAGAACCGCATCATAACGCTGCGCTTCAGCCGGGGCTTTTTTGCCTTCCATCGAAACGTAGATACCGTCTTCTTTCGCTTCAACGGCAGTCACTTTGGTTTCCAGCATCAGGTTGAATTTCTTGCTGATGCGCTTGGTGAAGACTTTAACGATGTCTTTATCAGCCGCCGGGATAACCTGGTCGAACATTTCAACCACGTCAATCTCTGAACCCAGCGCGTGGTATACGGTACCCATTTCCAGACCGATGATACCGCCGCCCATGACCAGCATACGCTTCGGTACTTCTTTCAATTCCAGAGCGTCGGTAGAATCCCATACGCGCGGGTCTTCATGCGGAATAAACGGTAATTGGATCGGACGAGAACCTGCCGCGATAATCGCGTTGTCGAAGTTGATCACGGTTTTGCCGTTTTCGCCTTCAACTTCCAGGGTGTTAGCCCCGGTGAATTTACCCAGACCGTTGACCACTTTCACTTTACGGCCTTTGGCCATACCCGCCAGACCGCCGGTCAGCTGCGTGATCACTTTCTCTTTCCAGGTACGAATCTTGTCGATATCAGTTTTCGGCTCACCGAAGACGATACCGTGTTCAGCCAGCGCTTTGGCTTCTTCGATAACTTTTGCTACGTGCAGCAGCGCTTTAGAAGGGATACAGCCGACGTTCAGACAAACACCGCCAAGGGTGTTGTAGCGTTCTACAATTACGGTTTCCAGACCTAAATCAGCGCAACGGAAAGCGGCAGAATAGCCTGCCGGGCCCGCCCCAAGTACCACGACCTGAGTTTTGATTTCAGTACTCATCATGACCTCTTTATTTGTATCCGGCGGTCCGGGGTACTTGATCGCCCATCATCCACCGGGTCGTTCTATCCGCCCGTATCTTACAAAATTGTTAACAATTTTGAAACAACAAACGGATCACGAATTATCGCTTTCGCTAATAACCTCACAAAATACATGAGATTATCAAAAAAAAGCCGGCCGTCGGGCCGGCTTTTTCGCTTACATCACCAGACGGCGAATGTCAGACAACATATTGTTGATAATGGTAATGAAACGCGCACCATCAGCACCATCGATCACACGGTGGTCGAAGGAAAGAGAGATAGGCATCATCAGACGCGGCACAAACTCTTTCCCATTCCACACCGGTTCCATCGCCGACTTAGAAACGCCGAGGATAGCCACTTCCGGCGCGTTAACAATCGGCGCGAAGTGGGTAGTTCCCAGACCGCCGATGCTGGAGATAGTGAAGCAACCACCCTGCATTTCGCCAGCGGTTAGCTTACCATCACGCGCTTTTTTGGAGATGGTGGTCAGTTCACGAGACAGCTCGGTCACGCTCTTCTTATTCACGTCTTTAAAGACCGGAACCACCAGGCCATTCGGGGTATCAACCGCCACGCCGATGTTGATGTATTTTTTCAGGGTCAGACGCTGACCGTCTTCGGACAGAGAGCTGTTGAAGCGCGGCATCTGTTCCAGAGCAGCGGCAACCGCTTTCATGATGAAGACCACTGGCGTGTATTTCACATCCAGTTTGCGCTTCTCAGCTTCGGCGTTCTGCTGTTTACGGAACGCTTCCAGATCGGTGATATCGGTTTTGTCGAAGTGCGTAACGTGCGGGATCATCACCCAGTTACGGCTCAGGTTCGCGCCAGAGATTTTCTGGATACGGCCCAGTTCCACTTCTTCGATTTCACCAAACTTGCTGAAGTCCACTTTCGGCCAGGGCAGCATGCCCGGGATACCGCCGCCAGCAGATGCTGCCGGTGCAGACTCGGCGCGTTTGATAGCATCCTTCACGTAAGCCTGAACGTCTTCGCGCAGAATACGGCCTTTACGACCGGTGCCTTTCACTTTCGCCAGGTTGACGCCAAACTCGCGCGCCAGGCGGCGAATCAGCGGGGTAGCGTGAACGTAAGCGTCGTTTTCAGCGAACTCAGACTTGCCTTCCGCTTTGGCAGCCGGGGCAGCAGGCTTCTCAGCTTTCGCCGCCGGAGCCGGTGCCGCCGCTTCCTGTTTAGCCGGAGCGGCCGCAGGCGCTGCGCCTTCTACTTCGAAGACCATAATCAGAGAACCGGTTTTCACTTTATCGCCGGTGCTGATTTTGATTTCTTTCACGGTGCCCGCGAACGGCGCAGGCACTTCCATGGAGGCTTTGTCGCCTTCCACGGTGATCAGCGACTGTTCAGCGGCAACTTTATCGCCGACTTTGACCATCACTTCGGTGACTTCAACTTCGTCGCCGCCGATATCCGGTACGTTAACGTCTTTCACGCCCGTCGCTGCTGCTGGAGCAGCCGCAGCCGGAGCGGCTTCCGCTTTCGCTGGTGCTGCTGCGCCTGCTTCACCCGCCACTTCGAAGACCATAATCAGAGAGCCGGTAGACACTTTGTCGCCGGTGTTCACTTTGATCTCTTTCACGGTGCCCGCGAACGGCGCCGGCACTTCCATTGAGGCCTTGTCGCCTTCTACGGTGATCAGCGACTGTTCAGCTTCTACGGTGTCGCCCACTTTCACCATCACTTCAGTCACTTCAACTTCGTCACTGCCGATATCCGGAACGTGAACGTCTTTCGCCGCTGCCGCAGCAGGTGCTGCTGCCGGAGCCGCTTCTTTCTTCTCTTCTGCCTTAGCAGGTGCAGCGTCGACTGCACCGTCGGCGGAATCGAAAATCATGATAAGTGCACCGGTCTCGGTTTTGTCGCCGACAGAGACTTTAATCTCTTTCACGACGCCAGCCTGCGGAGATGGGACTTCCATAGAGGCTTTGTCGCCTTCTACGGTGATCAGCGACTGTTCAGCTTCCACTTTGTCGCCCACTTTGACCAGAATCTCGGTGATTTCAACTTCATCTGTCCCGATGTCCGGTACTTTGATTTCGATAGCCATTATTCTTTTACCTCTTACGCCAGACGCGGGTTAACTTTATCTGCATCGATGTTGAATTTGGTAATCGCATCCGCTACCACTTTCTTATCGATTTCGCCACGTTTAGCCAGTTCGCCCAGCGCTGCGACAACCACATAAGAAGCATCAACTTCGAAGTGGTGACGCAGGTTCTCACGGCTGTCGGAACGACCGAAGCCATCCGTACCCAGTACGCGATAGTCGTCAGCCGGTACGTAAGTACGAACCTGCTCGGCGAACAATTTCATATAGTCAGTAGATGCCACTGCCGGAGCGTCGTTCATCACCTGAGCGATGTACGGTACGCGCGGGGTTTCCAGCGGGTGCAGCATGTTCCAGCGTTCACAATCCTGGCCATCACGCGCCAGTTCGGTGAAGGAGGTCACGCTGTACACGTCAGAACCTACGCCGTAGTCGTTCGCCAGAATCTGTGCCGCTTCACGCACGTGACGCAGGATAGAACCGGAGCCCAGCAGCTGAACTTTACCTTTGCTACCTTCGAGGGTTTCGAGTTTGTAGATACCTTTACGGATACCTTCCTCGGCACCTGCTGGCATGGCCGGCATGTGGTAGTTTTCGTTCAGGGTGGTGATGTAGTAGTAAACGTTCTCTTGTTTCTCACCGTACATACGCTCCAGACCATCATGCATGATGACAGCCACTTCGTAAGCGTAAGCCGGGTCGTAAGAGATACAGTTCGGGATAGTCAGCGACTGAATGTGGCTGTGACCATCTTCGTGCTGCAGACCTTCGCCGTTCAGCGTTGTACGACCGGAAGTCCCGCCGATCAGGAAGCCGCGAGCCTGCTGGTCGCCAGCCTGCCAGCACAGGTCGCCGATACGCTGGAACCCGAACATAGAGTAGTAGATGTAGAACGGGATCATCGGCAGATCGTTGGTGCTGTAAGAGGTCGCCGCAGCCAGCCAGGATGCGCCTGCGCCCAGCTCGTTGATACCTTCCTGCAGAATCTGGCCTTTCTCGTCTTCTTTGTAGTAAGCAACCTGCTCACGGTCCTGCGGGGTGTACTGCTGGCCGTTCGGGCTGTAGATACCAATCTGACGGAACAGACCTTCCATACCGAAAGTACGCGCTTCGTCGGCGATGATCGGTACCAGGCGATCTTTGATCGACTTGTTCTTCAGCATCACGTTCAGGGCACGCACGAAAGCGATCGTAGTGGAAATCTCTTTGCTTTGCTCTTCCAGCAGCGCGCCGAAATCTGAAAGTTGAGGCAGCTCTAACTTCTCGGTGAAGTTCGGCTGACGGCTTGGCAGGTAGCCATGCAGCGCCTGACGGCGTTCATGCAGGTATTTGTGTTCTTCAGAACCTTCCGGGAAGGTAATGTACGGCAGTTTTTCGAGATCAGCATCGGCAACCGGCACGTTGAAACGATCGCGGACGTAACGCACGCCGTCCATGTTCATTTTCTTCACCTGGTGAGCGATGTTTTTGCCTTCCGCGGTGTCGCCCATGCCATAACCTTTAATGGTATGGGCCAGGATTACGGTCGCTTTGCCTTTAGTTTCCTGCGCTTTTTTCAGTGCCGCGTAAACTTTCTTCGGATCGTGACCACCACGGTTCAGCGCCCAAATCTGCTCGTCAGTCCAGTCGGCCACCAGCGCTGCGGTTTCCGGGTATTTACCGAAGAAGTGCTCACGTACGTAAGCGCCGTCTTTGGATTTGAAGGTCTGGTAGTCGCCGTCAACGGTTTCGTTCATCAGCTGGATCAGTTTACCGCTGGTGTCTTTACGCAGCAGCTCATCCCAACGACCGCCCCACATGACTTTAATAACGTTCCAGCCAGCACCTGCAAAGATGCCTTCCAGTTCGTTAACAATCTTGCCGTTACCGGTGACCGGGCCGTCAAGACGCTGCAGGTTACAGTTGATAACAAAGACCAGGTTGTCCAGTTTTTCACGGGTGGCGATGGTGATCGCGCCTTTGGATTCCGGCTCATCCATCTCGCCGTCGCCGAGGAAGGCGTAAACGGTCTGTTTAGAGGTATCTTTCAGGCCGCGGTGTTCCAGATATTTCAGGAATTTCGCCTGGTAGATAGCACCGATTGGGCCCAGACCCATAGAGACGGTCGGGAACTGCCAGAATTCCGGCATCAGTTTCGGGTGCGGATAGGAAGAGAGGCCATTGCCATGCACTTCCTGACGGAAGTTATCCATCTGTTCCTGGGTCAGACGACCTTCCAGGAACGCGCGAGCGTAGATGCCCGGAGAGATGTGGCCCTGGAAGTACACCAGATCGCCGCCATCCTGTTCGTTGCGCGCACGGAAGAAATGGTTGAAACAGACATCATAGATCGTGGCGGAAGACTGGAAGGACGCCATGTGGCCGCCCAACTCAAGGTCTTTTTTAGACGCGCGCAGCACGGTCATGATGGCGTTCCAGCGGATAGCAGAACGAATGCGACGTTCCAGCTCCAGATTGCCCGGGTATTCCGGTTCGTCTTCAACGGCAATAGTGTTGATGTAATTACTGGCCCCTGCGCCTGCCGCGACTTTCACGCCGCCTTTGCGAGCTTCAGAAAGCAGTTGGTCAATCAGATACTGAGCGCGCTCAACACCTTCTTCACGGATGACCGATTCGATCGCCTGTAGCCAGTCGCGAGTTTCGATCGGATCCACGTCATTTGGGAAACGTTCTGACATGGGGGTATTCCTTATCTATCTAATACGTTGAGTTATCTGGAACCTGTCCCATTAAACTTTCGTCAGAAAGCTTAATAAGACAGGTTCTGCGTTTATTGCCTGGCCCATAAGGTGTAATTGTTGCAGCCAGTTTGGTCACGGACAGCGCGGAACAACCGGAACGTACACGTAGTACGTGAGGATTGTGAGCACTGCCCAGGACCAAAATGGCAAATAAAATAGCCTTATGGGCCTGGCATTTAGTTGCCGCGCACATTTTTGCGCTTTATTCACAACATCTTCTGGTTAACGTTCTGCCAGAAAAAACTAATTCTTGCGCTGTTCCAGGCGGCGTAAAGCGCGTTCACGACGGCTCTCCTCACGGCTTCTGTCCAGCATAATCTCTTCGATAAACGCCAGATGTCGGTGTGACGCTTCACGCGCTTCTTCTGGTTTTCCGGCCATAATGGCTTCAAATATACGGGTGCGATGCGTACTCACCAGCGGCAGCATCTCCCGACGCGCATACAGCAATTCGAAGTTCTGCCGCACGTTTTGCGCCAGCATCGGCTCCATACACCTTAGCAGATGAAGCAATACCACGTTGTGCGCCGCTTCGGTGACGGCGATTTGATACTGGAGCACGGCTTCGGACTCGGCATCCAGATCGCCGGACTCTTGCGCCAGCTCAATAGCATGGTGCAGCTCGCGAATACGGTCTTTATCTTCATCGGTGCTGCGCAGCGCCGCGTAATAAGCCGCAATGCCTTCCAGCGCATGGCGCGTTTCGAGCAGGTCAAACTGGGATTCAGGGTGATCGGAGAGCAGTTCCACCAGCGGGTCGCTAAAGCTCTGCCACAGGCTGCTCTGCACGAAGGTTCCGCCGCCCTGACGACGAAGCAACAATCCCTTCGCTTCGAGACGTTGAATCGCCTCGCGCAAGGAGGGACGGGAGACGTCGAACTGTTTTGCCAGTTCACGTTCCGGTGGGAGTTTTTCTCCGGGACGCAATGTTCCCTCAAGGATTAAAAACTCCAGCTGCTGCTCGATCACATCGGAGAGTTTTGGTTGGCGGATTTTGCTGTAGGCCATGATTTCCTGTCTTAAGCCATTTGCCCGGAGTCAATTGGTCTTACCAATTTCATGTCTGTGACGCTAAAGTAACAAAGTATTCACCTTCTGTCCATACAGGTTTTGATTGAAATCAGTAAAGGAGGCACATTTTAACAATTTTACAGAAATCATGTTTCAAAACTGTAACTGTGCACAAATGTTAAATTTACCCACCAGGAGGTAGATTTAACGTATTTGAAACGATAAAAAATCTCATCTGAACCGATTCAACAGTAGATTAAATGCATTTTTATGCATAAATAATGAATAAAAACAAATTAACATCTGTAAGGGAAAATAAAAGGAGGTATTTACAAGTGCTTTCTTTTTACGCAACTCGTCATCACCCCTGCACAAAGCAGGTGCATTCGCGGCCACATACCATTATTCTGATCAAGACGAAAGAGTTGAAGTGACATTTAAAAAAACGAATCTGTAAATAAATCAATACAAAAAGCGGAATTGCAAACTTACACACGCACTACTGCATCGTTCAAAATAAGCGCGTTATGAATAAACCGCGCCCGATACACGAGGTTTTATAATGGACAGTCAGCAGCACGGCGAGCAGCTCAAGCGCGGCCTGAAAAACCGCCATATTCAGCTTATCGCATTGGGCGGCGCGATAGGGACAGGCTTGTTCCTGGGAAGCGCCTCCGTTATTCAGTCGGCGGGGCCAGGAATTATCCTGGGCTATGCGATTGCAGGCTTTATTGCCTTTCTGATTATGCGCCAGCTGGGAGAGATGGTGGTTGAAGAACCGGTCGCCGGCTCTTTTAGCCACTTCGCCTATAAATACTGGGGCGGCTTTGCCGGATTCGCTTCCGGCTGGAACTACTGGGTGCTGTACGTATTAGTTGCCATGGCGGAACTGACCGCAGTGGGTAAATATATCCAGTTCTGGTATCCGGAGATCCCCACCTGGGCTTCTGCGGCAGCCTTCTTTGTGATTATCAACGCCATCAACCTGACCAACGTTAAAGTGTTCGGTGAGATGGAGTTTTGGTTCGCCATTATTAAAGTGATCGCCGTCATCGCTATGATTCTGTTCGGCGCGTGGTTACTCTTCAGCGATACCGCTGGTCCGCAGGCCACCGTGCGCAACCTGTGGGAACAGGGCGGCTTTCTGCCGCATGGCTGGACCGGGCTGGTGATGATGATGGCCATTATTATGTTTTCGTTCGGCGGACTGGAGCTGGTAGGGATCACCGCCGCTGAAGCCGATAACCCGGAACAGAGCATTCCCAAAGCTACCAATCAGGTTATCTATCGCATCCTGATTTTTTATATCGGCTCGCTGGCGGTTCTGCTTTCGCTGCTGCCATGGACTCGCGTCACCGCCGATACCAGCCCGTTTGTCCTTATCTTCCATGAGCTGGGCGATACGTTTGTCGCCAATGCGCTGAATATCGTGGTTCTCACCGCCGCGCTATCGGTTTATAACAGCTGCGTTTACTGCAACAGCCGTATGCTGTTCGGTCTGGCCCAGCAGGGAAATGCGCCGAAAGCGCTGCTGAACGTCGACAAACGCGGCGTGCCGGTGAGCTCCATTTTGGTTTCCGCCGTCGTGACTGCGTTGTGCGTGCTGCTCAACTACCTGGCCCCAGAGTCCGCATTCGGACTGCTGATGGCGCTGGTGGTCTCCGCGCTGGTCATTAACTGGGCGATGATTAGCCTTGCCCATATGATGTTCCGTCGCGCGAAACAGCAGCAGGGCGTGAAAACCCGCTTCCCGGCCCTGTTTTATCCGTTCGGCAACGTTCTCTGCCTGCTGTTTATGGCGGCGGTATTGATCATTATGCTGATGACGCCAGGTATGGCGATCTCCGTGTGGCTGATTCCGGTATGGCTGCTTATCCTGGGCGTCGGCTATCTGTGTAAAGAAAAAACGGCAAAAACGGTGAAAGCCCACTGATCGTGACGTTACTTTTCCGCCCTCCCCGTCCGGGGAGGGTGTTATCTGCCTCACAGTTTCCCACGTATAACCATTTTATCCATATCAGCGGCGTGATCCTGCTACGCAAAAAAAAGCTCGCAGGCGAATAATTACCGCCATCATCTGATGGGGAGAAGTCTCAATGGATAAGGGCAGACTTTCGGTAAGAGAGAAAATCGGGTATGGCATGGGTGACGCCGGATGTAACATTATTTTTGGCGCTATCATGCTGTTTGTTAATTACTTTTATACGGATATTTTTGGTCTTGCCCCGGCGTTAGTCGGTGTTTTACTCCTTTCAGTACGCGTTATCGATGCCGTTACCGATCCGGTGATGGGCGCGCTTGCCGATCGTACCCAAAGTAAATATGGTCGTTTCCGCCCCTGGCTACTGTGGATTGCATTTCCCTACGCGCTGTTCAGCGTGCTGATGTTCACGACGCCGGACTGGGGCTATAACAGCAAAGTTGTCTATGCTTTCGTCACCTATTTTCTGCTTTCTGTGACCTACACCGCCATCAATATTCCCTATTGCTCACTGGGCGGCGTGATCACCAATGATCCAAAAGAGCGCGTGGCCTGTCAGGCTTATCGCTTCGTGTTAGTCGGCATCGCGACGCTGTTGCTATCGTTAACGCTATTGCCGATGGTGGACTGGTTTGGCGGCGGCGACAAAGCCAAAGGCTATCAGTTGGCGATGACCGTGCTGGCGATTATCGGCATGGGTATGTTTCTGTTCTGCTTTGCCAGCGTCCGCGAACGCGTTCGCCCTGCCGTTCCGACGCACGATGATATGAAGAATGATTTCAAAGACGTGTGGAAAAACGATCAATGGGTACGCATTCTGCTATTGACCTTATGTAACGTCTGCCCGGGGTTTATCCGTATGGCGGCGACCATGTATTACGTCACCTGGGTGATGGGACAAAGCACCCATTTCGCTACGCTTTTTATTAGTCTTGGCGTGGTCGGTATGATGATCGGCAGTATGCTGGCAAAAGTCTTAACCGATCGCTGGTGTAAATTGAAGGTATTTTTCTGGACCAATATCGCGCTGGCGATTTTCTCCTGCGCGTTCTATTTCTTTGATCCGAAAGCTACCGTGATGATAGTGGCGCTCTACTTCCTGCTCAATATTCTGCATCAGATCCCTTCCCCGTTGCACTGGTCGCTGATGGCGGACGTCGATGATTACGGCGAATGGAAAACCGGCAAACGCATTACCGGTATTAGCTTCTCCGGTAATCTGTTCTTCCTGAAACTGGGCCTGGCGATTGCCGGGGCGATGGTCGGCTTTTTGCTCTCCTGGTACGGTTATGACGCCAGCGCCAAAGCGCAAAGCGCCTCGGCGATGAACGGTATTATGCTGTTGTTTACCGTTATCCCCGGCGTTGGATATCTGATTACCGCAGGCGTGGTACGTCTGCTGAAAGTTGACCGTGAACTGATGAAAAAAATCCAGGACGATTTGGAAAAACGTCGCACTAATTACCGCGAATTGAGTGAGTTGCAGGAGCTCAAAGCCGCTGAAAGCGTAAGGAAAGCCTGATGGCAAACTGGCCAAACCCGTTTATTGAACAACGTGCCGATCCGTTTATTTTACGCGACGGCAGCGATTACTACTTTATTGCCTCCGTACCGGAATATGACAGGCTGGAAATACGCCGGGCTGATTCGCTGGAAGGGTTGCGCGCCGCCGACCCCGTTGTCGTCTGGCGCAAACCGGAAAGCGGCCCTATGAGCCAGCTCATCTGGGCACCGGAACTTCATCATCTGGCGGACAAGTGGTACATCTATTTTGCCGCTACCCATACTCAAGCGCTTGATAAGCAGGGAATGTTCCAGCACCGCATGTTTGCCCTGGAGTGCGCCGATGCCGACCCACTCACCGGCAAGTGGACGGAGAAAGGCCAAATTAAAACGCCGTTTGATACCTTCGCCCTCGATGCCACCACTTTTTATCATCAGGGAAAGCAGTGGTATCTGTGGGCGCAAAAAGCGCCGGATATTGCCGGTAACTCAAATATTTATCTGGCTGAACTGGAAAATCCGTGGACGATTAAAGGCGAGCCGGTAAGACTCAGTAAGCCAGAGTACGACTGGGAATGCCGGGGTTTTTGGGTTAACGAAGGTCCGGCCGTCGTGGTGCATGGCGACAAGCTGTTTATCAGCTATTCGGCCAGCGCCACCGATGAAAACTACTGTATGGGGTTACTGTGGATTAACGTAAACGACGATCCGCGCGATCCGGCCAACTGGCATAAATCACCGCGCCCGGTCTTTACCACCAGCTATGAAAATCGCCAGTATGGGCCGGGACACAACAGCTTTACGCAAACGCCGGAAGGTGAAGATGTACTGGTGTACCACGCGAGAAATTACACCGAAATTGAAGGCGATCCGTTGTACGATCCCAACCGCCATACGCGTCTGAAACGGGTGCGCTGGGACGAAAACGGGATGCCTGATTTTGGCGTGCCGCCAGCCGATACGATCTAAGCCGTTGCACTGCCCGGTGGCGCTAACGCTTACCGGGCCTACAGGTTTTTCCATTGTAGGCCGCATAAGCGTTAGCGCCATCGGCACAACGCTACACTAATGCCCCATAAATGGTGAGCAACGCAATAATCACCACCACCACAAACGAGGCCTTCTTCGCCATCGATACCGCCGCTTTGGGGGTTTCTACTTTGTCAGTATGCGGTTCGCGCGCCAGTGAGAACTGCGCCAGACGTGTGAGCACCTGATACTGCGAAGTATGCAGATCCGCCAGCGAGGCAAACCAGGCCGGCAACGCTTTCTCGCCATGCCCCAGTAATGCATACACTACGCCCGCCAGACGTACCGGAATCCAGTCCAGCACATGAAGAATAGCGTCAATGCCGGATTGCAAACGTTGGTGCGGCGTCTGATAGCGCGCCAGCCAGGTCTGCCAGGCCCGTAAAAACGCATAGCCCACCAGCGTTACCGGCCCCCATGGACCGCCAACGATAAACCAAAATAGCGGTGCGAGGTAAAAACGGAAATTTATCCATAACAACGCATTTTGCAGCTCACGCAAAAATTCACGCTCATTACAATCCGGCGGCACGCCGTGAATCAGCGTAAGCTCGCTGGCCATCGCCTCGCAAGGATGCGGATCGTTACGGGACGCCGCTTTCAGCCAGGCGTGATAATGTACTCGCACTTTGCCCGCGCCGATACACAGCACGCCCAGGAGAATCCACACCACCAGTGTCGGCACGTTAAATAGCAGCCCTTTTAACGCCTGGAGCAGTAGAAAAGTCACCACCATCGCGATCGCCGTCATTCCCATCGTGCGCAACATCGAAAAATGCGTAATCCGACGGAATAGCGCCTCCAGCCGATGATCGAGCTGCCAGTGCTCGCCCAGCTTAAACAGGCGCTCGACAATCAGCACCAGTAATGTCGTAAACAGCGTCATGTCATCTCCTTGTGCGACGAGAGGGCTACCAAAGCGCGAAAGCGCGGCCAGTCAAAGGCAGGGCCAGGGTCCGTTTTGCGGTCAGGCGCAATGTTGCAGTGTCCGGTCATATTGTCGGCGATCGCCGGATAGCAAGCGATAAGCGTGCGCGTCACGGCGGCTAGCTGCTGATACTGCGCATCGGTATAAGCCAGCGTATCCGTCCCCTCCAGCTCAATACCAATGGAGAAATCATTACAACGTTCCCGCCCCTGATAGTTTGACACGCCCGCATGCCACGCACGCTTATCAAAAGGCACATACTGGACGATTTCACCGTCGCGACGAATCAGACAATGGGCCGAAACACGAAGATGAGCGATTTCTGCAAAAAAAGGATGGGCGTCTGGATCTATCGTTCCGGTGAATAATGCATCGATCCACGGACCGCCAAACTCGCCGGGGGGCAGGCTAATATTATGCACCACCAGCAAGGACGGTTTTTCGTCATCCGGACGGCAATCATAATGCGGAGAAGGGACGCGTCGCGCCTCTACCAACCAACCCTTATCTGGCAACATGCGGAGTCTCCTTTTGAGTGGTGCTTATAGCTGCTTCAGAGTAGCATGTTTCTACCTTATGATTCGTTAGCAATTTGGAGTTTTATCATGCCGCCTCGCCGTTATAACCCAGACGACCGACGTGACGCGCTACTGGAACGCATTAATCTCGATATCCCTGCCGCCGTTGCTCAGGCGCTGCGTGAAGATTTAGGTGGAGAAGTCGATGCTGGCAACGATATCACCGCGCAACTTTTGCCGGCAGATACGCAAGCCCATGCCACGGTGATCACTCGTGAAGACGGCGTTTTCTGCGGCAAGCGCTGGGTTGAAGAGGTCTTCATCCAACTGGCGGGCGATGATGTGCGCCTCACCTGGCATGTCGATGACGGCGACGCCATTCACGCCAACCAAACAGTGTTTGAACTGAACGGCCCGGCTCGCGTATTGCTGACCGGCGAGCGCACGGCGCTAAACTTTGTCCAGACCCTTTCCGGCGTCGCCAGTGAAGTACGCCGCTACGTTGGACTGCTGGCTGGCACCCAAACCCAGTTGCTCGACACGCGTAAAACGCTGCCTGGTCTGCGCACCGCGCTCAAATATGCGGTTTTATGCGGCGGCGGCGCCAATCATCGCCTGGGCCTCACTGACGCGTTCCTGATTAAAGAAAACCATATTATCGCCTCCGGTTCAGTTCGTCAGGCGGTGGAAAAAGCGTTCTGGCTACATCCGGACGTGCCGGTAGAAGTCGAGGTCGAAAATCTGGATGAACTGGACGATGCGCTGAAAGCAGGCGCGGATATTATCATGCTGGATAATTTCAACACCGACCAGATGCGCGAGGCGGTGAAACGCGTCAACGGCCAGGCGCGGCTGGAAGTATCCGGCAACGTCACCGCGGAAACCTTACGCGAATTTGCTGAAACCGGGGTGGATTTCATCTCCGTTGGCGCGCTGACCAAGCACGTACGCGCGCTCGATCTCTCCATGCGTTTTCGCTGATCCTCTCCACCCGATGGCGCTGCGCCGTCGGGTCTATAAATCACCTGTCCGTAGATCCGCGTCGTGATTCGGTAAAATATTCGTAGCGCCTCGCAATAACGTTGCCGTGTCATGTAACGCAGCAAAAATCTTCAGAATCCGCCTTCCCGTTTTACCTTTTGCCGCTCGCCCGCTCTTCCCGCGTTTGCCACAGTAGCGCCAGCTAACTCAAGGAGCGAACAATGGAAAAACAACGCGGTTTCACGCTTATCGAATTGATGGTCGTTATTGGCATCATCGCCATTTTAAGCGCCATTGGTATTCCGGCTTACCAGAACTATCTGCGTAAAGCGGCGCTGACGGATATGTTGCAAACGTTTGTCCCCTACCGTACCGCCGTCGAACTCTGCGCTCTGGAACATGGTGGGACAAGCACATGCGATGCGGGCGTCAACGGTATCCCCTCGCCCGTCATCACCCGTTATGTTTCGGGCATGAGCGTGGAAAAAGGCGTCATCACGCTTACCGGCCAGGAGAGTCTGAGCGGGCTTAGCGTCATCATGACGCCCGCCTGGGACAATGC
Source organism: Salmonella sp. SAL04213 (assembly GCF_046550535.1). Classification (NCBI taxonomy): domain Bacteria; kingdom Pseudomonadati; phylum Pseudomonadota; class Gammaproteobacteria; order Enterobacterales; family Enterobacteriaceae; genus Salmonella; species Salmonella sp. SAL04213. The sequence continues at coordinate 388,670 of NZ_JBGDXS010000003.1, read as the reverse complement.
TAACGGCATTACCGGCTGGACGCGTAACTGCAATATTCAAAGCGACAGCGCGTTACAACAGGCTTGTGAAGATGTCTTCCGTTTTGACGCCAACTAAGGAGACAAGATGAAAGACGCTCAGCTCAACACCTTGTGTCAACGTCATCAGGCTGTACTGATCAATACCGCCAGCAACAGTATCACTGTTGCGGTGGTCGACGCGCCCTCTCATGCGTTACTGGACGCTCTGCATTTCGCCACGCAAAAACAGATTGATATTGTGTGCTGGACTCGCCAGCAAATGGAAAATCATCGGCATAAGCCGGATCAGGCTCCCTCGGCAAACGCCGCGAAAGGTGGAGAAACCGCGGCCCAGCTTCTCAATCAGACATTACGCTCGGCGATGGCGAAACGCGCCTCTGATATCCATCTCGAACCAGGCGCCAGCCGCTACCGAATAAGACTCCGCATCGACGGCGTTCTTCATATTCTGCAGGACATCGCCAAAGAGACGGGGCTTGCGCTGACGGCCAGATTGAAAGTCCTGGGAAATTTGGACATCGCTGAACATCGGCTGCCGCAGGACGGGCAATTTACCGTTGACCTGTCGGGAGACAGCATCTCTTTTCGTATCGCCACGCTTCCCTGTAAAGAAGGCGAAAAAGTCGTCTTACGGTTGTTGCATCAGGTTGAACAAACGCTGGATCTGGACACGCTGGGCATGTACGGGGCACAACTTACCGCTTTTAGACAAGCCCTACAGCAACCTCAGGGGCTGGTACTGGTGACTGGCCCCACCGGTAGCGGAAAAACGGTCACGCTATACAGCGCGCTACAAACCCGGAATACGCCGGGTATCAACCTCTGTAGCGTTGAGGATCCGATAGAAATTCCACTGGATGGGATTAACCAGACGCAGGTCCATCCCCGCGTCGGGCTCACCTTTCAAAATGTGCTGCGCGCGCTTTTACGCCAGGACCCTGACATCATCATGGTAGGTGAAATTCGTGACGGCGACACCGCAGAAATCGCCATTAAGGCGGCACAAACGGGCCATCTGGTACTTTCAACGCTCCATACAAACTCCACCAGCGAAACCCTGATACGTTTGCAGCAAATGGGCGTAGCACGCTGGATGATCTCATCGGCGCTTACGCTGGTGGTAGCGCAACGCCTGGTAAGGAGGCTTTGCCCGCACTGCAAACAGCGTCTGAGCGATCCCGTGGTGCTATCGCCCAATCTTTGGCCCAGCGCGCTACCGCGCTGGCAGGCAAGCGGCTGTCAGCATTGCTACCACGGCTTTTATGGCCGAACCGCGTTATTCGAAGTGTTAACCGTTACCCCGGCATTACGTCAGTTAATTGCGAGCGGCGCATCGGCGCAAGCACTGGAAGCCCACCTCCAACAGACCGGTACAGGGACGCTTTTTGAAAATGGCTGTCGCGCCGTTGAGCAAGGCATGACGTCCTTTGAAGAGATACTGCGCGTTCTGGGAATGCCCCATGAGCGTTAAACAGCTCTGGCGCTGGCAAGGCGTTAACGATAAAGGTCAACTGGAACAAGACGTTGTATGGGCGGACAATCGTCTGGCGCTGATCATCACCCTGCAACATCAGCGCATTATGCCGCTTCGCATCAAGCGCATGGGCGTTAACGCCGCACTGTGGAAAGAAGAGCAAAGCGCTGAAATTATTCATCAGTTGGCCACGCTCATTCATGCCGGGCTGACGCTTTCTGAAGGGCTGGAACTCCTTGCGAAACAGCATCCACACCGACAATGGCAAGCGCTGTTGCGCACGCTGGCTCACGAGCTTGAACAGGGCGTCCCTTTTTCCAGCGCATTAGTCTCCTGGCCGCAGGTATTTCCGCCGCTCTACCAGACGATGATCCGCACCGGAGAACTGACCGGCAAACTGGCCGACTGCTGCTTTGAACTGGCCCGTCAGCAAAAAGCGCAACGGCAGATTACGGTTAGCGTAAAAAAGGCGCTACGCTATCCCGCCATTATTCTGACAATGGCCGCCCTGGTCGTTTTCGCCATGCTGCACTTTGTTCTGCCGGAATTTGCCGCCATTTACCGTAGCTTCAATACCCCGCTCCCTCTTCTGACGCGCGGTATTATCGCGATAGCGCAATGGGGGGCGGCATGGGGTTGGCTCATCTTGTTCCTGACGATGCTCATTGCTATCGCTCACCGCAGGGTAAAACAAAAGCCGTCCTGGCAAGCGCAGCGGCAGCGTCTTCTGCTACGGCTTCCCGTTATGGGTCGCCTGATAAGAGGCCAGAAACTAGCGCAAATATTCACCGTACTGGCATTGACCCAAAGCGCAGGCATTCCTTTTCTTCAGGGACTGGAAAGCGCTATCGAGAGTCTCGGCTGCCCTTACTGGTCACAGCGTTTAACGCAGGTACATCAGGAGATCGCCGCAGGCAATCCGGTCTGGTTGGCGCTAAAAAATACCCAGGAATTTAGTCCGCTATGCCTGCAACTGGTCAGAACGGGCGAAGCGTCCGGTTCACTCGATATCATGCTGCATAACCTTGCCCGTCACCACAGTGAAACTACGCTGGCGCTGGCCGATAATCTGGCGTCGCTGTTGGAACCGGCGTTATTGATCATCACCGGTTTAATTATCGGTACGCTGGTGGTGGCGATGTATTTGCCGATTTTTCATCTGGGAGACGCGATGAGCGGGATGGGATAAGGCTGGCGCACATTTACGCCAGCCAGAATATTAGAGGCTATTGAAAATGCGGTTTTCTTGTTCCTGCACCCGAATAAAGGTGGTGCGTTTGGTCAACTCTTTCAGGCGAGACGCGCCGACATAAGTGCAGGCTGAGCGTAGACCGCCCAGGATATCGCGGGCAGTATTGCCCACCGGCCCACGCAGCGGCAATTTAACCGTTTTACCTTCTGCCGCGCGGTATTTCGCAACGCCGCCGACATGACGGTTCATCGCAGATTCCGAACTCATGCCGTAGAACAGCATAAATTTCTCGCCGTTCTCTTCTACCACGCTGCCGCCGCTCTCTTCGTGACCCGCCAGCATGCCGCCCAACATAACGAAATCCGCGCCGCCGCCGAAGGCTTTTGCTACGTCGCCTGGCATGGTGCAGCCGCCATCGCTGACGATCATGCCGCCCAGGCCATGCGCCGCGTCAGCACATTCGATAACCGCCGACAGTTGCGGATAACCAACGCCAGTTTTTACACGCGTCGTGCATACGGAGCCGGGACCAATTCCCACTTTCACGATATCGGCGCCGGAGAGGATAAGCTCTTCGCACATCTCGCCCGTTACCACATTGCCTGCGCAGATTGTTTTTGTCGGCCATGCTTCACGTGCTTTCGCGACGAACTGCACAAAATGTTCTGAATAGCCATTGGCCACATCAATACAGACAAAGTTCAGCGCAGGATTCAGCGCCAGAATCTGCACGGTTTTTTCGAAATCAGCATCAGAGGTCCCGGTGGAAACCATCACATGCTTCAGAACATCAGCCGAAGCCGTGTTGATAAAAGCTGCCCACTCTTCAACGGTATAATGTTTATGTACAGCAGTCAGAATATCAAACCCGGCCAATGCTTGCGCCATTTCAAACGTCCCGACGGTATCCATATTGGCCGCGATAATCGGTACGCCAGACCAGGTCTGACCTGAGTGTTTAAAGGTGAATTGACGTTCCAGTTCGACATCGGAACGGCTTTTGAGGGTAGAACGTTTAGGACGGATAAGAACGTCTTTGAAACCTAACTTCAGATCTTCTTCAATACGCATGTGCGGATTCCTGGGGTTAATGGCGAAAAATCGAAACTCACAACTCCAGTGACGCTATCATACGCACTAATCATGGCCGTACAAGACTGCGAAATTCTCTTTTTTTACGTTACAATCCCATAAATTTACCTGGCGAATAGTAGGTTAATGCTCAGAGCGCATCGTCTTTGTATGTTTAAAATTTAACCTTTTGATTATCAAACTAAAATTCCGGAAGCTGGAGATATGAGGTATACCGTAGCCTTAACCGGCGGTATTGGCAGCGGTAAAAGTACCGTCGCTGATGCCTTCGCTGACCTCGGAATAACCGTCATCGACGCGGATATTATCGCGCGCCAGATGGTTGAGCCAGGGCAGCCCGCCCTGAACGCAATAGCGGAACATTTTGGTTCTGAACTTATCGCCGCCAACGGCACGTTACGTCGCCGGGCGCTGCGTGAGCGTATTTTTTCGCATCCGGAAGAAAAAGCCTGGCTTAACGCTCTGCTTCATCCCTTAATTCAGCAGGAAACCCAACGACAGTTTCAACAGGCTACGTCGCCCTATGTGTTATGGGTTGTGCCTCTGCTGGTTGAAAACAGGCTGTATCAAAAAGCCAACCGCGTACTGGTGGTTGACGTGACGCCCGAAACGCAGCTCATACGCACAATGCAGCGTGATGATGTTACGCGCGAGCATGTTGAACACATTCTCGCTGCGCAGGCGACGCGTGAAGCGCGCCTTGCCGTGGCGGACGATGTTATTGATAATAACGGCGCACCGGATGCTATCGCATCAGATGTGGCCCGCCTGCACGCCAGTTATCTTAAGCTCGCGTCGCAGTTTGTCTCACAGGAAAAACCGTAATGCACACCCAGGTCCTATTTGAACACCCTCTCAATGAGAAGATGCGTACGTGGCTGCGCATAGAGTTTTTGATCCAACAGCTCTCCATCAACCTGCCAATTGCAGACCATGCTGGCGCACTGCATTTTTTCCGTAACATCAGCGATCTACTGGATGTGTTCGAACGGGGCGAAGTCCGTACCGAACTGCTGAAAGAACTGGAGCGCCAGCAGCGTAAATTACAGGCCTGGGTTGAGGTTCCCGGCGTCGATCAAGACCGTATTGAAGCCCTGCGCCAGCAGTTAAAATCCGCGGGCAGCGTGCTAATCTCCGCCCCGAGGATTGGCCAGCAGCTACGCGAAGATCGCTTGATTGCCCTTGTGCGTCAACGCCTAAGTATTCCTGGCGGCTATTGCAGTTTCGATTTACCCACTCTGCATATCTGGTTGCACCTACAACAGGCGCAGCGCGACGCCCAGATTGAAAGCTGGCTTGCCAGCCTGAATCCCCTCACCCAGGCGCTGACTTTGGTGCTTGATCTGATCCGTAATTCAGCGCCTTTCCGTAAGCAAACCAGCCTGAACGGTTTTTATCAGGATAACGGGGACGACGCCGATTTGCTGCGTCTTATGCTGACGCTCGATTCACAACTTTATCCGCAAATTTCCGGCCATAAGAGCCGTTTTGCCATTCGCTTTATGCCGCTGGATAGTGAAAATGGTCTGGTGCCGGAGCGTCTTGATTTTGAACTGGCCTGTTGCTAAGGAGTAAAAATGTCTGACGTGACCGTCGTAAACTGTCCGACCTGCGGTAAACCGGTCGTCTGGGGGGAAATTAGCCCCTTCCGCCCATTTTGTTCTAAACGCTGCCAGTTAATTGATTTGGGCGAATGGGCCGCCGAAGAGAAACGAATCGCCAGCAGCGGCGATCAGTCTGATAGCGACGACTGGAGCGAAGAGCGCTAACAGTGATGGCTCTGTTGAGATGGCAATATCGCCTTATGACAAAAATAATCAATAAATACGCGTAGTTTTGGCGCCATATGCGCGCGGCCGGGATAATACAAATAAAACCGGTCCGCCGCAGGCAGCCACTCCTCAAGCACGGAACACAACCGCCCATCCTGTAAGTCTTCGTGGACATCCTGTTCAAAAACATAGGTTAGCCCTGCCCCATCACGCGCGGCGGAGAGACGCAACGCTTTATCATTCACCATTAACGCGGCTTCCGGCGTAATTTCCAGCCGTTGCGCTCCATGAACAAACTCCCACCGATATAGCCCGCTCTCACGCGTAAAACGATGGCAAAGGCAGCGGTGATTGATGAGTTCCTGAGGATGCAGCGGCGTGCCAAAACGCGCAAGGTATGCAGGGGATGCTACGATCGCCGGGCGTAAAACATCACCGAGCGGAACGACATTCATATCAAGTTGTACCGCATCGCCAAAGCGAATACCGGCATCAAAGCGTTCGTTAATTAAATCCACAAAACCGTCATTCACGTCGATATCCAGCCGAATATCGGGATAATCGCGCATGAAACCGGCGAGATTAGGTTGTAACAAAAGCGTAGCCGCCGTGCGCGGTACGGTCAGGCGTAATGTCCCTCCGGGTATATCGCGGCTCTGGCGAGCATGTTCCATCGCCTCATCAATATGGTTCAATGCGGGCCTGATACTGGCAAGAAAGGCATGTCCTGCTTCTGTCAAACCGACACGCCGGGTGGTTCGGTTCAACAATTTTACGCCAAGTTCATCCTCCAGTTGACGCATATTCTGACTTAACGCCGACGTGGAAATATGTAACTGCGCCGCTGCCCGCGTGAAGCTATGGTTTTCAGCAATCATGCAAAAAGCATGCAATATGGACATCACATCATGACGCATTATTAAGCCAGCCTTCATAAACCATGCTTATTCCCCCTATTTTTCATCTTATACGCCAGGTATAGACTGCCTGCCATGCACAAAATATCCTCATGGAGGCAGTATGCAATATCGTACATTAGGCGCAAACGGACCGCGAGTGTCAGCCATCGGACTGGGATGTATGGGCATGAGCGCATTTTACGGCGCTCATGACGACAGCACCTCAATTAAGACGCTACATTATGCGTTAGATCAGGGGGTAACACTGCTCGATACCGCAGATATGTATGGCCCTTATACCAATGAAAGGTTAGTCGGAAGAGCCATCGCCGATCGTCGCGATCGGGTATTTTTAGCGACGAAATTTGGTATCGTTCTCGACCCTGCTAACCCTATGGCGCGTGGCGTCAATGGCAGACCGGAGTACGTTCGCCGTAGTTGTGAGCAAAGTCTGCAACGCCTGGGGGTCGATCATATCGATCTGTACTACCAACATCGCGTTGATCCATCAGTCCCCATAGAAGAGACTGTCGGTGCAATGGCGGACCTGGTGCGCGAGGGAAAAGTGCGTTATCTCGGGCTATCCGAAGCATCAACGCAAACGCTGGAACGCGCCCATCACGTTCACCCTATTACCGCGCTGCAAAGTGAGTATTCGCTTTGGTCCCGCGAAGCGGAAATTTCAGCACTTTCCACCTGTGAACGGTTGGGTATAGGATTCGTCGCTTACAGCCCGCTGGGACGCGGATTTCTGACCGGTACGATTAAAACGCCAGAAGATTTTGCTGCGAATGACTTCCGTCGCACAAATCCCAGGTTCATGGGTGAGAACTTCTCGCGCAATTTACGTCTGGCTGAAGCAATAAAACAAATGGCACGCGAAAAAGAGTGTACCCCCGCACAATTAGCGCTGGCCTGGCTGCTGGCCCGCAACAGGCACATCGTTCCCATTCCCGGCACCCGCCACTGCGCCAGGGTGGATGAAAACCTCGGCGCGTTATCACTGACCCTCAGCCCGCAGGAGCTGGCGGCAATTGAGGCGGTTTTTCCTCACGACGCCGCGGCCGGCCCCCGCTACTGGCCGGAAATTATGTCGACATTAAATCGCTAATAAGATCGATGGGGATCGTGTTGCGATCCCCCACTAAGACGCAAATTGGCGTAATTTACGAATAATCGGTTCATTGGCCGGCGGAAAATCTTCCGTATTCAACGCGTTCTGCGCGATCCACCGTCCCGGCTGTCCTTCTTTCCCCCACGGTTCGCCCTCCCAGCGTTCAACCAGCCAAAACCACAGCGTAATGTGTCTATCCGGGAATTGATATTCCAGAGTGTCGAATAATGTCACCTGTGTTGGCGTAATCCCCACCTCTTCCTGTAGCTCCCGGATCAACGCCTGCTCTGGTGTTTCGTCGGCTTCAATTTTTCCGCCGGGAAATTCCAGCTTGTTCGCCATATGCGCATCAGCGGCGCGTCGGGTAATAAAAATTTCGTCGTTCGGGTTGCGGATAATCCCAACCGCGATTTGCAGTTTTTTCATCTTGTTGCATCCATAAAAAAGGCGCAGTCGCCTGCGCCTTTTTATCTGTGTTCAATGCCAGGCCGAATAAGCGTAGCGCCCTTCGGCAATAATGCCAGCACCGACCTGATGGCAACACATTATGTCTTATCAGGCCGGTAAGTTTATCGCATTAGCTCAGGCGACCGTGACACTGTTTGTATTTCTTACCGGAACCACAAGGGCAAGGATCGTTACGTCCAATCTTACGTTCGCCGGTTTGGGCGGCCAGATCGGCAGCCACAGCGGCATCGTCATCCTGATGGCTTAGCTGCTGCATCTGCGCCAGGCGCTCCGCCTCTTCGCGACGCTGCATTTCCATCGCTTCGACCTCTTCAGGCATACGTACCTGGACTTTGCTCAGGGTACTGATCACTTCATATTTCAGCGATTCCAGCATCGCGGCGAACATAGCGAAGGATTCGCGCTTGTATTCCTGCTTCGGATCTTTTTGCGCATAGCCGCGCAGATGAATACCCTGACGCAGGTAATCCATCGCCGCCAGGTGCTCTTTCCACAGGGAATCGAGCGTTTGCAGCATCACGCCTTTTTCGAAATGACGCATCATTTCAGCGCCAACCACCTCTTCTTTACGCTGATACACCTCGATGGACTGCGCCAGGATGCGCTCACGCAGCGTCTCCTCATGCAGCTCCGGCTCTTTATCCAGCCATTCGGCAATCGGCATCTCCAGGTCGAAGTCGTTTTTCAGGCGTTCCTGCAAACCCGGGATATCCCACATCTCTTCCAGCGACTGCGGCGGAATGTAGGCGTCGATAGTCGCCTTAAAGACATCTTCGCGAATGCTGTTAATGGTGTCGCTCACGTCAGACACATCCAGCAGTTCGTTACGCTGGGTATAAATTGCACGGCGCTGATCGTTCGCCACATCATCATATTCCAGCAGTTGCTTACGAATATCGAAGTTACGGCTTTCTACTTTACGCTGCGCGTTAGCGATAGCTTTCGTCACCCACGGGTGCTCAATCGCTTCGCCCGGCTTCATCCCCAGTTTACGCATCATACCGGAGACACGATCGGAGGCGAAAATACGCATCAGCGCATCTTCCATCGACAGGTAGAAACGGGAAGAACCCGGATCGCCCTGGCGACCGGAACGGCCACGCAGCTGGTTGTCGATACGGCGGGATTCATGGCGCTCGGTGCCAATGATATGCAGGCCGCCGGCAGCCAGAACCGCGTCATGGCGTACCTGCCAGTCCGCTTTAATCTGCGCAATCTGTTCTTCCGTCGGCGCTTCCAGCGCAGCGACTTCCGCCTGCCAGCTACCGCCCAGCATAATATCGGTACCACGACCCGCCATGTTGGTAGCGATAGTGACCGCCGCTGGATAACCAGCCTGCGCAACGATGCCTGCTTCGTTGGCGTGGAATTTTGCGTTCAGTACGTTATGTTTGATGCCCGCTTTGGTCAGCTCTCTGGAGACCACTTCAGATTTCTCGATAGAAATCGTCCCGACCAGCACTGGCTGACCGTTCGCGGTACGCTCTTTAATATCTTCGATAATGGCCTGGATTTTTTCCGCTTCGGTCATGTAGACCAGATCCGGCAAATCTTTACGGATCATCGGACGGTTGGTCGGAACAACGACGGTGTCCAGCTTATAGATAGAACTAAATTCGAAGGCTTCAGTATCCGCCGTACCGGTCATACCGGCCAGCTTTTCATACAGACGGAAGTAGTTCTGGAAGGTAATAGACGCCAGCGTCTGGTTTTCATTCTGAATTTCAACGCCTTCTTTCGCTTCTACCGCCTGGTGCAGACCGTCAGACCAGCGACGCCCCTGCATGGTACGACCGGTATGTTCATCAACAATGATGACTTCGCCGTCTTTCACAATGTAATCCACGTCACGGGTAAACAGCGCGTGCGCGCGCAGCGCGGCGGTGACGTGATGCATCAGCATAATATTGCCAGGCGAGTAGAGCGACTCGCCTTCATCCATAATGCCTTCTTGCACCAGTAGCTCTTCAATCAGCACCAGACCGCGTTCGGTCAGGTTAACCTGGCGCGCTTTCTCATCAACGGAGAAGTGGCCTTCGCCCTGGAAAGTGTCAGAATCTTCTTTCTCCTGACGAATCAGGTGCGGAATGATTTTGTTCACTTTTTTGTACATTTCCGAGCTATCTTCCGCCGGGCCGGAAATAATTAGCGGGGTACGCGCTTCATCGATCAGGATGGAGTCGACCTCATCCACCAGCGCATAATGCAGTTTACGCTGCACGCGCTCTTCCGGGCTGAACGCCATGTTGTCGCGCAGGTAGTCAAAACCGTATTCGTTGTTAGTGCCGTAAGTGATGTCGGCAGCGTAAGCTTCACGTTTGGCGGGCGCAGGCATACCTGGCAGGTTGATACCAACGGACATACCGAGGAATTCGAATAGCGGACGGTTGTTTTCGGCGTCACGCTGCGCCAGATAGTCGTTCACGGTTACCACATGAACGCCTTTGCCGGACAGCGCGTTCAGGTAGGCTGGCAGGGTTGCGGTCAGCGTCTTACCTTCACCAGTACGCATTTCGGCGATACAACGATCGTTGAGCACCATACCACCCAATAGCTGAACGTCGAAGTGACGCATCCCAAAGACGCGTTTACTGGCTTCACGCACCACCGCGAACGCTTCCGGAATCAGGCTCTCTACGCTTTCGCCTTTTTCAATACGGGCGCGAAATTCGTTGGTTTTCGCTTTCAGTTCGTCATCGGAGAGTTTTTCCATCTCCGGTTCCATCGCATTAATAAGGCTGACGGCCTTACGCATACGACGCAGCGTACGATCGTTACGGCTACCGAATACTTTGGTTAATAATTTGATTAGCATAATAAAGTCTCAAATGCCCCGCGCCGCGGAGCTACAAATAAAGTAAAAGGGTCTTTTTTCGTTAGCTGAGACGTTGCGGACCGGCGCGGATACCCTGCGCCTGACTTATCCAGGCCGGGATGCTAAATGCGGTTTGTGGCGCAAAATACGCCAGGGAGAGGCGGCGAACAATCGCCGGCGGCGTGCCCTCCTGCGTGAGCATCGCGCTGAGCGTATTCAGTAAGGCGATATGATGCGCCTGTAATGGCGACGGCGCGTCGGCAACGGGCAGCGTTTGCGGCGCCATTGCAAAAGAAAGGTGGCGAATCACCGTGCGAATAGCGTGCTGATGCCAGTAATCTACGGTGAAATTGGGACGACGGTTAGAGGCTTCTAACAGCGCAAGATGGCTAAAGTTAACTTTAGACGCGGTGCTGGCGGTCGTCCTTGCAGGCGTATTGGTTTCAGCGGCGTTACTGAGCGCGGGCAAACCAAAACTCGCCGCGACCATCCCTAATAAGAGATGCGGCCAGAAGTATCGTCTGCCTAACTGTCGCCAGCGCGTCAGTATTCCACTCACGTCATTGCCACCTGATATGCCCCTCATGGGCTTACGGAATCAAAACAATTTGCGCACAAATCTTATCATTAAAGCGTACGCGCTACAGCAGTAATGACGAGAAGCTAAGGTGAAAATCGGCTAAGAAAACAGCGAACGCGCCGTGTTTCCATTTAACCCTGTCAAAATGGCTGTATTAAGGAAAGCGCAGATAAAGGATAGTAAAAAAAACGACTGGCTCGCCTGGCCGGAGAGAGTGCCAGGTTAACCAGTCGAATTTTATACGACAGCGTATGTCGTTATGCCAGTACCGTCGAAGGCGCTTTGAAAGCCAACGGCAGTTCTGCGTCGTCCTGGAAGGTCACAAATTCCCAGGCTTCCTGTTTTGCCAGGACTGCCTGTAACAATTTGTTATTCAATGCGTGACCGGATTTATACGCGGTAAACGCACCAATAATATTGTGACCACACATGAACAAGTCACCGATCGCGTCGAGCATTTTGTGACGAACGAATTCATCTTCAAAACGCAGGCCGTCTTCGTTCAATACGCGATAATCGTCAACAACGATGGCACAATCGAAGCTGCCGCCCAGGCACAGGCCGCGGGACTGCAGATATTCGATATCACGCATAAAACCGAAGGTACGCGCACGGCTGATCTGGCGCATGAACGCATCCGCAGAGAAGTTCATCGCGTAGCGCTGGCTGCTGGAATCGATCGCCGGATGGTTAAAGTCGATGGTGAAATCCAACGTAAAACCATTGTACGGTCTGAATTCAGCCCATTTATCGCCATCTTCAACCCGAACAGTCTCTTTGATGCGTACGAATTTTTTGGCGCAGTTCAGTTCATCAATACCGGCATCAAGCAGCAGGTAGACAAACGGAGCGGCACTGCCATCCATGATCGGGATTTCCGGGGCATTAACCTCAATAACGATGTTATCGATACCTAAGCCCGCCAGAGCAGCGTTCAGGTGCTCAACGGTTGAAATCCGTACATCATGCTCATTCACCAGACACGTACAGAGCATGGTATCACGCACAGATTTGGCATCGGCCGGGAAATCTACCGGTGGATTCAAGTCGGTGCGACGATAGATGACCCCGGTATTGGCCGGCGCAGGGCGTAATGTCAGGGTGACTTTTTTGCCGGTGTGTAAACCGACGCCAGTCGCCTGAACGATACGTTTAAGTGTCCTTTGTTTGATCATCGTATAATCTCGCCAAATTACCTATCCAACCGAAGTGTACTATACATTCGGCGGGCCAGTTTAGCACAAAGAGCCCAGAATCCCAAATTCCAGCTAATTCTTAATCAGCTTGCTTACGCAGGAATGCGGGGATATCCAGATAATCCGGCTCTTTCGCCGCCTGTGGTGTATTGTCGTTAACCACTTTCGCGACCGTTTTTTGCTCCTGCGTCAGCGGCGCCATACCGTGCTGCTGATAACGATCCAACACCGGCTGCTGCACCTGTTTATTGGTGACCAGAGTGATTTCCGGACGTTTGTCCATACCAATTCCAGTGGCAACAACGGTCACGCGCAGTTCGTCGTTCATATCCGGGTCCAGAGAGGTACCGATAACCACGGTGGCGTTATCCGACGCAAACGCGCGAATGGTGTTACCGACGGTTTCAAACTCGTCCAGACGCAGGTCGAAGCCCGCCGTAATGTTGACCAACACGCCGCGCGCGCCGGACAGGTCGATATCTTCCAGCAGCGGAGAAGAAATAGCCATTTCAGCCGCTTCTTCCGCACGGTCTTCACCGCTCGCCACGCCGGAGCCCATCATTGCGTAGCCCATTTCAGACATCACGGTACGCACGTCAGCAAAGTCGACGTTCATCAGGCCCGGGCGGGTGATCAGCTCTGCGATACCCTGAACCGCGCCTTTCAGCACGTCGTTAGCCGCGCCGAACGCGTCGAGCAGGGAGATACCACGGCCCAGCACTTTCAGCAGCTTGTCGTTCGGGATGGTGATCAACGAGTCCACATGCTTGGACAGCTCGGTGATACCCTGCTCCGCAAATGCCATGCGCTTTTTGCCTTCAAAATTGAAAGGCTTAGTCACCACGGCAACGGTCAGAATACCTAAATCTTTTGCCACTTCAGCAACCACTGGCGCCGCGCCGGTTCCGGTACCGCCGCCCATGCCTGCCGCGATAAATACCATGTCTGCGCCTTCAAGCGCCGCACGCAGCGCTTCACGGTCTTCGTCCGCCGCGTTACGACCGACTTCCGGGTTAGCGCCAGCGCCCAGACCTTTGGTAATGCCGCTACCAATTTGAATAGTCTGGCCAACCGCCGTTTTACGCAACGCCTGAGCGTCGGTATTCACCGCGAAGAATTCAACACCTTCGATGCGCTCGCGCACCATGTGTTCAACAGCGTTACCGCCGCCACCACCGACGCCGATGACTTTAATCACCGCGTCGTTGGTTAGTTCCATAGGTTCAAACATAATCTCTCTCCGTCATGTGCCTGTCGCCTGAGGCCGTAATATCTGGCGGCCTCATAAAAATTAAAACTCTTTTCGCAGCCAGCTATTAAGTCGCTTGATCCACGAGCCAACTGATGCCGTAACACGTTTTTCCACTTCTGCTTCACCGTTTAAGTGGGACTCTTTCCCGTAGTGAAGCAAGCCCACCGCCGTTGAGTAATACGGCTCCTGGGCATAATCCGTCAGACCGGTGATATTCAGCGGCGCGCCGATACGCACCTGCGTATGAAACACGCGCTGAGCGCAAGCAGCAAGCCCTTCGATTTGCGCCGCGCCGCCGGTTAACACAATCCCCGCCGCCAGGTGATGTTTTACCCCTTGTTGGCGAAGCTGTTCCTGTAATTGCAATATCTCTTCGTTGACCAGATTGAGCAGCTCGGTGTAACGCGGCTCAATCACTTCCGCCAGCGTCTGACGTTGCAGGCTGCGCGGCGGACGCCCGCCTACGCTCGGTACTTCAACGCTCTCGTCTTTACCGACGATGGAACCCAGCGCGCAACCGTGGCGGACTTTAATGGCTTCAGCATCGCTCGGCGGCGTACCAAAGGCATAAGCGATATCGCTGGTCACCACGTTCCCCGCGTAAGGGATCACTTTGGTATGACGCAGCGCGCCGCCAGTATAAACGGCGATATCCATTGTACCACCGCCGATATCCACGACACAGACGCCCAGTTCACGTTCATCTTCCGTTAACACGGAATAACTGGCCGCCAGTCCGGCAAATATCAGTTGGTCAACTTTCAGACCACAACGTTCAACAGCTTTGACAATGTTTTTTGCCATATCGTTGTGGCAGGTAATCAAATGTACTTTCGCCTGCATACGCACGCCGGAAAGACCGACCGGATTTTTAATGCCTTCCTGGTAGTCAATGGCGTACTCCTGAGGAATCACATGCAGCACGCGATGTTCATCGCGCACGCGCACTGACTTCGCAGTATGCACGACGTTTTCCACATCTTCTTGCGTCACTTCCTCTTCGGAAATGGGCACCATACCAATTTCATTCTGACAGCTAATATGTTTGCCGGAAAGCGCCAGATATACCGAGGAGATCTGGCAATCGGCCATCAATTCCGCCTGGTCAATGGCGCGCTGAACGCATTTCACCACTGACTCAAGGTCATTCACCCCGCCTTTATCCATACCCCGCGATGGGCAACTGCCCACGCCAATGATATTGACCATACCGTCGGGCAGAACTTCCCCTACTAAAGCGGCAACCTTCGCGGTGCCAATCTCCAGTCCTACTACCAGTTTTCTGTCCGTCGCCTTGATCATTGTTGTTCTGCCTGTGCCTGATTCTGTTGCTGATTAGATTCCTCAGGGGGGAGCGGCGCCCAGCCAACTGCCGCACCTGAGTCATAACGCAAATCAACGTAGCTAATCCGTTTGCCATCGGTTTGCGCCTGCTGCTGTAAAACCGGATAGAGTTCTACAAAGCGAGCCAACCTTTTCATCGTATCGCCCCTGCCGAGATTGAGCTTAATGCCGTTATTAAGCGTCAATTGCCAGGAGCGACGTGCGGTCATCGCCGCTTCCTTTAGAGTGAATTTATCCTTAGCCAGCACCTGCCCCATCTCGCGGTATCCCTGCAACACTTCACTCGCGCTGCCTTCCGGGCCATACAACATGGGTAAAACCTGTTTGCCGATGCGGTCTGACGGCACGCTGAAGGTGTTCCCTTCAGCATCGACCATATGTTGATCATTCCAACGCGCAATCGGCACATATTCAACCAGATGAATCTTCAATTCATCAGGCCACTGTTTTCTGACGCTGGCCTGTTTAATCCACGGCAAACGCTCAATCTGGCTCTGGATAATGTTCACATCCTGCGTCATGAAGGTTCCCGGCGCGCCCAGAGCCAGTATCGCCTGACGGATATCATCGTTACGCGTGTAGTGACGCTCGCCGGTTAATACCAACTTTGATAACGGTAAACGCTGCGCATCTTCCATCCACCCTAACACGACCCACCCGCTAACAAACACGGTGCACAGTACCGTCAGCAGGAATAAAATTCCTGCAAGACGCGTTCCATTATTGCGGCGTGAAGAAGGCGTCTCTTCATCACTGCTTCGCGTGTTCAGCGCAGCCTGCGACATATCAGTCCGCCAACTCCAGAATTCGTACCACTAACTGCGAGAAGCTCATTCCCGCCTGACGCGCCGCCATCGGCACCAGACTATGGCTGGTCATCCCCGGAGAAGTATTGGCTTCCAGCAGATAAAACTGACCATCGCTGTCCAGCATGACGTCAATACGCCCCCATCCCGTGCAGCCTAAAGCTTTCCATGCCTGCAGGACGAGAGACTGTAGCGCGGCTTCCTGGGACGCTTCTAAACCGGCAGGGCAGAAATACTGAGTCTCATCAGAGAGATACTTCGCCTCATAATCATAGAAGGTTCCTGCCGGTTGGATACGAATTGACGGTAAAATTTCTTCGCCAACTATCGCCACCGTAAATTCCGGACCGCACAGCCATTTCTCAATCAGTATTTCGTCATCATGCTGAAAAGCCAATGATAACGCACCCTGTAAAGCATTTTCTTCTACTACTTTCGTCATACCGACGCTGGAGCCTTCACGGCTGGGTTTGACGATCAGCGGTAAACCCAGCGCCGAAATTCGCGCTTTTTGTTCTTCGCTAAGGCCTTTTTCAAACTCAGCGCGCGTCAGCGCGACCCACGGCGCAACCGGTAAGCCTGCGCCCTGCCACAGCAATTTACTGCGCAGTTTATCCATGGAAAGCGCCGAGGCCATCACGCCGCTGCCGGTATAAGGCAGGCCGAGCAGTTCAAGCATTCCCTGTAAGGTGCCATCTTCACCGCCACGGCCATGCAACGCAATAAAGACCTTCTGAAAGCCCATTGCTTTAAGCTGCGCGACATCGACCTCTTGCGGATCGACGGGATGCGCATCAATGCCGCCTTCACGTAACCCGGCCAACACTGCCGCGCCGGAATTTAACGAAACGTCCCGCTCCGCAGAAGTTCCGCCCAACAGGACCGCGATTTTATCAGCCATGTTGCTCTTCCTCCTGGATTTGCGGCTTCAGCTTGATTTCAGATAAGTAACGCGCAATTTTGCCAACATTTCCTGCGCCTTGCACTAATATCAAGTCGTTACCCGTCAGCACCGGCGCTAACATTGTCGCAACCTGAGCCGGATCGGAAACCAGAATCGGGTCAATTTTTCCCCGATTACGAATCGTACGGCATAAAGAACGGCTATCCGCGCCCGGAATCGGCGCTTCGCCCGCCGGGTAAACGTCCAGCATCAGCAGCGCATCGACCTGGGTCAGCACATTGGCGAAATCGTCATACAGATCGCGCGTGCGCGTGTAACGATGCGGCTGAAACAGCATCACCAGGTTTTTATCCGGCCACCCTGCTCGCGCAGCTTTAATGGTGGCGTCCACTTCGGTCGGATGATGACCATAGTCATCCACCAGCATCGCCGTCCCGGCTTTACCATTCACCGGCTCAAGCGGGAACTCGCCGAGGAAGTCAAAACGACGCCCGGTCCCCTGGAAGCTTTCCAGCGCGCGCAGGATAGCGTCATCGTCGATGCCTTCTTCGGTCGCTACCGCCACTGCTGCGGCGGCATTCAGGGCATTGTGGCGACCCGGCGCATTCAACGTGACATGCAGATCCGGCATTCCCTGGCGCAACAGCGTAAAGTGCCCCTGCGGCCCTATCTGCTGATAATCTTCTACGCGGACGTCAGCATCCTCGCTAAAGCCATACGTCGTGGTCTGACGCCCCACCCGCGGCAGCAACTCGCGGATGACCGGATCGTCGACGCACATTACCGCGCGACCATAGAACGGCAGGTTATGCAGGAAGTTAATAAACGTCTGCTTTAAATTTTCAAAGTCGCCATGATAGGTATCCATATGGTCGGCTTCGATGTTGGTGACGATCGCGACCATCGGCTGCAAATGCAGGAAGGACGCGTCGCTCTCATCTGCCTCGGCAATCAGGTAACGACTATGGCCCAGACGCGCATGAACGCCTGCGGCTTTCACCAGTCCGCCATTCACGAAAGTCGGGTCCAGCCCCGCTTCGGCATAAATACTGGACACCATCGCGGTCGTTGTGGTTTTTCCGTGCGTCCCGGCAATGGCGATGCCGTGGCGAAAACGCATCAGTTCCGCCAGCATTTCCGCACGGCGAATAACCGGAATACGCGCTTCATGCGCCGCGACAATTTCCGGGTTATCCGCGGAAATTGCGCTGGAAACGACGACCACGCTGGCATCACGCACATTTTCCGGACGATGATTAAAGAAAATCGTCGCCCCCAGGCTCGTCAACTGCTGGGTCACCGGATTCGGCGCTAAATCGGAACCACTGATCTGATACCCTTCATTGGCCAGAACTTCGGCAATACCGCCCATACCAGCACCACCGATGCCGACAAAGTGAATGTGCCGAACGCGACGCATTTCGGGCACGATGGAACGCAGTTTTGCCAGTTGTTGTGTATTCATTCTTTACGCCATTAACTCCAATACCCGCCATACTTCAAATTGCAGATGCGTTGGCTTGCCTGCAACCCAAATTATTGAGGGTAGAAAAACCCTGCGATGCAAAAGGCACCGCCACAAATTATGTCCGGGCAACCCGGCTGACTTCACTGGCGACGCGCTCGGTAGCATCCGGAATGGATACCGCGCGGGCACGCTCCGCCATGGTTAACAACGCCTCGCGCGACCACCCCGCCAGGGTGTCGGCGACAGCCTCTACAGTAAACTGCGGCTGCTCAAAAATCTTAGCTGCGCCGGCGTTTTCTAACGGCAGCGCATTCCAGTACTGCTGCCTGTCTTTATGCTGAAACGGCACGAATATCGCCGGTAATCCGGCGGCGGCGATCTCGCTCACCGTTAAAGCGCCGGAACGACATACCACCACATCCGCCCACGCATAGGCGGCGGCCATGTCATCGATAAATTCCGTCACCTTATGCTGCGGTTGTCCCGCCCCGGCATATGCCTGCTCTACCGTGAGCTGCGCGCCTTTTCCGCTTTGATGCCAGATTGTAACCGTATCGCCCAGTCTGGCGGCAACCTGCGGCATCGTCTGGTTCAGGACTCGCGCCCCCTGAGAACCGCCGACCACCAACACGCGAATCGGGCCGTCACGACCGGCCAGACGCACCTGCGGCAACGGCAACGCCAGTACGTCGGTACGCACCGGGTTACCCACCACTTCCGCGTTCGGGAATGCACCGGGAAACGCCTGCATCACCGTGGTCGCGATTTTGGCCAGCCACTGATTGGTTAGCCCGGCGATACCGTTTTGCTCATGCAAGACGACCGGAATACCCAATGACCAGGCGGCAAGACCGCCGGGGCCGGAAACATAACCGCCCATTCCCAGCACGACATCCGGCTTAAACCGCTTCATGATCGCCCGCGCCTGCCGCCAGGCGGTAAAAATCCGCAGCGGCGCCGCCAGAAGCGCTTTTACGCCTTTACCGCGCAGACCGGAGATCCGAATAAAGTCAATGTCGATGCCATGCTTCGGCACTAAATCCGCTTCCATACGATCGGCGGTACCCAGCCAGCGAACTTGCCAGCCCTGGGCCATTAAATGATGCGCAACGGCCAGTCCCGGGAACACGTGCCCGC
This sequence comes from Salmonella sp. SAL04213, assembly GCF_046550535.1. NCBI lineage: Bacteria > Pseudomonadati > Pseudomonadota > Gammaproteobacteria > Enterobacterales > Enterobacteriaceae > Salmonella > Salmonella sp. SAL04213. Next base: position 369,136 of record NZ_JBGDXS010000003.1, on the reverse strand, counting down.
CGGTACCGCCCGCCATCACCATTAACCGCTTCGGTTGACCATTCATCGAGAACCTCGTGTAAACGCCTGCGCTTTTTCCAGACGCGTTTCATAATCAATACGTAATAAAAACATAATGGCCGTCGACATAATCAACAGACTCGACCCGCCATAACTGATCAGCGGCAGCGTAAGACCTTTGGTCGGCAGCATCCCCGCGGCCGCGCCAACGTTTACCAGCGCCTGGAAACTAAACCAGATACCGATAGAACACGCTAAAAATCCGGAAAAACGGTGGTCAATCTCCAATGCCTTACGGCCAATCGACATCGCGCGAAAAGCGACGAAGAATACCATTAAAAGCGCCAATACCACACCGATATAACCCAGTTCTTCCCCAATAATGGCGAAGATGAAATCGGTGTGCGCCTCCGGCAAATACTCCAGTTTCTGCACCGAATTCCCCAGCCCTTGCCCCCATATCTCACCGCGACCAAAAGCCATCAGCGACTGCGTCAGCTGATAACCGCTGCCGAACGGATCTTCCCAGGGGTTCCAGAACGAGGTAACGCGGCGAATACGATACGGTTCGGCGAGGATTAACAGAATCACCGCCGAGATGCCCATCCCGATAATGGCGATGAACTGCCATAATTTCGCCCCGGCGAGAAACAGCATCGCCAGCGTGGTGACAAACAGTACGACCACCGTCCCGAGGTCAGGCTGCGCCAGCAGTAACACCGCCAGCACCAGAATCACGCCCATTGGTTTTAAAAAGCCGCGCAGGTTATTTCGCACCTCATCAACCTTACGCACCAGATAGTTCGCGAGGTAGCAGAACAGCGACAGCTTGGTAAACTCCGCAGGCTGAATACGCAGCGGCCCCAGCGCAATCCAGCGCGACGCCCCGTTGACCGAGCTCCCGACGACCAGCACGATAAGCAGCATAATGATCGACGCAATCAGCATCGTCGTGCTGTATTTTTGCCAGAAGGTCATGGGCAAACGTAGCGTGACCATCGCCAGACAAAATGCCAGGAAGATATAGAGCGCATCACGTTTGGCAAACAAAAACGGATCGTTCGCCAGGCGCTGCCCGACTGGCATGGAGGCCGACGTCACCATGACAAAACCAATCGCCGCCAGCCCGAAGGTCAGCCATAGCAGCGTGCGGTCATACATGATCAGACTGTCGGCGTCTTTATCGCGCGAAGCCATCACCCAGCCTTTAAGCGCCGCAAACAGCCAGGCCAGGAGGCCAAAGCCTGGTACGCGCGGCATTCTCAGACGGGGGAGAGATAAACGCATCAACCTAACTCCTTCGCCAGACGGGTAAAGACATCGCCCCGTTGCTCAAAATTTTTAAACTGATCGAGGCTGGCGCAGGCGGGCGACAGCAGCACCATATCACCCGGCTGAACGCGCGGCGCCAGCAAACGCATCGCCTCTTCCATCGTCTCAGTCTGTTGGGCGATTTCCGGACGCAGTGCGGCAAGCTGCGCGCCATCGCGCCCAAAGCAATACAGGCGGATACGATCGCCGGTCAGATAGCGTGTCAGCGGAGAAAAGTCTGCCGACTTACCGTCGCCGCCCAGCAGCAGATGCAGCGTACCGTCCACATGCAAACCGTTTAGCGCCGCTTCGGTACTGCCGACGTTGGTCGCTTTCGAGTCGTTGATCCAACGTACGCCGTTATGCTCCAACGCCAGCTGGAAGCGATGCGCCAGACCGGTAAATGTCGTCAACGCCTTCAAACTGCTGGCGCGCGGCAGACCTACGGCATCCGCCAGCGCCAGCGCCGCTAACGCATTGGTATAGTTATGCTGCCCGGAAAGCTTCATCTCTTTCACGTTCAGCACCTTCTCGCCTTTGACTCGCAGCCAGGTTTCGCCCTGCTGACGATTAAGGTGATAATCACCCATATTGACGCCAAAGCTGACGCAGCGCTCATCGGCCCCGCGTACCGGCATCGTCAACGCGTCATCGGCATTCACTACGCACACTTTCGCCTTCTCGTAGACGCGCAGTTTCGCCGCCCGGTACTGTTGCAAACCAAACGGATACCGGTCCATATGATCTTCAGTGACGTTGAGCACCGTTGCCGCCGCCGCTTGCAAACTTGAGGTAGTTTCCAGTTGGAAACTGGATAATTCCAGCACGTACAATTCGCGATCGGCATCCAGCAGCATCAGCGCCGGAAGACCGATATTGCCGCCAACGCCGACATTGACGCCCGCCGCTTTCGCCATCTCGCCCACTAAGGTGGTCACGGTGCTTTTGCCGTTCGAGCCGGTGATGGCCACAATCGGCGCTTGCGCTTCGCGGCAAAACAGTTCGATATCGCCGACAATTTCCACTCCAGCGCTGGCGGCAGCGCTAAGAGAGGGATGCGCCAGAGCAATACCAGGGCTGGCGACGATTAAATCCGCCGCTAAGAGCCACTCGTCGTTCAGGCCGCCAACGTGACGCTCAACCTCTTGCGGCAGCTTATCCAGACCCGGCGGCGTCACGCGAGTATCCATCACCCGCGGCGTCACGCCGCGGGCGAGAAAAAAGTCCACGCAAGAGAGTCCGGTTAAGCCCAGACCGATAATGACGACGTTTTTGTCCTGGTAATCAGCCATGATTAACGTACCTTCAGCGTTGCCAGGCCAATCAGCACCAGCATCAGCGAAATAATCCAGAAGCGCACAATCACGCGCGGTTCCGGCCAGCCTTTCAGTTCATAGTGGTGATGGATAGGCGCCATACGGAAAATACGCTGTCCGCGTAGTTTAAAGGAACCCACCTGCAGGATGACCGACAGAGTTTCCACCACAAAGACGCCGCCCATGATCACCAGCAGGAACTCCTGACGCAGCAGCACGGCGATAATGCCCAACGCGCCGCCCAACGCCAGCGATCCGACGTCGCCCATAAAAACCTGCGCCGGATAGGTGTTAAACCACAAGAATCCTAATCCCGCGCCGACAATCGCCGTACAGACAATCACCAGCTCGCCCGCATGGCGTAAATACGGAATATGCAGGTAATTGGCGAAGTTCATGTTCCCGGTCGCCCAGGCCACCAGCGCAAAGCCGGCGGCAACGAAAACAGTCGGCATAATCGCCAGACCATCAAGCCCGTCAGTCAGGTTTACGGCGTTACCCGTACCGACGATGACAAAGTAGGACAGCAGAATGTAAAACAGCCCCAATTGCGGCATAACATCTTTAAAGAACGGCACCACCAGTTGGGTCGCGGGCGTGTCTTTCCCGACGAGATAAAGCGCAAAGGCCACGCCGAGCGCGATAACCGACATCCAGAAATATTTCCAGCGCGCAATCAGCCCTTTGGTATCTTTCCGCACCACTTTGCGGTAGTCATCGACAAAACCGATAATGCCGTAGCCAATCAATACCACCAGCACGCACCAGACGTACGGGTTAGACGGGTAAGCCCATAACAGAACGGAAATCACAATCGCCGTCAGGATCATGATGCCGCCCATCGTCGGCGTACCGCGTTTACTGAAGTGCGATTCCGGGCCATCGTTACGTACCACCTGGCCAAAAGAGAGTTTTTGCAGACGAGCGATCATACGCGGGCCCATCCATAAAGAGATGAACAGCGCGGTCAACAGGCTGACGATGGCGCGAAACGTCAGATAAGAAAAGACGTTAAAGCCGGAATAATATTTGACCAAATGCTCGGCCAGCCAAACTAACATGAACCTTTCTCCTGTAACGCATGAACCACATCTTCCATCGCGGCGCTGCGTGATCCTTTCACTAAAATAGTCATCATCGGTTGCTCCTGAAGCAGAGCGTGTAAACGCGCAATGAGCGCGGCTTTATCGGCAAAATGTTCGCCGACGCCGCTGGCGTGGCTGATAGCCTGACTGAGTTTTCCGGTGCTTAACACGCGATCAATACCCGCCGCTTTTGCGGCCTCGCCAACCTGGAGGTGGCACGCTTCGCTTTCTGCGCCCAGCTCGGCCATATCGCCTACCACCAGCACGCGGTAGCCGGGCATTTCAGAAAGGACCTGCACTGCGGCGGTCATCGAACCGACGTTGGCGTTATAAGCGTCATCCAGTACCAGTTGGTTTTCACTTAGTTGAATCGGGAACAGACGCCCGGGTACGGCTTTTAACGCCGCCAGCCCTGCTTTAATCGCCGTCAGCGTCGCCCCCACCGCCATTGATAAAGCAGCGGCCGCCAGCGCGTTGGCAATATTGTGCCGCCCCGGCAACGGCAGCAGCACATCAATGCTGCCCGTCGGCGTTTGCAGGGTAAATTCGGTACCGTGTGACGTCACGTGGATATTCGCAGCGGTAAAGTCGCTGTTTGCCGCATTCGGCGAAAAGCGCCACACCTGACGATCGCCAATAATGCTTTGCCAGTTCAGCCAGTCATTATTATCGGCATTCATAATCGCGATACCGTTCTCAGGCAAACCGGTATAGATTTCGCCTTTCGCTTTCGCCACGCCGGCCAATGAGCCGAAACCTTCCAGATGCGCCGCCGCCAGGTTATTGACCAGCGCCGCTTCCGGGCGCGTCAGGCTAACGGTCCAGGCGATTTCTCCCTGGTGATTAGCGCCTAACTCGATCACCGCATAGTCATAATCATGGTTTAAGCGCAGCAGCGTTATCGGCACGCCGATGTCGTTGTTAAAATTGCCTGCGGTATACAGAGTATTTCCGCACTGGCTAAGAATCGCGGCGGTCATCTCTTTGACCGAGGTTTTGCCGGACGAACCGGTTAACGCCACCACCCGCGCCGGTACCTGCATACGTACCCAGGCGGCCAGTTGGCCAAATGCCTGACGCGTGTCTTTTACAATCACCTGCGGGAGATCGATATCCAGAGGACGACTGACCAGCAGGGCGCCAGCGCCGTTCGCTTTTGCTTTATCAGCAAAATCATGCGCATCAAAGCGTTCCCCTTTCAGCGCCACGAACAGGCATCCCGGCGTCACTTTCCGTGTGTCGGTAATGACCGTATCGAGCGTGAGATCCGCCCCGCGGTGTTCGGCGCCAAGGACATCGGCAATTTTGCTGAGCGTTACGCTAATCATGCGATCACCCCCAGCAAACGCGCTGCGGTCACGCGGTCTGAATAATCAAGACGCTGCGTGCCGACAATCTGGTAATCCTCGTGCCCTTTACCTGCAATCAGCACGACGTCATTGTCTTTTGCCTGCATAATGGCATTGGTTACCGCCTCAGCGCGGCCTTCCATTACCCTGACCTGCCCGGCGTCCAGCATTCCGGCCAGAATATCGTTGATAATGGCGCGCGGCTCCTCGGTACGCGGGTTATCGTCAGTCACCACGACGATATCCGCGAATTCTTCGGCAATGGCCCCCATGAGTGGACGCTTACCTTTGTCACGATCCCCGCCACAGCCAAAGACGCACCACAATTTTCCGGCGCAGTGCAGGCGCGCCGCCTGCAACGCTTTTTCCAGCGCATCCGGCGTGTGCGCGTAATCCACCACCACCGTCGGTTTGCCTGGCGCAGTGAACACTTCCATACGCCCGCAAACCGGCTGCAAACGCGCGGCGGTTTTCAGCAAATCCGTTAACGGATAGCCCAGCGCCAGCAGCGTCGCCAATGCCAGCAGTAAGTTGCTGACGTTAAACGCGCCCATCAGGCAGCTTTCGATTTCGCCTTCACCCCAGCTTGAAGCAAAACGAATCGTCGCTCCGCGGTCGTGGTACTCCACCGCCTCCGCTTTCAGCCAACGACCGTGACAGTTAGGGTTGATATGCCCTTCCATTGAAACCGCGACCGCATCGGGTAGCGACGCCAGCCAGCGGCGTCCAACTTCATCATCGGCGTTGACGATTGCCTGACCGTGATGGTGGGTGGAATAAAGCATCCATTTTGCCGCCTCGTAATGCGCCATATCGCCATGATAGTCGAGATGGTCGCGGCTCAAATTAGTAAACACGGAGGCGGCAAATTTCAGCGCCGCCACGCGATGCTGCACCAGGCCGTGAGAAGAGACTTCCATCGCGCCGAAGGTCGCGCCCTGCGCAACCAGGCTGGCCAGCACATGCTGAACATCCACAGCGGAACCGGTTGTGTTCTCCGTCGGGATCACTTTACCCAACAGTCCGTTGCCTACCGTTCCCATCACTGCGCTGGTTTCGCCGAGCAACTGGCTCCACTGCGCCAGTAGTTGAGTAGTGGTGGTCTTGCCATTGGTGCCGGTCACCGCCACCAGACGCATGTTTTCAGATGGCTCATGGTAAAAGCGGCCCGCCAGCGCAGATAAACGCTCATTGAGCTGGCTGAGATAGACGACCGGTACGCCGTGCATTTCGCGAATCTCACCGTCGGCCGCCTCGTCTTTCGCCTCTGCAATAATGGCAGCTACGCCTTGCGCTATCGCCTGCGGGATATATCGACGCCCGTCCGCCTGATGACCCACTACTGCCACAAAGAGATCGCCCGCCGCAGCCACACGGCTGTCGAGCGTCATCTCTCGCAGTTCTCGCGCGGGTAGTCCAGCCACCCACGGAGCAAGAAGGTCGCGCAAATTACGATCTGCCACCTGTTCCCTCGCCTTGATTAATTACGAATTCATTTTTTTCGCCCGTTGCCAGCGCGTCCGGTTCGATGTTCATGGTGCGCAGAACGCCGCCCATGATGGCACCAAATACCGGCGCGGAAACGGCGCCGCCGTAGTATTTACCCGCCTGCGGATCGTTGATGACAACCACCAGCGCGAAGCGCGGCTGACTCGCAGGCGCGACGCCTGCGGTGTAAGCAATGTATTTGTTGATGTAGCGACCGTCCGGCCCCACTTTTTTCGCCGTACCGGTTTTAATCGCGATACGGTAGCCTTTAATTGCCGCCTTCACGCCGCCGCCGCCCGGCAGCGCTACGCTTTCCATCATATGCACCACGGTGCGTACGGTGGATTCAGGGAAGATGCGTTCGCCGGGTACAGGCGGATCAACTTTGGTAATCGACAGCGGGCGATAAATGCCATAGCTGCCGATCGTTGCATAGACTCGCGCTAACTGTAACGGCGTTACCATTAGCCCGTAGCCGAAAGAGAAGGTGGCCCTCTCTATGTCGGACCACCGTTGTTTTTGAGGATATAAGCCACTGCGTTCTCCGACCAACCCCAAATTGGTCGCCTTTCCTAGCCCAAAACGTGAGTAAGTATCTACTAACGCTGAGGACGGCATCGCTAACGCCAGTTTGGATACACCGACGTTACTCGACTTCTGTAGAACCCCGGTCAGGGTTAATTCGCTGTAGCGCGCCACGTCTTTAATTTCGTGGCCGTTAATTCGGTATGGAACGGTATTCAACACCGTATTTTCGTTGACGATACCGCGCTGAAGCGCAGTCATCACCACCATCGGCTTAACCGTAGAACCTGGTTCAAACACGTCGGTGATGGTACGGTTACGCATCGCGTCTTTCGGCGTACCGGCAAGGTTGTTGGGGTTATAGGAAGGGCTATTCGCCATCGCCAGTACTTCACCGGTATTGACATCGACCAGCACCGCGCTACCGGATTCCGCCTTGTTAAACGCCACCGCGTTGTTCAGTTCGCGGTAAACCAGCGCCTGTAAGCGTTCATCAATGCTTAACGCCAGGTTGTGCGCTGCCTGACTGTCAGTGGAGGAGATATCCTCAATCACGCGGCCATAGCGGTCTTTACGCACGATTCGCTCGCCAGGCTGACCGGTAAGCCACTTATCAAAGCTCTTTTCAACGCCTTCAATCCCCTGACTGTCGACGTTGGTAAAACCGATGAGGTGAGCGGTTACTTCTCCTGACGGGTAGTAGCGGCGGGACTCTTCACGCAAATGAATCCCCGGCAGTTTGAGTTTTTTGATGTAGTCCGCCATGTCAGGGTTTACCTGGCGCGCCAGATAAATAAAACGCCCTTTCGGGTTGGCGTTGATACGGGCGGAGAGCTGATCGAGCGGAATATTGAGCGCAGTAGAAAGCGCTTTCCAGCGATCGCCAACGCTGATGCCGCCGGCGTCATGAACTTCTTTCGGGTCGGCCCAGATCGCCTTAACCGGTACGCTGACCGCCAGTGGACGCCCGGAACGGTCGGTAATCATACCGCGTGAGGTGGAGACTTCCTGAACACGCAGCGAACGCATATCGCCCTGACGCACCAGCATATCCGGGGCGATAATCTGTAGCCACGCCGCGCGTCCAAGTAAAAAAACCAGCGCCAGTAAAATACAGCCGCACAGCAACGCAAAACGCCAACTGATGAAGTTGGTCTGTTCTTCCTGGCGCTTCGATTTTTGCGTTTTTGCCGCTGCTTTCATGCGTCGCGTTTATCCTTATTTTTGCACTACGATATTTTCTTGGGACGGATCAACATGCTGCATTTGCAGCTTTTCCGTTGCGATCCGCTCCACCCGGCTGTGATCGCCGAGCGCATTTTCTTCAAGGATCAGGTTGCGCCATTCAATGTCCAATGCATCGCGCTCCAGAACCAGTTGTTCACGCTGCGCGGTGAGTAAACGAGTATGGTGCGCCGTCGTGACCACCGTCACCGCCGTTAAAATGATGCAAATGAACAAGCAGAGTGGCAGCTTCCCGAACCGCAAAAGATCGTCACCGATCACGCCAGGCAAGGCATGGCGCTCGTTGCTTCCTATCGATCCCTTCACTTTGCTTAGGGCTTCTGTCACTCTGCTGATCATGCGTTCGTCCTCTCTGCGATACGCAGAACTGAACTACGGGCCCGAGGATTTTCAGCTACCTCTTTTTCACCCGGCATCAACTTGCCTAACGCTCGTAACTCACGACCGCCCAGTTTTTTGAGCTGCGCTTCCGTCATCGGTAATCCCGCCGGCACCTGCGGACCGCGGCTTTGCTCACGCATAAAGCGTTTCACAATACGGTCTTCCAGCGAGTGGAAACTGATGATTGAAAGCCGCCCGCCTGGGGCCAGTACGCTGAGCGAGCTTTTTAGCGCCTGCTCTATCTCCTCCAGTTCACTGTTTACCCAGATGCGCACCGCCTGGAAGGTACGGGTCGCGGGATGTTTGAATTTGTCTTTTACCGGGGTCGCCGCCGCAACCACTTCCGCCAGCTCTTTGGTGCGGGTCATCGGCTGTTCGCGATTGCGCTCAACAATGGCGCGAGCAATACGTTTGGCAAAACGCTCCTCGCCGAATGTTTTCAGCACCCAAGCGATATCCGCTTCCTCCGCCGTTTGTAACCACTCGGCGGCAGACTGGCCGCGCGTCGGGTCCATTCGCATATCCAGCGGACCGTCGCGCATAAATGAAAAACCGCGCTCCGCATCGTCAAGCTGCGGAGAAGAGACGCCAAGATCGAGAAGGATCCCGTCAATCTTGCCGGTAAGCTCGCGCTCGGCTACATAATCAGCCAGCGCGGAAAAAGGTCCATGAATGATGGAGAAGCGAGGATCATTAATGGTCTGCGCAACGGCGATCGCCTGCGGATCGCGATCGATCGCCAGCAAGCGCCCCTCTTCGCCCAGTTGCGAGAGGATCAGGCGCGAGTGGCCGCCGCGACCAAATGTGCCATCAATATAGATACCATCCGGACGAATATTCAGCCCATTAACGGCTTCATCCAACAGTACCGTAGTGTGTTTAAAATTTTCCATCATCTTATAGAGACAAGTCCTGCAGCCGCTCCGATAACGTTTCGGTAGCTGACTGTTCAGCGTCGATATCTTCCTTGACCTGTTGATACCAGGTCGTTTCATCCCACAGCTCAAATTTGTTGAACTGTCCAACCAGCATCACTTCTTTCGTCAGTCCGGCATGTTGCCGCAGAACTGGCGCGATCAGTAATCGACCTGCACCATCCATCTGACATTCGCTGGCATGGCCCAACAGTAAACGCTGTACGCGACGTTCTACCGGGTTCATGCTCGACAGACGAGATAACTTTTGCTCAATAATTTCCCATTCAGGCAGGGGGTAAAGCAGCAGGCATGGGTGATGGATGTCAATGGTACATACCATTTGACCGGTAGCGCTCTCGATCAGTTGCTCCCGATAACGGGTCGGCACGGTCAGGCGCCCTTTACTGTCGAGATTGACTAACGTTGCCCCCCGGAACATGCCAGTCTCACCCCTTCTTACCACTTTATCCCACAAATTCCCACTCGAAGGAGTTTACGGAGCGGAGGAAAAGCTTGTCAAGCAAGTCACAACGCTTACCTAAGTAAAAAAGCCAATGTTTACGGCGAATATCTGCGTTGATTAATTTCCACCCAGCGTGCAAGCCAAATTAACGTTATGAATATTTGTAAGAAAAAAACCAAAGACCCACCGCCGTTTAAAACGGACTCAATATAATCCGAGAAAAATATAAAGTGTCAGTTTGCGACGCGAGCGGCATTTTAGGACATATTGCACCGTGTTAACAGTGCCTGTTTAACGTGTGCAGCGCCTGCTATACCAGCGCCTACGAGCGACTGTCGCGCCAAAGACAAAAAGTGGCTGTTAATTCGACGATTTCTTGCCTGCTTGTAACAAAACAAGACAAAGGAAAAGACTCGTTACGTCTTAATTAGTGGAATATGGACGATTTCGGACAAAAGAAAGGTAATAAAAAAGAATTTTCGGATAATTTTAAGGAATAATCTTAATTATTTAAGGGATATTTTTACTGATACGCATTTGTTTGACGGCGGCAGAAGAGAGAGTCTTTTACCGCCGGTCCTTTAGCTACGGCTCAGAATGCCGCGACGATACAGGTTTCGCCGAATACGCGTTAAGCCGGGTTTCGGTTTACGCGGTTCATCAAGACTTGCCAGCACAATCTCCAGCACGCGTTCCGCGACATCACGATGACGCTGCGCCACCGCCAGTACCGGGCATTGCAGAAAATCCAGCAGCTCATGATCGCCGAAGGTCGCAATCGCCAAATCCGAGGGCAGTTTTCCATCGCGCCGCAGCGTAACGTCCATCACGCCCTGTAATAGCGCGAATGATGTCGTAAAGAGCGCCTGCGGCATAGGATGCGTTTCCAGCCATTTCTCAAACAGCTGCGCGGCGGCTTCGCGCTCATAGCTGTTGGCATATAAGAAATTCACCTCCCGCGGATCGTCTTTCCATGCGGTGCGGAACCCCTGCTCGCGCAGGAAACTGACGGACAACTCCGGCAGCGCGCCCAAATAAAGCACCGTTTCCGCCGGGAATTTACGCAGCTCTTCCGCCAACATCTCGGCGTCATCCTGATCGGCGCCGACCACGCTGGTGAAATGTTCGCGATCCAGCGCGCGGTCGAGCGCGACGATGGGGAACGGATCGTTGGCCCAGCGTTGATAGAAGGGATGCTCCGGCGGTAACGAAGTTGAAACAATGATTGCATCCACCTGGCGTTGCAAAAGGTGCTCAATGCAGCGCATTTCGTTATCCGGCTGATCTTCAGAACAGGCGATCAGCAGTTGGTAGCCACGCTGGCGTGCCTGGCGCTCAAGATAGTTTGCGATACGGGTGTAGCTCGTGTTTTCAAGGTCCGGGATCACCAGACCAATGGAACGTGTGCGTCCAGCACGCAGCCCGGCAGCCACAGCGTTAGGATGGTAATTGTGCTCACGCACTACCGCCATGACTTTTTCTACGGTTTTGTCGCTCACGCGGTATTGCTTTGCTTTACCGTTTATAACGTAGCTTGCAGTTGTGCGCGAGACACCGGCCAGCCGAGCGATTTCATCCAGTTTCACAATTGCCCCTTGTGTAAATTGTACAAACCATAACCTTTATGTCGGCATGGGTTAAAATCGTTAACATCTAAGCGCAGTTTGATCACTCCGGCAACCGCTTTTATTCCGGGTTACCACGGATTTCGCAAAAAAAAGCCCAACCGGTGATATTGGGTTGGGCGATAATTCCTGTTGGCTGATATCCGGCAAACCTGCCTGATGGCGCTACGCTTATCGGACCTGGGCCAGATATCAGCCTGTAGACCGGATAAAACGCAACCGCGTCGTCATCCGGCGAATCTGCTCAGCGCATAATCTTATCGCCGCGCGAAAGCCCGACGACGCCTGAACGCGCCACTTCAACAATTTTCGCCACGTCGCGCAGCGAGGCCAGAAAAGCATCCAGTTTATCGCTGGTGCCCGCCAGTTGAACGGTATACAACGTTGGCGTAACGTCAATAATCTGACCACGGAAAATTTCCGTATTACGCTTCACCTCTTCCCGTCCGTAGCCGCTGGCCTGGATTTTCACCAGCATGATTTCCCGCTCAACGTGCGCTCCCTGTCCCAGCTCGCTGACGCGCAGCACATCAACCAGCTTGTGCAGTTGCTTTTCAATTTGCTCAAGCACTTTTTCATCGCCTACCGTCTGGATAGTCATGCGCGACAACGTCGGATCGTCTGTCGGCGCGACGGTCAGGCTTTCAATATTATATCCGCGTTGCGAAAAGAGGCCGATAACCCGCGATAACGCCCCAGATTCGTTTTCCAGTAATACCGATAAAATCCGGCGCATCATCAGGTCCTCTCCGTTTTGCTTAACCACATTTCGTCCATCCCGCCCCCGCGAATCTGCATCGGATAGACATGCTCGCTGCCATCAACGGTGACATCGACGAACACCAGCCGGTTATTACGCACATGCTCAAGGGCTTCGCTGAGTTTACTTTCCAGCTCATCCGGACGGTTAATCTGCAGCCCGACATGGCCATATGCTTCCGCCAGGCGCACAAAATCCGGTAACGACTGCATATAAGACTGAGAATGGCGACCGGAATAGATCATATCCTGCCACTGTTTCACCATCCCCAGATAACGGTTGTTCAGGTTCAGAACCAGTACCGGCAGTTCATACTGTAAGGCTGTCGACAGCTCCTGAATGTTCATCTGTATGCTGCCATCGCCGGTCACGCAGACCACCATTTCTTTCGGCAGGGCCATTTTAACGCCCAGCGCAGCCGGTAGGCCAAAACCCATCGTGCCGAGCCCGCCGGAATTAATCCAGCGACGTGGTTTATCGAACGGGTAATAGAGGGCGGCAAACATCTGATGTTGTCCTACATCGGACGTCACGTACGCGTCGCCCTTCGTCAGACGCCAGAGGGTTTCAATCACCGCCTGGGGTTTAATGCTTTCGCTTTCCGCGTCATATTTCAGGCACTGACGGGCGCGCCAGATCTCTATCTGCTGCCACCAGTCGCGAATATCATCCTGCGGCTGAGACGGCGCATCCTGCGCCAGTAGCTCCAGCATTTGTTCCAGTACCAGGCGGGCATCGCCCACCACCGGGATATCAGCGTTAACCGTTTTGGATATGGACGTCGGGTCAATATCGATGTGTAATACCGTCGCGTTCGGACAATATTTAGCGAGATTATTCGTCGTGCGGTCGTCAAATCGTACGCCAACAGCGAAAATCACGTCGGCGTTATGCATGGTCATATTGGCTTCATAAGTGCCATGCATTCCCAGCATTCCTAACGACTGGCGATGAGTAGCAGGAAACGCGCCCAGTCCCATTAATGAAGAGACCACCGGCAGGTTAAAGGTTTCAATGATGTGGCGCAGCGGCGCATAGCAGGCCGCGCTTATCGCCCCTCCCCCAACGTAGACCACCGGCTTTTTTGCCGACGCCAGCGTTTGCAAGGCACGCTTAATTTGTCCTTTATGTCCTGATGTTGTGGGATTGTAAGAGCGCATACTGACCGTCTCCGGCCAGGCATACGGCATTTTTTTCGCCGGATTCAAAATATCTTTCGGCAGATCCACGACCACCGGCCCAGGACGTCCGCTTGCCGCCAGCCAGAAGGCCTTTTTAAGCACCTGGGGAATATCTTCCGTCTGTTTGACCAGGAAGCTATGTTTGACCACCGGTCGGGAAATCCCCACCATGTCGCACTCCTGAAAGGCATCATAGCCAATCAATGAGGTGGCGACCTGGCCGGAAAGAATCACCAGCGGAATGGAATCCATATAGGCCGTAGCAATCCCGGTAATCGCATTGGTCGCTCCCGGTCCGGAAGTCACCAGCACCACGCCAACGTCGCCAGTGGCTCGCGCCAGGCCATCCGCCATATGCACCGCGGCCTGCTCATGACGCACCAGCACATGATCGATCCCTCCAACGGTATGTAGCGCATCATAAATATCAAGCACTGCGCCTCCAGGATAGCCGAACACCTGCTTTACGCCTTGATCGATAAGCGATCGGACGACCATCTCGGCTCCAGACAACATCTCCACGGCTTGCCTCCACTTTATACCTGTCATCACGGTTTGACGGACACCTTAACCGCTCGCTATCACGCCTGGCAATTGGGTGGAATGACGTAAAGATGGGGAAGGTTAGAATAATCAGGAGGCAAGAAGAGAAGAAATGGAGAAATACTCCGTCTGAATCACACCAGGTAATAAATAATCGCTTATAAATGCAGACTTACAGCAATTCATCTATTTTTCACAACGACGAAAAGAATCGCTCGCCGTTAATTCAGCATAAAATTTTTTATATACGCTAAAAAGCAGAATAAACCAGAATTTGTTTCTGATTTATTCTGCCCGGTTTTATCGCTTACAAACAGAAACTAATAAATCTTCCATCCATTGGTGCCCTTTATCACGCCCAGCCGCTTCATGCCAGGAAAGGTAGCATGTCCGGCTATTCAGTTTTAAAGGCAACGGCAATATTTGCAGATCCAGCGACTCCGCAAACTCTTCCGCCAGCCAGCGCGGGGCAATAGCGACCAAATGCGTCTGCGAAACCACGTTCAGAACGCTGATAAGCGCCATGCCCTGATAAGCCACGCTCGACTGTTTATCCGGCGTGTCATACCACGGCTGACTAAATGACGCATAACGATCGAGAGAAACAACCGCATGTTGTTCATTATAAACATCGCCTTCCAGTAGCGGGCCGCTAATACGCGGGTGTTTTCGGCTGGCGACTAAAACCATTTCATCTTTAAATAGCGGTACGCTGGTAAACTCAGGACGACGGAATTCTTCATAACTAATAACGAACTCGGTTTCCTGATAGCGTAACTGATGCTCAGTATTCTGATTCAACGACGCTTTAAAAACGACATGAATATTTGGCGCAATTTTTTCTACACGATTATAAATCTGTGACGTCAGGATATTATCCAGCGGACTGCACACGCAAAGATTGAATACACGTTCGCTGCTGGTCGGCTCAAACCCCGATCCCGGCAATTCATTTTGCACCAATTGTAACGCCTGACGGACTGAACCAAATAACTGAAATGCACGGGCAGTCGGCTGAATTCCTCGTCCATATCGAACAAAAAGTTCGTCATTAAACATAACCTTCAGACGCGCTACGGCGTTACTGACCGCAGGCTGCGACATTCCCAGCGTGTGGGCGGCGCGCGTAATATTCTGCTCTTGCATTACCGCATCGAACACGGTCAATAGGTTCAAATCAACCATGCGAAGCTGTGGTTTGCCCATATCTAAAAGATGCGGCTTTTCGGTTTTGACCTCTGGCATATTTAACTCCACTGTCACGCTTAACTCCCTTTTTCTGGCTGAAGGCAGAAATAATTCCTGAAAATATGATTTACCATGCATATAAAATAAGAAAAAGGGAAAGCGTTAAAATTCGGAAAACATAAAGACGCTGACAGAGACAAATAGAATGCCAGCGCAAGCGTAATGTGTCCTGAGTCACACCATTGCGATTCATAATGTTTAAATTACGCAAGCAATATAACCATAACTATGGCGAATACACAATCATACACCAAGTGAATGATCATTTAAGTTTCAATTAAATGTTTATATTATTAATAGCTAAAAAGTTAACATTAATTTATCAATAACTTTATCCTTATCCATTAAGTAAACAAGGTTATTTGTTAAAATATAAAACAAATCAAAAAGATAAACCAAACCTTTAGCATACCTTTAACAGGCCATTCCCCTAACCAATTTGCAAACAAAAATGCCTAAATATTTCAAACAATGAAAAGTATGAATGTCCACTCGTTCTTTTATCCTTTATTGGACGCGCAGCCCAGCACAATTAGCTAAAGTACGTATCCGGATATCGTCAACAAAATGCAATGGCGACAGAAAATAGAGTTGACATTAAACGGCATATCCAGTACCACTAAAAGCATAACGCATTCGCTGGAGCTGAATTAATGTCACATATCGTTCGTTTCACTGGGCTACTACTACTCAACGCATTTATTGTGCGCGGTAGACCGGTGGGCGGCATTCAACATTAAGTCAGCTCGACGTCAAACAAAACCCGCGCCGTTGCGCGGGTTTTTTTATGCCTGACGCAAGGCGCCCCTGGAGACAAGGACCACATCATGAGCCAGCAAGTCATTATTTTTGATACGACCTTACGCGACGGCGAACAAGCGTTACAGGCCAGCCTGAGCGCGAAAGAGAAGCTGCAGATTGCCCTGGCCCTTGAGCGCATGGGTGTTGATGTCATGGAAGTGGGCTTCCCGGTCTCTTCTCCGGGTGATTTTGAATCCGTCCAAACCATCGCCCGCACCATTAAAAACAGCCGCGTTTGCGCCCTGGCGCGTTGTGTAGAAAAAGACATCGACGTCGCGGCACAGGCGCTGAAGGTCGCCGACGCGTTTCGCATCCATACTTTTATCGCCACCTCGCCAATGCACATCGCCACCAAGCTGCGCAGCACGCTGGATGAGGTCATCGAACGCGCGGTATATATGGTTAAGCGGGCGCGTAATTACACTGATGACGTAGAGTTCTCCTGCGAAGATGCTGGCCGGACGCCTGTTGACGATCTGGCGCGCGTGGTGGAAGCCGCTATAAACGCCGGCGCGAGAACCATTAATATTCCCGATACCGTGGGCTATACCATGCCGTTTGAGTTTGCGGGAATCATTTCCGGCCTGTATGAACGTGTCCCCAATATCGACAAAGCCATCATCTCCGTTCATACCCACGACGATTTAGGGATAGCAGTAGGCAACTCGCTGGCGGCAGTACATGCGGGCGCTCGTCAGGTTGAAGGCGCGATGAACGGTATCGGAGAACGTGCCGGTAACTGCGCACTGGAAGAAGTGATCATGGCGATTAAAGTGCGCAAAGACATCATGAACGTACACACCAACATCAATCACCACGAAATCTGGCGCACCAGCCAGACCGTCAGCCAGATCTGTAACATGCCGATCCCGGCCAACAAAGCGATTGTCGGCAGCGGCGCTTTTGCCCACTCTTCCGGCATCCACCAGGATGGCGTCCTCAAGAACCGCGAAAACTATGAAATCATGACGCCAGAGTCCATCGGTCTGAACCAGATACAGCTGAACCTGACCTCCCGCTCTGGCCGTGCCGCCGTGAAACATCGCATGGAAGAGATGGGTTACAAGGACACAGACTACAACATGGACCACCTGTACGACGCGTTCCTGAAGCTGGCGGACAAAAAAGGCCAGGTGTTCGACTATGACCTGGAAGCGCTGGCGTTTATTAATAAACAGCAAGAAGAACCAGAGCATTTCCGTCTGGATTACTTCAGCGTGCAGTCCGGCTCCAGCGATATCGCCACCGCTTCCGTGAAGCTGGCCTGTGGTGAAGAGATCAAGGCCGAAGCGGCGAACGGCAACGGCCCGGTCGACGCCATCTATCAGGCGATTAACCGCATCACTGGCTACGACGTTGAGTTGGTTAAATACGACCTGAACGCCAAAGGCCAGGGCAAAGACGCGCTGGGTCAGGTCGATATCGTCGTGAACCATCATGGTCGCCGCTTCCACGGCGTCGGGCTGGCGACGGATATCGTCGAATCCTCCGCCAAAGCGATGGTGCACGTACTGAACAATATCTGGCGCGCCGCCGAAGTTGAAAAAGAATTGCAACGCAAAGCTCAAAATAAAGAGAACAACAAGGAAACCGTGTAATGTCGAAGAACTATCATATTGCCGTACTGCCGGGCGACGGTATCGGCCCGGAAGTCATGGCGCAAGCCCTGAAAGTTATGGATGCGGTACGCAGCCGTTTTGATATGCGTATTACCACCAGCCACTATGACGTCGGCGGTATTGCTATCGACAATCATGGTCATCCACTGCCGAAAGCCACCGTTGAAGGGTGTGAACAGGCGGATGCCGTTCTGTTTGGCTCCGTCGGCGGTCCGAAATGGGAAAATTTGCCCCCGGAAAGCCAGCCAGAGCGCGGCGCCCTGCTGCCGCTGCGCAAGCATTTCAAATTATTCAGTAACCTGCGTCCGGCGAAACTGTATCAGGGACTGGAAGCATTTTGCCCGTTGCGCGCCGATATCGCCGCTAACGGTTTCGATATCCTGTGCGTGCGCGAGCTGACCGGCGGGATCTATTTCGGACAGCCAAAAGGCCGTGAAGGCAGCGGTCAGTACGAAAAAGCCTTTGATACCGAAGTTTATCACCGCTTTGAGATCGAGCGCATTGCCCGTATCGCCTTTGAATCGGCGCGTAAACGCCGCCGTAAAGTCACCTCTATTGATAAAGCCAACGTACTGCAAAGCTCTATCCTGTGGCGTGAAATCGTCAATGATGTCGCGAAAACGTATCCCGATGTGGAACTCGCGCACATGTATATCGATAACGCCACCATGCAGTTGATTAAAGACCCGTCGCAGTTTGACGTACTGCTGTGCTCTAACCTGTTCGGCGACATTCTGTCCGACGAATGCGCCATGATCACCGGCTCAATGGGGATGTTGCCCTCCGCCAGCCTGAACGAGCAAGGATTTGGCCTGTATGAACCGGCTGGCGGCTCCGCGCCGGATATCGCCGGGAAAAATATCGCCAACCCAATTGCGCAGATCCTGTCGCTGGCGCTGCTGCTGCGCTACAGCCTGGATGCCAACGATGCGGCAACGGCCATTGAACAGGCGATCAATCGCGCATTAGAAGAGGGCGTTCGCACCGGCGATTTAGCCAGGGGCGCTGCCGCAGTCAGTACCGATGAGATGGGCGATATTATCGCCCGCTATGTCGCAGAAGGGGTGTAATCATGGCCAAAACGTTATACGAAAAATTATTTGATGCCCACGTGGTCTTTGAGGCGCCAAACGAAACGCCGCTGCTGTACATCGACCGCCACCTGGTGCATGAAGTCACCTCGCCGCAGGCGTTTGATGGTCTGCGCGCGCACCATCGTCCGGTACGTCAGCCAGGGAAAACCTTCGCCACGATGGATCACAACGTCTCGACGCAGACTAAAGACATTAATGCCTCCGGTGAAATGGCGCGTATCCAGATGCAGGAGCTGATTAAGAACTGTAACGAGTTCGGCGTCGAACTGTATGACCTGAATCACCCGTATCAGGGCATCGTCCATGTGATGGGGCCGGAACAGGGCGTCACCCTGCCGGGCATGACCATCGTCTGCGGCGACTCCCACACCGCCACCCACGGCGCGTTTGGTGCGCTGGCCTTCGGCATCGGCACTTCTGAGGTAGAACATGTACTGGCGACGCAAACCCTGAAACAGGGGCGCGCTAAAACCATGAAGATTGAAGTCACGGGCAACGCCGCGCCGGGCATTACCGCCAAAGACATCGTGCTGGCGATCATCGGTAAAACCGGCAGCGCCGGCGGCACCGGGCACGTGGTTGAATTTTGCGGCGACGCTATCCGCGCGCTGAGTATGGAAGGCCGCATGACGCTGTGCAATATGGCGATTGAGATGGGCGCCAAAGCCGGTCTGGTCGCCCCGGATGAAACCACTTTCAACTACGTAAAAGGACGTTTACACGCGCCGAAGGGCCGCGATTTTGACGAAGCCGTCGAGTACTGGAAAACGCTGAAAACCGATGACGGCGCGACCTTTGATACTGTCGTCACCCTGCGAGCAGAAGAGATCGCGCCGCAGGTGACCTGGGGCACGAATCCGGGCCAGGTGATTTCCGTCACCGACATCATTCCCGATCCCGCCTCCTTTAGCGATCCGGTTGAGCGCGCCAGCGCCGAAAAAGCGCTGGCTTATATGGGCTTACAGCCGGGCGTACCGTTAACGGACGTTGCTATCGATAAAGTCTTTATCGGCTCTTGTACCAATTCGCGCATTGAAGATTTGCGCGCGGCGGCGGAAGTCGCCAAAGGGCGCAAAGTTGCGCCGGGCGTGCAGGCGCTGGTGGTGCCGGGTTCAGGTCCGGTGAAAGCGCAGGCGGAAGCGGAGGGTCTGGACAAGATCTTTATCGAAGCAGGATTTGAATGGCGCTTACCGGGCTGTTCCATGTGCCTGGCCATGAATAATGACCGCCTGAACCCGGGCGAGCGCTGCGCCTCCACCAGCAACCGTAACTTTGAAGGCCGTCAGGGCCGCGGGGGTCGCACGCATTTAGTCAGCCCGGCGATGGCCGCCGCTGCCGCCGTTACCGGCCACTTCGCCGACATTCGCAGCATCAAATAAGGAAACTACCATGGCAGAGAAATTTACCCAGCATACCGGCCTGGTTGTCCCACTGGATGCCGCCAACGTCGATACCGATGCAATTATCCCTAAACAGTTTTTGCAGAAGGTTACGCGCACCGGTTTTGGCGCCCATCTGTTTAACGACTGGCGCTTCCTGGATGAAAAGGGTCAACAGCCAAATCCGGAATTCGTGTTGAACTTTCCGGAATATCAAGGCGCGTCGATACTGTTGGCGCGGGAAAACTTTGGCTGCGGCTCTTCACGCGAACACGCGCCGTGGGCGTTGACCGATTACGGCTTTAAAGTGGTGATCGCGCCAAGCTTCGCCGACATCTTCTACGGCAACAGTTTCAATAACCAACTGCTGCCGGTGAAATTAAGCGACGAACAGGTCGATGAGCTGTTTGCTCTGGTGAAAGCCAATCCGGGCATTAAATTTGAAGTGGATCTGGAAGCACAGGTGGTGAAAGCAGGCGATAAGACCTACAGCTTTAAAATCGACGACTTCCGCCGCCACTGCATGTTGAACGGTCTGGACAGCATTGGGCTGACGCTGCAGCACGAAGACGCGATTGCCGCCTACGAAAATAAACAACCGGCATTTATGCAGTAACCTTTCACGCCTTACCGGGCCTACAGGTTATGCAATATCACCAGGTTGCCACTATATCCTGTAGGCCTGATAAGCGTAGCGCCATCAAGCGCCGGGTTACTCATCAGTCGCTCATTCCGGGGATACTCCGGCATTTTTTATACGTCTTTTATTCGCCCGCTCCCCCCCGCGTGACCACAGAAACCGCCGCATAAATCCCGTTGAGACGCCGTCCCATCGTCGTCATCCAGAAACAGCCGAAATAAAAAAAGCCAGCAGATATTATCTGCTGGCGGGTGATTTTAGGCTATCGCCTACACCAATACTCAGTCACACATGATGTCTGCAATTGGCTTCAATCGGTCGCCTCCCACTGCATCAGTTCCGCGAGCATTTTTAAGCGCTGCGGCGCGCTCAGGCAAGCCAGCCAGGACGTTTTTTCCGTCGCGGCAAAATATCTCAACCAGAACTGGCGCATAGTGACCTCTTCCTCTTGCTTCATCGAAAGATATTATTGGCCTAATATAGGGATAATAAAATTGCTGAGTTTTTCATCGGAGTTCCCCTTTTATGCCCTCAGGTCGCCTGCAACAACAATTTATCCGTCTCTGGCAATGTTGTGACGGTAAAACGCAAGACACCACGCTTAATGAGCTGGCGGATCTGCTGAACTGTTCGCGTCGCCATATGCGTACGCTGCTAAATACGATGCAGGCGCGCGGTTGGCTAACATGGGAGGCCGAGGTTGGACGCGGAAAGCGTTCGCGTCTGACGTTCCTGTATACCGGACTGGCGCTGCAACAGCAGCGGGCGGAAGACCTGCTGGAACAAGATCGAATCGATCAACTGGTACAACTGGTCGGCGATAAAAGCGCTGTCAGGCAAATGCTGATTTCCCATCTGGGACGCAGCTTCCGCCAGGGGCGGCATATTCTGCGGGTTCTTTACTATCGTCCGATGCACAATCTCCTGCCGGGAACCGCATTACGTCGCTCGGAAACCCATATTGCCCGGCAAATTTTCAGTTCGCTCACGCGGGTAAATGAGGAAAACGGGGAACTGGAAGCGGACATTGCGCACCACTGGCAGCAAATTTCCCCTTTACTGTGGCGCTTCTACCTGCGCCCCGGCATTCATTTTCATCATGGCCGCGAGCTGGAGATGGAAGATGTCATCGCCTCGCTGACGCGTATCAATACGCTTCCGCTTTACTCGCACATCACAAAGATAGACTCCCCTACCGCGTGGACGCTGGATATTCATCTTTCCCAGCCGGATCGCTGGTTGCCGTGGCTGCTGGGCCAGGTCCCGGCGATGATTTTGCCGCGGGAGTGGGAAACGCTGGCTAATTTCGCCAGCCACCCTATCGGCACCGGGCCTTATGCCGTGCGGCGTAATACGCCGAACCAACTCAAGATACTCGCCTTTGATGACTACTTCGGCTATCGGGCGTTGATAGACGAAGTGAACGTCTGGGTACTGCCGGATATCAGTGAAGAACCAGCCTGCGGCTTGATGCTGGAAGGGCCGATACAAGGCGGTGAAAAAGCGATAGAAAGCCGACTGGAAGAGGGGTGCTATTACCTGCTATTCGACGCCAGAACGCCGCGCGGCGCGCATCCGCAGGTCAGAGAATGGGTAAGCCACGTCCTCTCCCCCACCAATTTACTCTATCATGCCGATGAACCGCTACAGCAGCTCTGGTTCCCGGCCTATGGGCTTTTACCGCGCTGGCATCACGCCCGTCCAGGCCCGGGCGAAAAACCCGCCGGGCTGGAAACCCTCACGCTGACCTTCTATCGCGAACACATTGAGCACCGGGTTATCGCCCGTATCATGAGCGCGCTTCTGGCTGAACATCAGGTGCATCTGCATATTCAGGAGATCGACTACGATCAATGGCACGCCGGCGAGATCGAAAGCGATATCTGGCTCAATAGCGCTAACTTTACGCTGCCGCTGGATTTCTCGCTGTTCGCGCACCTGTGCGAAGTACCGCTCTTGCAGAACTGCATTCCGCGCGACTGGCAAGACGACGCCGCGCAGTGGCGCGCTGGCGAGATGAACCTGGCGAACTGGTGCCAGCAACTGCTGGTCAACAAAGCGATTGTGCCGTTGATCCACCACTGGCTGATTATCCAGGGACAGCGCAGTATGCGCGGGCTGCGCATGAATACCCTCGGCTGGTTTGATTTTAAATCGGCGTGGTTTGCGCCGCCAGATCCTTAACGCCAGCTCTTGATTGCTGCCCGGCAACAAAATCACTACACTAACGCCGAACTCAACGGGGTGCCGCGCTCATGCGCGCGCTGAGAAAATACCCGTCGAACCTGATCCGGATAATGCCGGCGAAGGGATTTGAGGCTACCTCTCAAGTCCTTTGCCACTCTTTAACTGAGGTGCAAAGTGTTAAAAAAATATCTTCCGCTTTTACTCCTGTGCGCGGCGCCTGCTTTCGCCAAACCCGTTCTCACCGTCTATACCTACGACTCGTTCGCCGCCGACTGGGGGCCAGGCCCGGCGGTGAAAAAAGCGTTTGAAGCCGATTGCAACTGCGAGCTGAAACTGGTGGCGCTGGAGGATGGCGTTTCACTGCTCAACCGCCTGCGGATGGAGGGGAAGAACAGCAAAGCCGATGTGGTGTTGGGGCTGGACAATAATCTGCTGGAAGCGGCCACGCAAACTAAACTCTTTGCCAAAAGCGGCGTGGCGAATGAAGCGGTCAAGGTGCCCGGCGGCTGGAAAAACGACACATTTGTGCCGTTCGATTACGGCTATTTCGCCTTTGTCTACGATAAAAGCAAGCTGAAAAATCCGCCGAAAAGCCTGAAAGAACTGGTCGAGAGCGATCAAAAATGGCGGGTGATTTATCAGGACCCGCGTACCAGTACGCCAGGGCTGGGGCTGTTACTGTGGATGCGCAAAGTCTATGGCGATAACGCGCCGCAGGCCTGGCAAAAACTGGCGGCCAAAACGGTGACGGTGACGAAAGGCTGGAGCGAGGCCTACGGTTTATTTCTGAAAGGTGAAAGCGATTTGGTGCTCAGTTACACCACCTCTCCGGCGTATCACATTATTGAAGAGAAGAAGGACAATTACGCCGCCGCGAACTTCAGCGAAGGCCATTACTTACAGGTAGAGGTCGCGGCGCGTACCGTCGCCAGCAAGCAGCCGGAACTGGCGGAGAAATTCCTCAAATTTATGGTTTCTCCGGCGTTTCAGAACGCCATACCCACCGGCAACTGGATGTACCCGGTAGCGGACGTCGCCCTACCAGCAGGGTTTGAATCATTGGCAAAACCCGCCACAACGCTGGAATTCACGCCGCAACAAGTGGCAGCACAACGCCAGGCATGGATTAGCGAATGGCAACGCGCCGTCAGCCGTTAATTCCCGGCTGGCTGATTCCGGGGCTGTGCGCCGCCGCGCTGATGATAACCGTCTCGCTGGCGGCCTTTCTGGCGCTTTGGCTGAACGCGCCGTCGGGCGCGTGGTCGACAATCTGGCGGGATAGCTACCTGTGGCATGTGGTGCGCTTCTCATTCTGGCAGGCGTTTCTGTCCGCAGTGCTGTCTGTGGTCCCGGCGGTTTTTCTCGCCCGCGCGCTTTATCGACGCCGTTTTCCTGGACGTCTGGCGCTGCTGCGTCTGTGCGCCATGACGCTGATTCTGCCGGTACTGGTTGCCGTGTTCGGTATTCTTAGCGTGTATGGCCGTCAGGGCTGGCTGGCCTCGCTGTGGCAGATGCTGGGGCTTCAGTGGACATTCTCCCCCTACGGCTTGCAGGGCATTTTACTGGCGCACGTCTTTTTTAACCTGCCAATGGCGAGCCGTTTGTTGCTGCAATCTTTGGAAAGCATTCCCGGCGAGCAGCGCCAGCTCGCCGCCCAGCTCGGTATGCGCGGCTGGCATTTTTTCCGTTTTGTCGAATGGCCGTGGCTGCGCCGCCAAATTCCGCCCGTCGCGGCGCTGATTTTTATGCTCTGCTTCGCCAGTTTCGCAACGGTTCTGTCGCTCGGCGGCGGCCCGCAGGCCACCACTATCGAACTGGCTATCTTTCAGGCGCTCAGTTATGACTACGATCCCGCCCGCGCGGCGATGCTGGCATTAATCCAGATGGTCTGCTGCCTGGCGCTGGTACTGCTAAGCCAACGGTTGAGCAAAGCGATTGCGCCGGGGATGACGCTGACGCAGGGCTGGCGCGATCCTGACGATCGTCTCCACAGCCGTCTGACTGACGCCTTATTAATCGTGCTGGCGCTGCTGCTGCTGCTTCCGCCGCTGGTCGCCGTGGTGGTCGATGGCGTCAACCGCAGCCTGCCGGAGGTGCTGGCGCAACCCATTCTGTGGCAGGCTGTCTGGACATCGCTACGCATTGCGCTGGCGGCGGGCGTTCTGTGTGTGGTGCTGACCATGATGCTGCTGTGGAGTAGCCGCGAGCTACGCCAACGCCAGCAACTATTCGCCGGACAAACGCTGGAACTCAGCGGGATGTTGATCCTCGCGATGCCGGGGATCGTGCTGGCGACAGGCTTCTTTTTACTGCTCAATAACAGCGTTGGCTTACCGGAATCCGCCGACGGCATCGTGATTTTCACCAATGCGCTGATGGCAATCCCCTACGCGCTAAAAGTCCTGGAAAACCCAATGCGCGATATTACCGCCCGTTATGGAATGCTGTGCCAGTCATTAGGAATTGAAGGCTGGTCGCGGTTAAAGGTCGTGGAACTGCGGGCGCTGAAACGTCCGCTGGCGCAGGCGCTGGCGTTTGCCTGCGTACTTTCTATCGGTGATTTTGGCGTCGTCGCGCTTTTCGGCAATGACAATTTCCGCACGCTGCCGTTTTATCTGTATCAGCAGATCGGCTCCTACCGCAGCCAGGACGGCGCGGTGACCGCGCTGATACTGCTGCTGCTCTGCTTTACGTTATTTACCCTCATAGAGAAACTACCGGGCCGACATGCTAAAACTGATTGATATCACCTGGCTTTACCATCATTTGCCGATGCGTTTTACGCTGGCGGTAGAACGCGGCGAGCAGGTGGCGATTCTTGGCCCCAGCGGCGCGGGGAAAAGCACGTTGTTGAATTTAATTGCCGGTTTTCTTGCGCCTGCCAGCGGTACGTTACTTATTGCCGGTGAAGATCATACGCTTACGCCGCCCTCACGCCGTCCGGTCTCAATGCTGTTTCAGGAGAATAATTTATTCAGCCACCTGAATGTGCAGCAAAATATCGGTCTGGGGCTAAACCCCGGGTTAACGCTCAACGCCAGCCAGCGGGAAAAACGGGACGCTATCGCACGTCAGATGGGCATTGAGAGTCTGATGGCGCGTTTGCCGGGCGAACTGTCTGGCGGTCAGCGTCAGCGGGTAGCGCTGGCGCGCTGCCTGGTACGTGAACAGCCGGTACTGCTGCTGGATGAACCGTTCTCCGCGCTCGATCCCGCGCTGCGCCAGGAGATGCTGACGTTGGTCAGCGATATCTGCCGCGAGCGACAGCTCACGCTGTTGATGGTCTCGCACAGCGTGGAAGATGCGGCGCGAATTGCGCCCCGGTCAATCGTCGTGGCCGACGGACGCATTGCGTGGCAAGGCAAAACAGACGAGCTACTAAGCGGTCAAGCCAGCGCCTCAGCGCTATTGGGCATCAAATCCCATATTTTGTAGGCCGGATAAGGCGAAGCCGCCATCCGGCAAAGGAATCGTTAGTAACCCACAACTTTGCGCAGAATATCGATATATACCGGCATCAGCGGGTGGCGAACCAGCACCACCAGCGCGACCACGCCGATCCCGAGCGTCAACGGCGCCAGATACAGCAAACGGCTGCGGGGGAAATACGCGGTTAAACGATCGACTGCCGCTTTGCCGCTGCGCCACAGCCGCCAGCATAGCCAGCCTCCGACCCACAGCAGCAACGCCGTCGCCAGCAGCAGCCATTTGAAATCTCCGCTCTGCATATCGGAAGGAATATCGATTGCCGCTCCCGCCAGAATGCCCGGCAGGAAATAAAACGGCGGCCACAGCAAACAGCCAATCAAGTTCGGCCCAATAAATTTCGCCACGGGAAGATCCAGCATCCCTGCCACCATCGGCACCAGCGGCCTCGTCGGACCGACAAAACGTCCGACCAGGATCGTGAACATACTGTGCTGATGCAGCGCGTGTTCGGTTTTATCCAGCAGCGACTTGTTCTTTTTCATAAAAGACCAGCGGTGTAGCGGCTTTTTAAAGCGCCACCCCAGCCAGAACGAAATCCAGTCGCCCATCAGACAGCCGATAATACCCACCAGCCAGGCATGCCAAAAATTGAGCTCGCCGCTGCCGATAAGCGCGCCCAGCCCCGCCATCAGTACCGTGCCGGGTAAAATCAACCCCACCAGCGCCAGCGATTCCAGGAAGGCGACCAGCAACACAGCGATAAGCGAATACAGAGTGGATTGGGTGATAAAGTGTTCCAGCAGTGCTTGCATAGTGTGTCCGTCAGCGTGATGAAGCAGGGATTCTGCTTATCCCGTCCCCCTTCGTCAAGCCGTCAATTATCCGAATAGTTACGGCTTATGACATCTTTGTGGACACATCATTCACTTTTTATTCACATCCGGCCCTGAACTCGCTAGGACTTGCCCCGGTGCATTTTTTAAATACCCGAGAAAAATAGAGCTGATCGTCAAATCCAACATTGCGCCCAACGGTCGCTATCGGCATTCGCGTGGTGCTAAGCAGGAGTTTCGCCTGGCTGATACGCTGATCTTCGCGCCAACTCAATACGCTAATGCCTAACTGCTGGCGGAACAGATGCGATAACCGGGAGGGCGACAGGCAGACATGCTGGGCGACGCTGGCGATGTCAAAATGGCTGTCCGCCAGATGGTCGCTGATATACTGGCAGGCATCGCGCACACGGCTATCCATCGGCGGATGCAACGACTCATTAATTACCGCCATACGTCTGAGCAACAACTGCTCCAGCAGATTGATCGCCAGTAGCTCAGAATAGCGACCTTCCCCTTGCCCGGCGCTGATGATCTGTCCGAACAGTTCGCTGAAATGCGGCTGGCGCGCCTCGTCCGGGCGGAAAAATCCTGTCTGGGCAAAGATTGTCGGCCAGGTCAGCCACTCCTGCCAGTAGGCGCGAGGCCGGAAATAAACCCACTGGTGATACCACTCGCTGGCGTCCGGATGCCGTCCATAGTGATGAATCTCGCCCGGCGGAAACAATAATATATCGCCAGGCCGACAGACAAACTGCTCGCCATTATTATTAATGACGCCCTCTCCGCGGATGGTCAGGTTAAGAATATATCCCTTCATGCCCAACGGACGATCGATAAAAAAATCCAGATATCCATTCGCTTCAATTGGCGTCAGTCCGGCGACCAGATGGGCATTAAATGAATATCCCGGCAATAGCGGATCATTTTGCGTTTCAGCCATGATTTCTCTACCCCCCGATGTTCAGAGAAGAAACAAATTGTCCATATTGACCAGGACGACAGTGCTTACGTCTCCGCAAGACCTTGCGCTTGATGAAAGCACGTATCAACCCCGCTTGTGAAAAGCGCTTTGTAACAAAAGCGTACAGTTCAGGCGATAAAATTAAGTAACAGAAGTGTCTATAACTATGGCTGGAATGTCCACATTGAATATTTGCACAGCGTCACACTTTGCAAAGCATTAGCATTTTTGTCCATAAGATTAGCGGATCCTGCCTGACGGTTTTTGCCGCGACTCTCTACTGTTTCTCCATACCTGTTTTTCTGGATGGAGTAAGACGATGGCAATTGCAATTGGCCTCGATTTTGGCAGTGATTCAGTGCGCGCTCTGGCAGTGGACTGCGCCACCGGCGACGAGATCGCCACCAGCGTAGAGTGGTATCCGCGCTGGCAAGAAGGCCGTTATTGCGACGGCCCAAACAACCAGTTCCGTCATCATCCGCGCGACTACATGGAGTCAATGGAGGCCGCGCTGAAAGCCGTTCTGGCACAATTAAGCGCCGCGCAACGCGCAAATGTCGTTGGCATTGGCGTTGACAGCACCGGCTCTACGCCTGCGCCGATTGACGCCGACGGTAACGTCCTGGCGCTGCGTCCAGAGTTCGCCGAGAACCCGAATGCGATGTTTGTGCTGTGGAAAGATCACACCGCCGTGGAAGAGGCCGACGAAATCACTCGTCTGTGCCATAAGCCAGGCAAGGTCGACTACTCCCGCTATATTGGCGGCATTTACTCCAGCGAATGGTTCTGGGCGAAGATTTTGCACGTCACCCGGCAGGATAGCGCCGTCGCGCAGGCCGCCGTCTCGTGGATTGAGCTGTGTGACTGGGTGCCGGCGCTGCTTTCCGGCACCACTCGCCCGCAGGATATCCGCCGTGGCCGCTGCAGTGCCGGGCACAAAACACTGTGGCATGAAAGCTGGGGCGGTCTGCCGCCCGCGAGCTTCTTTGATGAACTCGATCCGTGCATTAACCGTCATCTGCGCTACCCGTTATTTAGCGAAACCTTCACCGCCGATCTGCCCGTGGGCACCCTGTGCGCCGAATGGGCGCAGCGCCTCGACTTGCCGGAAAGCGTAGTGATTTCCGGCGGCGCGTTCGACTGCCACATGGGCGCGGTCGGCGCGGGCGCACAGTCCAATACGCTGGTAAAAGTCATCGGCACGTCTACCTGCGACATTCTGATTGCGGATAAACAGAGCGTTGGGGATCGCGCCGTGAAAGGCATTTGCGGTCAGGTTGACGGCAGCGTGGTGCCGAACTTTATCGGTCTGGAAGCGGGGCAATCTGCTTTCGGCGACATCTACGCCTGGTTTAGCCGCGTGTTGAGCTGGCCGCTGGAACAACTTGCCGCGCAGCACCCGGAACTGAAAACCCAGATTAACGCCAGCCAGAAGCAGCTACTGCCAGCGCTCACCAACGCCTGGGCGAAAAATCCGTCCCTGGATCACCTGCCGGTGGTGCTCGACTGGTTTAACGGTCGCCGCACGCCAAACGCTAATCAGCGTCTGAAAGGCGTCATTACCGATCTCAATCTCGCCACCGACGCGCCAGCGCTGTTTGGCGGTCTGGTCGCTTCGACCGCCTTCGGCGCGCGCGCCATTCAGGAGTGTTTTACCGATCAGGGTATCGCGGTCAATAACGTGATGGCGCTTGGCGGCATCGCCCGTAAAAATCAGGTCATTATGCAGGTCTGCTGCGACGTACTGAATCGTCCGTTGCAGATCGTCGCTTCCGACCAGTGTTGCGCATTAGGAGCCGCTATCTTTGCCGCCGTCGCTGCGAAAGTCCATGCCGATATTCCTGCCGCCCAGCAAAGCATGGCAAGCGCGGTAGAACGCACTCTGCGTCCCCGCCCTGAACAGGCGCAACGCCTCGAACAGCTTTACCGCCGCTACCAGCAGTGGGCGCTAAGCGCAGAACAACATTATCTTCCGACTGCCGCGCCGGCGCCAACGACCCCGGCCAATCAGGCAATCCTGACTCATTAAGGACACGACAATGACGATTTTTGATAATTATGAAGTATGGTTTGTGATTGGCAGCCAGCATTTGTATGGCGCAGAAACCCTGCGTCAGGTCACCCAACATGCCGAGCATGTGGTCAACGCGCTGAATACCGAAGCCAAACTGCCATGTAAACTGGTATTAAAACCGCTGGGCACCTCGCCGGATGAGATTACCGCCATTTGTCGTGACGCCAATTATGACGATCGCTGCGCAGGGCTGGTGGTCTGGCTGCACACCTTCTCCCCGGCCAAAATGTGGATCAACGGGCTGAGTATCCTTAACAAACCACTACTGCAATTCCATACCCAATTTAACGCCGCCCTGCCGTGGGACAGCATCGATATGGACTTTATGAACCTGAACCAGACTGCGCACGGCGGCCGCGAGTTCGGTTTTATCGGCGCGCGGATGCGCCAGCAGCACGCGGTCGTCACTGGTCACTGGCAGGATAAAGAGGCCCATACGCGTATCGGCGCCTGGATGCGCCAGGCGGTCTCTAAACAGGATACCCGCCAGCTAAAAGTCTGCCGCTTCGGCGACAATATGCGTGAAGTCGCAGTGACTGACGGTGATAAAGTGGCCGCGCAAATCAAATTTGGCTTTTCGGTCAATACCTGGGCGGTCGGCGATCTGGTGCAGGTGGTGAATTCTATCGGCGACGGCGATATCAACGCTCTGATTGACGAGTATGAAAGCAGCTATACCCTGACGCCCGCCACCCAAATCCACGGCGATAAACGCCAGAACGTGCGAGAAGCGGCGCGTATTGAACTCGGTATGAAGCGTTTCCTGGAACAGGGCGGCTTTCACGCCTTTACGACGACATTTGAAGATTTGCACGGCCTGAAACAACTCCCGGGTCTGGCCGTACAGCGTCTGATGCAACAGGGCTACGGCTTTGCGGGCGAAGGCGACTGGAAAACCGCCGCTCTGCTTCGCATTATGAAAGTGATGTCAACCGGTCTGCAGGGCGGCACCTCATTTATGGAGGATTACACCTACCACTTCGAGAAAGGCAACGATCTGGTGCTCGGCTCGCACATGCTGGAGGTGTGTCCGTCCATCGCGGTGGAAGAGAAACCGATCCTCGACGTCCAGCACCTCGGGATTGGCGGCAAGGAAGATCCGGCGCGTTTGATTTTCAATACCCAAACCGGCCCGGCGATCGTCGCCAGCCTGATCGACCTCGGCGATCGTTATCGCCTGCTGGTCAACTGCATTGACACCGTAAAAACGCCGCACTCCCTGCCGAAACTGCCGGTAGCTAACGCGCTGTGGAAGGCGCAGCCGGATCTGCCGACCGCCTCCGAAGCGTGGATTCTGGCTGGCGGCGCGCACCATACCGTCTTCAGCCACGCGCTGGATCTGAACGATATGCGCCAGTTCGCAGAAATACACGATATCGAAATCGCGGTACTTGATAATGATACCCGTCTGCCGGCCTTTAAGGACGCGCTGCGCTGGAACGAGGTGTATTACGGGTTCAAACGTTAATTGGTGAAACGGATTGCCCGGTGGCACTGCGTTTACCGGGCCTACGGTCCTGTAGGCCGAATAAGGCATTTATGTCGCCATCCGGCACACCGTCGCTCGTAGGCCGGATAAGCGAAGCGCCATCCGGCAGGGAGAAAACAATGTTAGAAGATCTCAAACGCCAGGTACTGGAAGCCAATCTGGCGCTGCCAAAACACAACCTGGTCACCCTTACCTGGGGTAACGTCAGCGCCGTCGATCGCGAACGCGGCGTACTGGTGATTAAGCCGTCCGGCGTCGATTATAGCGTCATGACCGCTGAGGATATGGTGGTGGTCAGTCTGGAGACCGGTGAAGTCGTTGAAGGTCATAAGAAACCGTCGTCCGATACGCCAACCCACCGTCTGTTGTACCAGGCATTTCCGACTATCGGCGGCATCGTACACACCCATTCGCGCCACGCGACTATCTGGGCGCAGGCGGGTCAGCCGATTCCGGCGACGGGAACCACCCATGCCGACTATTTCTACGGTACGATTCCCTGCACTCGCAAAATGACCGAGGCGGAAATTAATGGCGAGTATGAATGGGAAACGGGCAATGTCATTGTTGAAACCTTTGAAAAACAAGGTATTGACGCCGCTCAAATGCCCGGCGTGCTTGTCCATTCGCACGGCCCGTTTGCCTGGGGTAAAAATGCCGAGGATGCCGTGCATAACGCCATCGTGCTGGAAGAAGTGGCCTATATGGGGATCTTCTGCCGCCAGCTTGCGCCGCAGTTGCCCGACATGCAGCAATCCCTGCTGGATAAACACTATCTACGCAAACACGGCGCAAAAGCCTATTACGGGCAGTAATGCCTCTAAAAACGCGTCCCATGGGGGGCGCGTTGATGAATCTGGTCGGTGATATATTCAGCAAATGCGCTTTGATAGACGTAATGATCAGAACTCACATATTCAATAATATTATCATAATGTCCCTGCCACGCTTTTCCTTCCAGCGCATGGAAGAAAATATAATCTTCGATTGTTGACTGCCAGCGTTGCCCATTTAACAGATAATTAATAATGGTATCCCGATGTCCGTTTTTTCTGTCGTGTCCTTGCCAGTGAAAAAAAGCATTGCCGTTTTCAATAACTTCGGTACGCCAAATCTGTTCTGTCCATGTTTTATACTCAAAAAATCGACTCACGGTTTTTATGGAAGGGTTAGCGAGTTGAGTATTGACGAAAAGATAACGGTCGTTCCCTACCAGACGCGCCTGCATACTCACATTCATAAAAGATCATTCCCGAATACCACAAATTTTGATAAAAACACCCGCACCCGAAAGTCAAAATAAAATTATATTCTAAAATAAAAATTAAATTATGCAGAGAGTTCCCGACGAATTCGCACTGTAATCCATTTTTATTTAACCATAGCGGCCAATTGGAATATTATATTTCTACCTGACGGTGCGGATGTTCCAAATGAAATTGTTACACTTTTCATTAAGTAAAACAAACAAAAAATATCGCTTTTTTGTTAATCCGAGAAATAAGTAACAGATTCGAACAAGCGCCTTTCTGAAAAATACTTAATGTATGAAAACAGACTTGACACAAAACGGCTAATACATGGGTAAAAACTGTAAATAAACATGATTCAAAATTAGCAGTTATAGGGTAATTATATCTGCTGTATATACCGGCATCATTATATTGATAAGTAGACGTCAGCAAAAATATCTGACGCTAAAAGCCATTTTATCGTTAAAATATCCATTACACCCGTCACGGGGAACGAACTCATTCATGAAATATCGCTACATCATCAGAATCGCGGCAGGCATAATTCTCATTATGGCTACGGTGTTTATCCATAATGCCATCGCTATTTATCAGTTCAGTCAGCAAAACCAGACGCGCGTAGCTGACTGCGCGATTGTCGCAGGAGCAGGCGTTAGCGGAAAAACGCCTTCTCCCGTTTTTCAGGCCAGACTGGATCATGCCATCTGGCTTTACCAACAACACATTGTCCGCGCGTTGGTATTAACCGGCGGCTACGGCGCTGGCGCAACGGTTTCCGACGCGGCGATAGCCCGTCAATACGTTCTGGAAAAAGGGATTCCGGCTAAGGCGATTTTTATTGAAGAGCGCTCTACCGTGACGCGCGAAAATATTCGTTACGCAAAACAGATACTGCGACAACAACAATGGCGCACAGCGTTACTGGTCAGCGATCCGCTGCATATGCTGCGTCTGAAAACTATCGCTCAGGATAATGGTATCGATAGCCGCTCATCACCCACGCGATCCACCCGCTATAAATCCTGGTGGGCGCAAACCCGCTTCTTACTGCGAGAAACTTTTTATTACAGCGGATATCGGCTTTTACGTTATATGCCTGTACAAAATAACAGTATTACCCCCTAAAACAGGTTATAATTAGCGTGAATTTTTTAGACAGGTAATCATCGTGGCGCAGGCAGGTTTCATTTTAACCCGGCACTGGCGGGATACGCCGCAAGGAACGGAGGTCTCTTTCTGGCTGGCGACAGACAACGGCCCTGTGCAGGCGACGCTGGCGCCGCAGGAGTCCGTGGCGTTTATTCCGACCAGCCAGACCTCCCGCGCCGCCTCGCTGCTACAGGCGGAAAAAGACTATCGCCTGACGCCGCTCCAGCTGCGAGACTTTCATCGTCAGCCGGTATCCGGTCTGTATTGCCGCACTCACCGCCAGCTTATGCGGATGGAGAAACTGCTGCGCGAAAGCGGCGTCACCGTTTATGAAGCGGATGTACGCCCGCCGGAACGTTACCTGATGGAACGTTTTATTACGTCGCCCGTTTGGGTAGACGGCGAGATGCGCAACGGCGTTATCCTCAATGCGCGTCTTAAACCCCACCCCGACTATCGACCGCCGCTAAAATGGGTCTCGCTGGATATCGAAACCACGCGACACGGCGAACTGTATTGCATTGGTCTGGAAGGATGCGGCCAGCGTACCGTTTATATGCTGGGTCCGGCGAATGGCGATGACCGCCAACTGGACTTCGAGCTTGTGTATGTCGCCAGCCGCCCGCAGTTGCTGGAAAAACTCAACGCCTGGTTTGCCGAACATGATCCTGACGTCATCATCGGCTGGAACGTGGTGCAGTTCGACCTGCGTATGCTGCAAAAACATGCCGAACGCTACCGTATCCCTTTACGGCTGGGGCGAGACAATAGCGAACTGGAGTGGCGCGAACATGGCTTCAAAAACGGCGTTTTTTTCGCCCAGGCCAGAGGGCGAGTTATTATCGATGGTATCGACGCGCTTAAATCCGCGTTCTGGAATTTTTCGTCTTTTTCGCTGGAAGCCGTCTCGCAGGAACTGCTCGGCGAAGGAAAATCCATTGATAATCCCTGGGATCGTATGGATGAGATCGATCGCCGCTTTGCCCAGGATAAACCCGCCCTCGCCACCTACAACCTGAAAGACTGCGAGCTGGTCACGCGCATTTTCCATAAAACCGAGATCATGCCGTTTTTGCTGGAACGCGCGACGATCAACGGCCTGCCGGTCGATCGCCACGGCGGTTCAGTCGCCGCATTCGGGCATCTTTACTTTCCGCGAATGCACCGCGCCGGCTATGTCGCGCCCAATCTCGGCGAAGTGCCGCCGCTGGCAAGTCCCGGCGGCTACGTAATGGATTCACAACCCGGATTATACGATTCAGTACTGGTGCTGGATTATAAAAGCCTGTACCCGTCGATTATCCGCACGTTTTTGATTGATCCCGTCGGGCTGGTCGAAGGCATGGCGCAGCCGGATCCGGAACACAGTACCGAAGGTTTCCTTGACGCCTGGTTTTCACGAGAAAAGCACTGCCTGCCGGAAATTGTTAGCCAAATCTGGCACGGGCGCGATGAAGCCAAACGTCAGGGTAATAAACCGCTCTCGCAGGCGCTTAAAATCATTATGAACGCCTTTTATGGCGTACTCGGCACCACGGCCTGTCGCTTTTTCGATCCCCGTCTGGCGTCGTCAATCACCATGCGCGGTCATGCGATTATGCGCCAGACCAAAGCGCTGATTGAGGCGCAGGGTTATGACGTGATTTATGGCGATACCGATTCCACTTTCGTCTGGCTCCGGCGCGCGCATTCAGAAGCCGATGCGGCGGAAATCGGGCACAGGCTGGTGCGTCACGTGAACGAATGGTGGGCGCAGACGTTACAACAGCAAAATTTGACCAGCGCGCTGGAGCTGGAGTTTGAAACCCACTTTTGCCGTTTTCTGATGCCGACCATCCGCGGCGCGGATACTGGCAGTAAAAAACGCTACGCGGGCCTGATTCAGGAAGGCGACAGCCAGCGCATGGTATTTAAAGGTCTGGAAACGGTGCGGACCGACTGGACGCCGCTGGCGCAGCGCTTTCAACAGGAGCTGTATCTGCGTGTTTTTCGCAATGAACCTTATCAAGACTATGTGCGTGAGACTATCGATAAACTGATGGCGGGCGAACTGGACGCGCAGTTGGTTTATCGTAAGCGTCTGCGTCGCTCTTTACATGAGTACCAACGTAACGTTCCGCCGCACGTTCGCGCCGCCCGGCTGGCGGATGAACAAAACCTGAAGCAGGGTCGTCCGGCGCAGTATCAGAATCGCGGCGCCATAAAATATGTCTGGACTGTTAACGGCCCCGAGCCCGTGGATTACCAGCAGTCGCCGCTGGATTACGAACACTATCTTACCCGCCAGCTACAACCCGTGGCGGAAGGAATTCTTCCCTTCGTTGAAGATAATTTTGCTACACTACTGACCGGGCAACTGGGGCTATTTTGACGCGTGACGAAAGCGCCGCCTTCCAGTACCATAGCGCCCTTTCCATTCCTGGACCTAATTAACGCCACTACCACATTAGCCTGGTAGCGGGGTCGTATACTCGCAATTATCCAGTGCTGTCGCCTGGGAATGGCGAGTAATGCCTGCAATTAAAGATATAGAGCCGAACACATATGCCTTTTACACTTGGTCAACGCTGGATCAGCGATACAGAAAGCGAGCTGGGACTTGGAACCGTTGTTGCGATGGATGCGCGAACCGTCACCTTACTTTTCCCGTCCACGGGGGAAAACCGCCTGTATGCGCGCAGTGATTCTCCCGTGACCCGCGTCATGTTCAACCCTGGCGATACGATTACAAGCCATGAAGGCTGGCAGCTACATATCGATGAAGTAAAAGAAGAAAATGGCCTGCTTGTTTATGTCGGCACCCGCCTGGATACCGAAGAGACCAATGTGACGCTGCGCGAAGTTCTGCTCGACAGCAAGTTGGTTTTCAGTAAGCCCCAGGATCGTCTGTTCGCCGGTCAAATCGATCGAATGGATCGGTTCGCGCTGCGCTATCGCGCCCGTAAATTTCAGAGCGAGCAGTACCGGATGCCATACAGCGGCCTGCGCGGTCAGCGGACCAATCTGATCCCGCATCAGCTTAATATCGCTCATGATGTGGGTCGTCGCCATGCGCCGCGCGTACTGCTGGCGGATGAAGTGGGCTTAGGTAAAACCATTGAAGCCGGGATGATACTGCATCAACAGTTATTATCCGGCGCGGCGGAACGCGTATTGATCATTGTTCCGGAAACCCTGCAACACCAGTGGCTGGTAGAAATGCTGCGCCGTTTCAACCTGCGCTTCGCGCTGTTCGATGACGAACGCTATACCGAAGCGCAGCACGACGCGTATAACCCGTTTGAAACCGAACAACTGGTGATCTGCTCGCTGGATTTCGCCCGCCGTAATAAGCAGCGTCTGGAACATTTGTGCGACGCCGAGTGGGATTTGCTGGTGGTCGACGAAGCGCATCATCTGGTGTGGAGTACCGATGCGCCGAGCCGTGAATATATGGCCATTGAACAGTTAGCTGAACGCGTACCGGGCGTGCTGCTGCTGACCGCCACGCCAGAACAACTGGGGATGGAAAGCCATTTCGCCCGTCTGCGCCTGCTCGATCCGAACCGTTTCCACGATTTCGAACAGTTTGTCGAAGAACAGAAAAACTACCGCCCTGTCGCCGATGCGGTGGCCATGCTGCTGGCGGGCAATAAACTCAGCAACGACGAACTGAACAGGCTGGGCGATCTGATCGGCGAACAGGATATTGAACCGCTGTTGCAGGCCGCTAATAGCGATCGCGACGACGCGCAGGCCGCCCGTGATGAGCTGGTGTCGATGCTGATGGATCGCCACGGCACCAGCCGCGTTCTGTTCCGCAACACCCGTAACGGCGTCAAGGGGTTCCCGAAACGTGAACTACATACGGTAAAACTGCCGCTGCCGACCCAGTATCAGACCGCCATTAAGGTCTCCGGCATTATGGGCGCGCGTAAAAGCGCGGAAGATCGCGCCCGCGATATGCTCTATCCGGAACAAATTTATCAGGAGTTCGAAGGCGATACCGGCACCTGGTGGAACTTCGACCCACGCGTTGAGTGGCTGATGGGCTATCTGACCAGCCATCGTTCGCAAAAAGTGCTGGTGATCTGCGCTAAGGCGACCACCGCGTTACAGCTGGAGCAGGTGCTGCGCGAACGCGAAGGCATCCGCGCCGCCGTGTTCCATGAGGGCATGTCGATTATCGAACGCGACCGCGCCGCCGCCTGGTTCGCCGAAGAAGATACCGGCGCGCAGGTGCTGTTATGTTCCGAAATCGGCTCCGAAGGACGTAACTTCCAGTTTGCCAGCAATCTGGTGATGTTCGACTTGCCGTTTAACCCGGATCTGCTGGAACAGCGTATTGGTCGTCTGGATCGTATCGGACAGGCGCATGATATCCAGATCCACGTCCCGTACCTGGAAAAAACCGCCCAGTCGGTGCTGGTTCGCTGGTATCACGAAGGGCTGGACGCCTTTGAGCATACCTGCCCGACCGGTCGCGCGATTTATGATTCAGCCTACGCCAGTCTGATTAACTATCTGGCCGCGCCTGAAGAAACCGACGGGTTTGACGATCTGATCAAATCCTGCCGCGAACAACATGAAGCGCTAAAAGCCCAGTTAGAACAGGGCCGCGACCGCCTGCTGGAGATCCACTCCAACGGCGGAGAAAAAGCCCAACAGCTCGCACAAAGCATTGAAGAACAGGACGACGACACCAACCTGATCGCGTTCGCCATGAACCTGTTCGATATCGTCGGCATTAACCAGGACGATCGCGGCGACAACCTGATCGTGCTGACGCCGTCCGACCACATGTTGGTGCCGGATTTCCCCGGCCTGCCGGAAGACGGCTGTACTATCACGTTTGAACGTGACGTAGCCCTGTCTCGCGAAGATGCGCAGTTTATTACCTGGGAACATCCGCTCATCCGTAACGGACTGGATCTGATCCTCTCCGGCGACACCGGCAGCAGCACCATTTCGCTGTTGAAAAATAAAGCGCTGCCCGTCGGCACGCTGCTGGTCGAACTGGTTTACGTCGTGGAAGCGCAGGCGCCGAAACAGCTACAACTGAACCGCTTCCTGCCGCCGACGCCGGTACGTATGCTGTTAGATAAAAACGGCAACAATCTGGCCGCCCAGGTCGAGTTTGAAACCTTCAACCGTCAGCTCAGCGCCGTGAATCGCCACACCGGCAGCAAACTGGTTAACGCCGTGCAACAGGACGTCCACGCCATTTTGCAACTGGGCGAGACGCAGATTGAAAAGTCCGCCAGAGCGCTGATTGATAACGCGCGTCGCGAGGCGGATGAAAAACTGTCCGGGGAACTGTCGCGTCTGGAAGCGCTGCGCGCCGTCAACCCGAACATTCGCGACGACGAACTTGCCGCTATCGACAGCAACCGTCAGCAGGTGCTGGAAAGCCTGAATCAGGCAGGCTGGCGTCTGGACGCGCTGCGTCTTATCGTCGTCACGCACCAATAACGGAGCCGTACATGGGGATGGAAAACTACAATCCGCCGCAGGAACCCTGGCTGGTTATCCTGTATCAGGATGAGCACATTATGGTGGTCAATAAGCCCAGCGGCCTGTTGTCCGTGCCGGGGCGTCTGGAAGCGCACAAAGACAGCATTATGACGCGTATCCAGCGCGACTACCCGCAGGCAGAATCGGTGCATCGTCTGGATATGGCCACCAGCGGCGTGATTGTAGTGGCGCTGACCAAAGCCGCGGAGCGGGAGCTAAAACGCCAGTTCCGCGAACGTGAGCCGAAAAAGCAGTATGTGGCGCGCGTATGGGGGCATCCCTCCCCGGCGGAAGGACTGGTCGACTTACCGCTCATCTGCGACTGGCCGAACCGGCCAAAGCAGAAAGTGTGTTATGAAACCGGCAAACCGGCGCAAACGGAATATAACGTGGTGGAGTTTGCGGCGGATAATACCGCCCGCGTGGTGCTCAAGCCGATCACCGGACGTTCACATCAGCTTCGTGTGCATATGCTGGCGTTAGGCCACCCGATTTTAGGCGATCGGTTTTACGCCTCGCCGGAAGCGTTGTCGCTAGCGCCGCGTTTGCAGTTACACGCCGAAATGCTGACCATTACCCATCCCGCTTACGGTAACAGCATGACGTTTAAAGTCCCGGCAGATTTTTAAATTCTGAGCCAATTTATGCTGGGGCGCTTCGCTTGCCCGGCCTACATTCATTAACGTAGGCCGGATAAGGCGCTAGCCGCATCCGGCAATTCAATCACTTGAAGCCTTTCTGTTCTTTGATTAGCTCATACGCTTTCTGAATTTCCTGCGCTTTTTGCTTCGCCATCTCCATCATCTCCGGCGGCAAACCTTTGGCCACCAGCTTATCGGGATGATGCTCGCTCATCAGTTTGCGATAAGCGCGTTTAATGGTGGTTGCATCATCGGTGGTTTTAACCCCCAGCACATTACAGGCATCTTCCAGCGTCGGGCCGCGCTGCGCCTGCTGCCAGCCGCCGCCGGACTGTTGATGATAACCGCCGCCAAACTGCGCGCCGCCCTGCATCATGCGCAGAAACTGATCGAACTGTACGCGGGAAATACCTAGCTCTTCCGCAATCACATACAGCACTTCCCGCTCATTAGGGTGCAGCGAGCCATCGGCAAACGCCGCCTGGATCTGAATTTCCAGAAACATCCGGATCAGATCAAAACGCCCGAAGCAGACGCTACGAAACTGCCGCATCTTTTCACGTAATGGGTAATTATCCGCTTTTCCGACCCGAAAGGCGTTCTGCGCGGCAGTACGTGAATCGCCGTGTAAATTCATACGATCCATCAACTGACTGGCGATATGAATATCTGCTTCCGTCACCCGTCCTTTTGATTTGGTTAAGTGGCCCATCACTTCAAAGGTGGTGGCAAAAAACAGCGCCTGCCGTTCCCGCTGGTTGGCAAACCACGCCATTTTTCGGCTGCGGGCTTTGTCGAACATATGGCCCACCAGCAGACCCAGGACCACGCCCCAAAAGCCGCCGCCCATCATCAGGGCTACGGCGACGCCAATTATCTTTCCCCAGTACTGCATAGACTCCCCAAAACGTTACGCTATCGGTGAGGCTATCTCCCACAAAATAAGGTGCTTTTCTGCGAATGAAGGCTACGGTCAATTGTGGGACATCGCCTATAATTTGCATTATCATACCTGTCATTCAATGCCGTGCCTAACACCACAGACGCTAAACGGCAGGATTAACACTGGCGCAGCGAAGATGAGTAAGTTAGGCTGTGACCGTTTGTCACGCGCAACGCTACCGATGATGGAACAATAAATACAACGTATGAAAAAACGTATTCCCACTCTTCTGGCCACCATGATCGCCAGCGCCCTTTATAGTCATCAGGGGCTGGCAGCCGATCTCGCCTCACAGTGTATGTTGGGCGTGCCGAGCTACGATCGTCCTCTGGTAAAAGGCGATACCAACGATCTGCCGGTTACTATCAATGCCGATAACGCTAAAGGTAACTACCCGGACGATGCCGTTTTTACCGGCAACGTGGACATTATGCAGGGGAATAGCCGCCTGCAAGCGGATGAAGTGCAGCTTCATCAGAAGCAGGCGGAAGGTCAGCCGGAACCTGTACGCACCGTCGATGCGCTGGGTAATGTGCATTATGATGACAATCAGGTCATCCTTAAAGGGCCGAAGGGCTGGGCGAACCTGAACACCAAAGACACGAACGTCTGGGAAGGCGATTACCAGATGGTGGGCCGTCAGGGGCGCGGTAAAGCCGATCTCATGAAGCAGCGCGGCGAAAACCGCTATACCATTCTGGAAAACGGCAGCTTTACCTCCTGTCTGCCTGGCTCCGATACCTGGAGCGTGGTGGGGAGTGAAGTCATCCATGACCGTGAAGAACAGGTTGCGGAGATCTGGAACGCCCGGTTTAAAGTAGGTCCGGTTCCGATCTTTTATAGTCCCTATTTACAGCTACCCGTCGGTGACAAACGTCGCTCAGGTTTCCTGATCCCGAACGCGAAATACACGACCAAGAACTATTTCGAGTTCTACTTACCGTATTACTGGAACATCGCGCCCAATATGGACGCCACCATCACCCCGCACTATATGCACCGCCGCGGCAATATTATGTGGGAGAACGAATTCCGTTATCTCACGCAGGCAGGCGCCGGGTTGATGGAATTAGATTATCTGCCTTCTGATAAAGTCTACGAGGACGATCACCCCAAAGAGGGCGATAAGCACCGCTGGTTATTCTACTGGCAGCACTCAGGCGTGATGGATCAGGTGTGGCGTTTTAACGTCGATTACACCAAAGTCAGCGACTCCAGCTACTTTAATGATTTCGACAGTAAGTACGGTTCCAGTACCGACGGCTACGCAACGCAGAAATTCAGCGTCGGCTACGCCGTACAAAACTTTGACGCTACGGTGTCGACCAAACAATTCCAGGTCTTTAACGATCAAAACACCAGCAGCTACTCTGCGGAGCCGCAGTTAGACGTTAACTACTACCATAACGATCTCGGGCCGTTTGATACCCGGATTTACGGCCAGGCGGTGCACTTTGTTAACACCAAAGACAATATGCCGGAAGCGACCCGCGTCCACCTGGAGCCAACCATCAATTTGCCGCTCTCCAACCGCTGGGGCAGCCTGAACACCGAAGCGAAGCTGATGGCGACGCACTATCAGCAAACGAATCTGGACAGCTATAACAGCGATCCAAACAATAAAAATAAGCTGGAAGATTCGGTTAACCGCGTCATGCCGCAGTTTAAAGTCGACGGTAAGCTCATCTTCGAACGCGATATGGCGATGCTGGCGCCGGGGTATACCCAGACGCTGGAACCACGCGTGCAGTACCTGTATGTGCCGTACCGCGACCAGAGCGGCATCTATAACTACGATTCTTCTTTGCTGCAATCCGACTATAACGGCCTGTTCCGCGACCGCACTTATGGCGGTCTCGACCGTATTGCTTCCGCCAACCAGGTCACGACCGGCGTCACAACACGCATTTATGATGATGCCGCCGTTGAACGTTTTAACGTTTCTGTTGGTCAAATCTACTATTTCACGGAGTCTCGCACCGGCGATGACAACATTAAATGGGAGAATGACGACAAAACCGGTTCGCTGGTTTGGGCAGGCGACACTTACTGGCGTATTTCAGAACGCTGGGGGCTGCGTAGCGGAGTGCAGTACGATACCCGTCTGGATAGCGTCGCTACCAGCAGCAGCAGCCTCGAATACCGTCGGGATCAGGATCGTCTGGTACAGTTGAACTACCGCTATGCCAGCCCGGAATATATTCAGGCTACGTTGCCTTCGTATTATTCCACGGCAGAGCAGTATAAAAACGGCATCAATCAGGTGGGCGCGGTGGCAAGTTGGCCGATTGCCGATCGCTGGTCGATTGTCGGCGCGTACTACTTCGATACCAATTCGAGCAAACCTGCAGACCAGATGCTCGGCTTGCAGTACAACTCTTGCTGCTATGCGATCCGCGTCGGATACGAACGTAAGCTGAACGGTTGGGATAACGATAAACAACACGCGATTTAT
Source organism: Salmonella sp. SAL04213 (assembly GCF_046550535.1). NCBI lineage: Bacteria > Pseudomonadati > Pseudomonadota > Gammaproteobacteria > Enterobacterales > Enterobacteriaceae > Salmonella > Salmonella sp. SAL04213. The sequence continues at coordinate 325,256 of NZ_JBGDXS010000003.1, read as the reverse complement.
GATAACGCGATTGGCTTCAACATTGAGCTGCGCGGTTTGAGCTCTAACTACGGCCTCGGCACGCAAGAAATGTTGCGTTCGAACATTCTGCCGTACCAAAGCTCTATGTAATCTGATTGATTTACAACGTAATCCGCATTGCGGTTAATTGAAATGGAAAAAGTATGAAGAACTGGAAAACGCTGCTTCTCGGTATCGCCATGATCGCGAATACCAGTTTCGCTGCCCCCCAGGTAGTCGATAAAGTCGCAGCCGTCGTCAATAATGGCGTCGTGCTGGAAAGCGACGTTGATGGCTTAATGCAATCAGTCAAACTCAACGCGGGTCAGGCAGGTCAGCAGCTTCCGGACGACGCCACGCTGCGTCACCAGATCCTGGAACGTTTGATTATGGATCAAATTATCCTGCAGATGGGTCAGAAGATGGGGGTGAAGATCACGGATGAGCAGTTGGATCAGGCCATCGCCAACATCGCCAAACAAAACAATATGACGATGGATCAGATGCGCAGCCGTCTGGCTTACGATGGGCTGAACTATTCAACCTACCGTAACCAGATTCGTAAAGAGATGATTATCTCTGAAGTGCGCAACAATGAGGTTCGTCGCCGTATCACCGTTTTGCCGCAAGAAGTTGACGCGCTGGCAAAACAGATTGGCACCCAAAACGACGCCAGCACCGAGCTGAACCTGAGCCATATCCTGATTGCTCTGCCGGAAAACCCAACCTCCGAGCAGGTTAACGACGCGCAGCGCCAGGCGGAAAGCATTGTTGAAGAAGCGCGTAACGGCGCAGATTTCGGCAAACTGGCGATTACCTACTCTGCCGACCAGCAGGCGCTAAAAGGCGGTCAGATGGGCTGGGGCCGTATCCAGGAGCTGCCGGGGATTTTCGCCCAGGCGCTGAGCACCGCGAAGAAAGGCGACATTGTCGGCCCGATTCGCTCCGGCGTCGGCTTCCACATTCTGAAAGTAAATGACCTGCGCGGTCAGAGCCAGAGTATCTCCGTGACCGAAGTTCACGCTCGTCACATTCTGCTTAAGCCGTCGCCGATCATGAACGATCAGCAGGCGCGCCTGAAGCTGGAAGAAATCGCGGCTGACATTAAGAGTGGTAAAACCACATTTGCCGCTGCGGCGAAAGAGTACTCTCAGGACCCGGGCTCCGCTAACCAGGGCGGTGATTTGGGTTGGGCTACGCCAGATATTTTCGATCCGGCGTTCCGCGACGCGCTGACGAAGCTGCATAAAGGCCAAATAAGCGCGCCGGTACACTCCTCTTTCGGCTGGCATCTGATCGAATTGCTGGATACGCGTAAGGTAGACAAAACCGATGCGGCGCAGAAAGATCGCGCTTATCGTATGCTGATGAACCGTAAGTTCTCAGAAGAAGCGGCGACCTGGATGCAAGAACAGCGCGCCAGCGCTTACGTTAAGATTTTGAGTAACTAATGAGCAGTGCGCAACGCGTTGTTATCACTCCCGGCGAACCCGCCGGGATTGGCCCCGATCTTGTCGTCCAACTGGCGCAACGCGCGTGGCCGATTGAACTGGTCGTCTGTGCGGACGGCGCGCTCCTGACGGAGCGGGCCGCCATGCTCGGCCTGCCCCTCTCGCTTCTCCCTTACTCGCCTGATGTCCCCGCTGCGCCGCAGCCCGCGGGAACGCTGACCCTATTGCCGGTCTCGCTGCGCGTGCCTGCCATCCCCGGTCAGTTGACGGTAGAAAATGGCCCCTATGTGGTAGAGACGCTGGCGCGAGCGTGTGATGGCTGTCTGAACGGTGAATTTGCCGCGCTGATCACAGGCCCCGTGCACAAAGGCGTTATTAACGACGCAGGCATTCCGTTTACCGGTCATACCGAGTTTTTCGAAGAGCGTTCGCAGGCGAAAAAAGTCGTGATGATGCTGGCAACCGAAGAACTTCGCGTGGCGCTGGCGACCACGCATCTGCCGCTACGGGCGATTGCAGACGCCATCACCCCTGCGCTTTTGCACGAAGTGATTGCTATTTTGCATCACGATTTGCGGACCAAATTTGGTATTGCCGAACCGCGCATTCTTGTCTGTGGCCTGAATCCGCACGCGGGCGAAGGCGGTCATATGGGCACGGAAGAGATAGACACCATCATTCCGGTGCTCGACGAGCTGCGGGCGCAGGGAATGAAACTCAACGGGCCGCTACCTGCTGATACGCTGTTTCAGCCCAAATATCTCGATAATGCCGACGCGGTGCTGGCAATGTACCACGATCAGGGCCTGCCCGTGCTAAAATACCAGGGATTCGGTCGGGGAGTGAATATTACGCTCGGCCTACCTTTTATTCGAACCTCCGTTGATCACGGCACCGCGCTTGAACTGGCGGGCCGAGGAAAAGCGGATGTCGGCAGTTTTATTACGGCGCTTAATCTCGCCATCAAAATGATTGTTAATACCCAATGAATAATCGAGTCCATCAGGGCCATTTAGCCCGTAAACGCTTCGGGCAAAACTTTCTCAACGATCGGTTTGTGATCGACAGTATTGTTTCTGCTATTAATCCGCAAAAAGGCCAGGCGATGGTTGAAATCGGCCCCGGTCTGGCGGCGCTGACGGAGCCGGTCGGCGAACGACTGGATAAGCTCACGGTCATTGAACTTGACCGCGATCTGGCGGCGCGTTTGCAAACCCATCCGTTTTTAGGGCCGAAGCTGACTATTTATCAGCAGGACGCCATGACCATGAACTTTGGCGAACTGTCTGCGCAGTTGGGCCAACCGCTGCGTGTGTTCGGCAATCTGCCCTATAATATCTCCACCCCGCTGATGTTCCATCTCTTTAGCTATACTGATGCCATTGCCGACATGCACTTTATGTTGCAAAAAGAAGTGGTAAATCGTCTGGTTGCAGGGCCGAACAGCAAAGCGTATGGTCGTTTAAGCGTGATGGCGCAATATTACTGTCAGGTGATCCCGGTGCTTGAAGTGCCGCCATCCGCCTTCACGCCGCCGCCCAAAGTGGACTCCGCCGTGGTGCGTCTGGTTCCACACGCAACAATGCCTTACCCGGTTAAAGATATTCGCGTGTTGAGCCGTATTACCACCGAGGCCTTTAACCAGCGCCGTAAAACGATCCGTAACAGTCTCGGCAACCTTTTTAGCGTTGAGACGTTGACGGAAATGGGTATTGACCCGGCAATGCGCGCGGAAAATATCTCTGTCGCGCAGTACTGCCAGATGGCCAACTATCTGTCGGAAAACGCGCCTTTGAAGGAGAGTTAAACATGATCAATTCGCCCAGAGTGTGTATTCAGGTGCAAAGCGTCTACATTGAGGCGCAATCCTCACCTGACGATGAACGTTACGTTTTTGCCTATACCGTAACCATCCGCAATCTGGGTCGGGCGCCAGTGCAGCTATTGGGCCGCTACTGGCTGATTACCAATGGTCATGGCCGTGAAACCGAAGTCCAGGGCGAAGGTGTGGTTGGCGTCCAGCCGCGCATTGCGCCTGGCGAAGAGTATCAGTACACCAGCGGCGCGGTAATTGAAACGCCGCTGGGCACCATGCAGGGTCATTACGAAATGATCGATGAAAATGGCGACGCCTTTACCATCGACATTCCCGTGTTTCGACTCGCCGTCCCTACACTCATTCACTAAAATTATAACAATGGCAACTTATCTCATCGGCGACGTTCACGGTTGCTACGACGAACTGATCGCCTTATTACAGCAAGTGGAATTTACGCCAGATACAGACACTCTGTGGCTGACTGGCGATTTGGTCGCCCGCGGTCCCGGTTCGCTGGACGTGTTACGCTACGTCAAATCGCTTGGCAATAGCGTGCGTTTGGTGCTGGGGAATCACGATTTACACCTGTTGGCCGTATTCGCCGGGATTAGCCGCAACAAACCTAAAGACCGGCTGACCCCGCTTCTTGAAGCGCCGGACGCCGATGAGCTGTTGAATTGGTTACGCCGTCAGCCGCTGTTGCAGGTAGATGAAGAGAAAAAGCTGGTCATGGCGCATGCGGGTATTACCCCACAGTGGGATTTGCAGACGGCAAAAGAGTGCGCCCGCGATGTTGAAGCGGTGCTGTCGAGCGACTCGTACCCCTTTTTCCTCGACGCGATGTATGGCGATATGCCGAATAACTGGTCGCCGGAGTTAAGCGGTCTGGCGCGGCTACGCTTTATTACTAATGCCTTTACCCGTATGCGTTACTGCTTTCCTAACGGTCAACTGGATATGTACAGCAAAGCGTCGCCGGAAAATGCCCCTGCGCCGCTGAAGCCGTGGTTCGCCATTCCGGGACCGGTGAGCGAGGCTTACAGTATTGCTTTCGGGCACTGGGCGTCGCTGGAAGGGAAAGGGACGCCGGAAGGTATTTACGCGCTGGATACCGGCTGCTGCTGGGGTGGGGAGTTGACCTGTTTACGCTGGGAAGATAAACAGTATTTTGTGCAGCCGTCAAACCGCCAGATGGATATGGGCGAAGGCGAAGCGGTCAACGCCTGATAGGTTTATGCCTGATGGCGCTACGCTTATCAGGCCTACATCTATCTACATCTGGCTCAAGAGTAGGCCGGATAAGGCGTTTCGCCGCCATCCGGCACTACAGCGTTAACGTCGTTCCAGAATCTCGAAACAATAGCTGTGAGAATTCTGCGCGTCGGCATCGTGAAACTCACTGAATACCGATTCCCAGTCATCCGGTTCATAATCCGGAAAATGGGTATCGCCTTCGACTTCCGCATCAATATGCGTCAGATAAAGCTTCTGCGCCTTTGGCAGGAACTGCTCGTACACGCGCCCGCCGCCAATGACCATAATTTCCGGCGCATCGCCGCAAGCGGCAATCGCCTCATCGACAGACTTCACCCACTGCACGCGATCGTCGGTGCCCGCCTGGCTGCTGATAACAATATTTTTACGTCCCGGTAAGGGGCGTCCGATGGACTCCCAGGTGTGACGTCCCATGACGACAGGTTTATTTAACGTGTTACGTTTAAACCAGGCGAGATCGGCAGGCAGGTTCCACGGCATGGCGTTTTCCATACCGATGACGCGATCCACCGCTAACGCCGCAATCAGACTGATCATTAATTATTTCCTGATACAAAAAAAATTGCCGCCACTATACGTAAAGCGCAATCTTTCGTCGACTGACGAAAAGAGGATGAGCACGAAAATTTTTCGTTCTGCTGGCGACGCCACTCATTTGATGTGGAGCGCCAGCATTACAGTAGTTCAAAAACAGCCAATTAGCAGTAAAGTTTGCAGAACATCACATTTTTTACTTTAGATTGACGGTTTGACCTCGGGTTCATCAGCGGCCTCCCCGGAATGTTTGCCCTCAGCCGTTCCCTGCCAGCCGTGGCGCTGAATCAACGACAGATGCTCCCGGTCCTCGGTAATAATTTCGCTCAACATCGCGCTGGTACGTTTATAGGCGGCGGCACGAGATAACGGATCGTTTTCCCCTTTCGCCATCTCTTCCACCATCCGGGTATTAAAATGGCGGAACAGATCCGCGCGCTCGCGGGCTTCATAACGCCCTAGCCCCAGCGCTTCCAGCGCCTGTCGTCCGCTTTTGAGCGCGCCTTCGAAGGTTTCACGTTCGGGCATCGCCACACCAGCCTGGCGCAGGCGAATGTAATGATCGACATCACGGGCGCGGGCGATAATCTGCAGATGCGGGAAATGCGACTTCACCAGTTCACTCAGTTGCAAATTGGTTTGCGGATCGTCAATAGCGTTAATCAATACCTCCGCCTTCGCCGCTCCGGCAGATTCCAGCAAATCCATACGCGTCGCGTCGCCATAAAAAACCTTCATGCCGAATTTACGCAGCGTTTCGATATGATCGGGGTCGTGATCGAGCACCACCATCTTCACCCCGCTCGACAGCAGCAAACGCCCGGCTATCTGCCCAAATCGTCCAAACCCGGCCACAATAACCCGCGGCTGCTCTTCGTCGATTTCATCCGCCTCGCGCGCTTCACCCGTCGCGGTCTTCTCCATGCGCGTCAGCAGCACCAGAAAAATCGGCGTTGCCGCCATCGACAGCGCGACCGCCAGCGTCAGCGCTTTTGCCCATTCCGGCTCAAGTACACCCGCCATTTGCGCCGCGCCAAAAACCACAAACGCAAACTCACTTCCCTGGCCTAATAAGACGGCAAACCAGCGACGCTGTTTTGCCGGTACGCCCAGCGGCCTCGCGACCAGCCACAGCATGACGATTTTGATTGCCAGAAAACCGGCCAACAACAGCAGAATGCGCAGTGGATTCTCCACCAGCGTGCCGAAATCAATCGACATGCCGACGCCAATAAAGAACAGCCCCAGCAGCAACCCCTTAAAGGGTTCAATATCGCTTTCCAGCGCATGACGATATTCTGAACTCGCCAGCAGAACGCCCGCCAGGAACGCGCCCATCGCCATTGACAGCCCAACCTCTTCCAGCAACAGGCCGAAACCAAACACCAGAAATAGCGCCACGGCGCTGAACACTTCCCGCAAACCAGAACGCGCGACAAAGCGCAGCGCCGGGCGCGTGACGTAGCGTCCCAGCAGCACCACCAGCGCCAACGCGCCTGCGACTTTCAACGCCGATAGCGCAAACGCGCCAAGCGTGGTGGATGCGCCGCTGGCGGCCAGCAGCGGGATCATCGCCACCAGCGGGATCGCCGCGATATCCTGGAACAAGAGCACTGCGAATGCGCTACGCCCTACTTGCGAAACGGTCAGGTTACGCTCATTCATTGCCTGCATGGCGATAGCCGTGGACGAAAGCGCCAGCGTCATGCCAATCAGTTCCGCCACCTGCCAACGCAGGCCAAGAAACATACAAAACAGACCAATCAGTCCGCCGCAGACCACCATCTGTAACGCGCCGCCACCAAATACCGAGGCGCGCAGCTTCCATAACCGTTGCGGGTCCAGCTCAAGCCCAATAACAAACAACATCAGCACGACGCCGATTTCCGCAAAATGCAGAATAGATTCGGCGTCCGTCACCAGCCGTAGCCCCCAGGGGCCGATAATGCAACCCGCAATCAGATACCCCAGCACCGATCCTAAGCCCAAACGTACCGCAATCGGCACAATCAGCGCCGCCGAACCAAGATAGATCAGCGCCTGCAGTAGAGTATGGCTATCCATGATTCACCTCCTGCCATGCCAGTAAACGCTGTTTATACTGACGCGCCTGCGCCTGTAAGGTGTCGTCATCGCAAATGAACGTGCAGTGCATGGCAAACGGCGGCAGCCATTTAAGGCCGCAATAGAGCGCCGTCGCCTGTAGCGGCTGAGAAAGGACGTCAAATCCGGGATGGGAGCCGATAGCAAAGTGGTTTTCACCACCGCCGGTCGTTACCGCCCACAGCAGATGTTTACCATGCAATGCCGTACCGCCATGACCGTAAGCCCAGCCGTGGGTGAGGACTTTATCCATCCATAATTTGAGTAAAGGAGGGACGCTGTACCACTGCATCGGATGCTGCCAGACGATAAGACTCGCGCGCGACAGCGCCTCCTGCTCGGCGGCAACGTCAATATTGAAATCGGGATAGAGGTGATAAAGCGAACGTATTTCGACGTTTTCCAGCGTCCCTGCCTGTTCAAGCATCCGCTTATTCGCATGAGAATGATGCGGATACGGATGCGCATAAATAATGAGGATCATGATTAGCCTGTGATGATCTGTTTTTTATTACAAAGTGTAGTGACAAATTCGCCAGGCTAATAGTGAATATTATTGAGCGGCTAATCAGAAAAAATTGAATTAACGCCAGCCAGGAGTTGACGCCATCCTGCCCCCAGAAGACGCTCTCGAAGGGCCGCAGGCGTTTGCGGAAAAGCGCGATCCGGTGTGGAAAGGTCGGTGATGATAGCAGTCTTAAATCGCTGACCAATCGGTTTAAGGCCTTCTTGTCGGGTGGCGCTGCGCTAAATTTTCCTGTAATGACTGTAATATCAATCCATTACATGATGACACAGGCCCAATAAGCGCAGCGCCAACAGCATCTGAACCTCCAGACACGCTGGATGCCAGATCGCCGACGCATAAATTAGCCTAATGGGTCAGACACTTAGAGCCTGGCCCAGTAGGCGTAATTGTTGAAGCCAGTTTGGAGCCGACCAGCGCGCAGAAACCGGAGCGTACACGTAGTACGTGAGGATTTTGAGCACTGCCCGGACCCAAAATGGCGAATAAAATAGCCTAATGGGCCAGGCTCTTAATCTTTCGCCATGCGGTTAAACTGCTCAATAGTAAGATCCCACGGCTCATGGGCCGCATCCGGCATAAAACTGCCGTCATCCACGCCAATTTCGTCCTTGATAATTTTATTCAGTTTTTCATTCATCGTAAGAATGAGATCCTGATATTTCTGTTTATCAGCAGCAAGGTTATGGTTCTCATCGGGATCATTTTTAAGATCGTAAAGTTCAAGATCGTTGTACTTAATAAGATCCTCCCAGGTTTCCGGCGTATTATGCTCCCTTAGCGAGAAATAGCGTGCAAACTTATAACGGCCATCGTTAATCATGCGCGTCCCTGAACGATGGCTGAAATCAGGATGCAAATGGGATATTTCCTGCTTGATTTGCGCCACCGTTTTTTGTTTATCTCTTTGTAGCGCGATAACGCGGTGGAGATAATGGGCATCGGTATACAAGATCATGCCATAGCAATATAAGCTGGCATTTCTCACCGCATTAACCGCAACGCCCTCCGGGTTTTTTAGCAATCCGCTAAAATTAACGCCTTTGCGGTTGCCTAACGCCTGGTGCTGTTTTTCTTCCGGCAAACCGGTCAGCCCAACTAATGTCGGCGCGATATCAAGATGACAGGTCAACGCCTGACATTTCTTATTACCCGGGTACGCCGGGTGGGAAATAATCATCGGTACATGGATCTGTTCTTTATAAACGGAAGCGCCTTTACCGTGCATCTGATGGCTTCCGCCTAATTCGCCATGATCGGCAGTAAATACAACAATCGTTTTATCAGTTAACTTGAGGGCATCAAGTTCATTTAATATCCGGTCAAGGTGAGTATCACAATCGCGGATACAGTTGAAATAGTAGTCAAGCAGTTTACGCCAACGACGATCTTCATCAGGAAACTGCCCTTCCAGCGCAGCGCGCGCCGTCTGGTATTCAAGATGCGCCGGCGGTCTTCCCAGCTCATTGAATGATTGATGCCTGTTTGCCGGCAGCGGATAGTTCGGCCAGCTTGCCTGATAAAGCTCGTTTTCCGGCGGCTGCGTGGGCGCCAGGGTATTATCATCCTGATCCAACTCGCCACGCCACTGTACCTTTTCTCCCTCTTTATCGGTATCAATAAACATGACGTCATGAGGATTAACGAGGTTAACGGCCAGGAACCAGGGCTTGTGTTGGTCATTCAAGGGCTGCCCCTTGCATCTTAACCAATTTATAGTCTGAGCCGTGGTGGTTGAATCATAAAAATAGCCGCCTTTACTATGGCCTATAATATCGCCGATGCCGTGATAGTCAGCAAAACCATATTTTTCCATAATTTTATGTAATTCTGGTTCAGGAATATCCCCGACATCAATATCCTCATCTTTTTCGTCAGGCAAAGGCTTCTCCAGTTTTTCTGTAAGATGCCACTTACCTTTATAGGCCGTATAGTATCCCAGTTCCCGCATCATATGGCCTGTGGTTCCAAGAGCGGGGTCAAGGTCATAAGGCATCCAGGGTAAGCCCAGATTATCAAACATTTTTGTCTGGGGCATATGTAAGCCGGTATACAATACGGAGCGGGAAGGCGTACAGACATTACTGGTATTCTGATGATTACAGAATGTCACCCCCGTTTTCATGAGCCGCTCTCTGCCGGGTACCGGGAAAGGAAACGTAGGAAAAAAACGCTCCTGGTCGGTCACGACTAACAGAATATTATATCCTTCTGGCAATTTTTCCGGGATTTCGCCGGTAAACGGTTTATCCCACGCCGGTTTCGCCTTGACGGCACATTTTTCATCAGATTTTACCGCGCCGGATAGCATACCGCCGGCGGCAAGAATACCGGCGCTGGTTAACAGTTTCCTACGCGTAAGATCCGTCTCTTCTGCGGACAGATTTTTTTTATTACTCATATTATTATACCTGTAGTCAGTAACTTTATCACATATTCATTTATTACTGTACGAGGAAGCGTGGATATGTATCAATGCCTTCCGGGTAAGAATATGTGTTATAAATTGATTTGTATTTCAAATTAGAAATATATTAATAAATGAGCATAATTCATTGAAAAATTATTTAGATGAAAAGTTCATTGTTTTTATTTTAGAGATACAACTGCAGACATTACTTCATAAAAAAATACATTATTAAACATACTCTATAGCTCTGTGTTCGTGCCTTTTCCCTTCAACTACGGTGATTACCCTATGCCGCTACAATAAAATCGCCCCGAAAGAAACACTATCAGTAACAGGCCGCGCAACCATAGACATACAACCGGTAATATCACTCCGGGAAATTAAAACATAACTCAATTCTGTTATGTTGCTTATGAATAAAACTAGCGTATTGCCGCGTGATTCAATAAAAATTACGCCATTAAAAGAAATAATATAAAAACTATTATTTACAGGGGGTTAAGTTTCTTTTTAGCTGGCAGTGCATTATTTTACATTGACAACAACATAAAGAGGTGACTATAACAAGATATAAGACGGTCACACCAAATAAGGCTATTTTCAGATAATCAACCGAGGTTATTACCCAAAATAATTCGAGTTGCTTAAAGGCGGCAAGGGAGTGAGTCCTCAGGAGCATAGATAATTATGTGACTGAGGTGAGCGACAAATTTGCCGGGAGCAGATTTGAACGTCGCGTGCGACGGCCCGTCAGGGCGAGGCCCATGGATGGGCCGAGTAATCCGTAGCCAACCCATAAGTAACCTGAAGTATGAAGGGGATAAATAATTTCGTTACGGATTACTGATATTGCGCAAACCTTATCATCAATGCAACAGGAACAGAACTATGAAAAAACGCATTATTGCCGCCGCATTACTGGCAACGGTTGCTTCATTCAGCACACTTGCGGCAGAGCAGGTCTCTAAACAAGAAATCAGCCACTTCAAACTGGTTAAGGTCGGCACCATAAATGTGTCCCAGAGTGGCGGGCAGATTTCCTCACCCTCTGATCTACGCGAAAAACTGTCAGAATTAGCCGATGCGAAAGGCGGAAAATATTATCATATTATCGCTGCACGTGAGCATGGTCCGAATTTTGAAGCCGTTGCCGAAGTTTATAACGATGCGACGAAATAAAGCTCTGATTGCGCCATAACGAGGGCACAGGCATGAAATAATAAGAGAGCGCCAGCAAGGTGCCATGTTCCGTCACAATCCACTCAGGGCCGTCTGGAAACAGATGCTGGCCCTCTTTTTTATCAACAGTTCATCCGGGGCAGGCAAGTCGGTAGAATGTATGCGCGCAGACAGTAAGCCCTTCGTGAATAAGACGGTTTTGCGGGCTGTTTTAAGATGATGTTTAGTGCGCTTTTACCTGCCTGAACCAGTAACTTTCCATTTTCGTTATCCATTTCCCCTTTTTATTTTTCGGTATTACGCCAGCCCAAAGTAATTGCAGCTGTCGGTTATAGGTTCCAATAGCGTGTCCACCATACGCCCCTTCAAATGCTATCACCATGGGTCCCTGCCCTTTTACCCCCTCTTGTCCTTCATGGCAATAAAGCGCGTTGCGGTGAGTCACGTCAAGTTCATACTGCACGTTCAGTTTCACACATTTTTCCCCGCAGCCTTCTACTGGCGGCAATATTGTCATGGTATAAGGCGGGTTATCTGCCGTGGTTTTCCATGTTCCGATCAGGTCTTTGCAGGCGTTTATCTCCGTAGCCCCGGAGGCGGCAGAAAATAGCGCGAGCAAATAAAAAGGTATTAGTTTCAGTTTCATTACAGACTCCTGTTCCTTATACCTCATCATTTATACCTAATCATAAGGATAAATGCCCTGCGATATGTTTTTTTCCGGGAAATGTTGAGCCGCTGTTCAGAGAAATGTCGATGAGTGTAACCTCATGTAAGCGGACAGCGCGGTGGGGAAAGCGGGAACACGGGCGAATGGTCTAACGTATTTCGACGTTTTCCGGCGTCCCTGCCTGTTCAGGCATCCGTTTATTCGCATGGGAATAAATGGATGCGCATAAAGAGAGAATATTATTGAGCGGCTAACCAGAGAAAATTGAATTAATTATCCAGCTCGCTCATATTTTTCAGCTGATCGCGGTTAATCTGTTCGGTTTTCCCGGTGGCGGCGTTTTTGTAAGACACCATACCGGTATCGTTATCGACCTCGGGTTTCCCGTCGGTGACAATAGTTTTGCCATCCGTGGTTTCAACCGCCTGGTTAGAAGAGCATCCTGCGACGGTGAATAGTGTTGCTGCGGTAAACAGTGCGGTCATAAGACGTTTTTGCATGGTGTTCTCCCTGCTTTTCAGTTGTTTTAGCATGTGACTGTTAACTGTAGCGTTATTGGCGAAAAGCAGGGAGAAATGCAGAACACTCTTAACGAGGGTTATCCGATGGCGTTCCGCGCAAAGTCATGTTTCCGGTCTGTGTTAGCGTCAAGCCGCGGGTTTCCGGGGCAAACATCACCGATACGCCAAGCCCGACTAACGAAATCAACGCGCCAATCAGCATGACGTTATTAATACCGTAACGAGTAATGAAAATCGGTAATGCCCAGGTGGAGACAATGGTTCCGATGCGGCTTAATGACATGATGACCCCCACGGCCGAAGCGCGAATATCCGTCGGGAAGAGTTCATTAGGATAAAGCCATTGCAGTATGCCCGGTCCGCCGGAAAAGAAGGCGTATACCGCAAACGCCACCACGACCAGTATGATGCCCAGATTTGACACCAGCCCCAGCAGCGCCAGCGCGATAGTCATCATGGCGAAGCTGCCAATAAGCAGAGGGCGACGGCCAATACTGTTTAGCCAGAACATCGCCGGGATACAGCCCAGCATAAAAAAGAGGCTAATCACCACATTGCCGAGTGCCGCGTTGCGCCCCTGCTCCCAGCCGAGTAACCCGACGATCTGCGGCCCAAAGGTATAGATAGCGAACATCGGGATTACCTGACAGGTCCAGATAGCCGCAACGAACAGTACAAACGGAAAATGACGGCGGTTAAACAACTGCAGGAAGCGGGTCTCCTGCGGCGGCTCATCGTCAAAGCAGACCGGTTCGCCGAACAGTTTGATCATCATTTGTTCGCACTCTTTTACCCGTCCTTTTCGCAATAGCCAGCGTGGCGATTCCGGCAGATCAAAGCGGCCAATCAAAATGATTAAGCACGGGATAAAGGCGCTGCCAAGCATCCAGCGCCAGCCGCCTTCCATGTCATACAGCCAGTAACCCACCAGGTTGGCGCAGGTCGCGCCGACGTACCACATCGCGGCGATAAAACCGATGGAGAACGCGCGCTGGCGGGTGTTGGAAAACTCCGTAATCATGGAAGTGGCGATAGGGTAATCCGCGCCGATAACAATGCCAATTAAAACGCGCATCACCAGCAATTCAAGCGGCGTGGAAACAAACATGGTCGCCACGGAGATAACGCCGATAGCGATAATATCAAGCAGGAACATTTTACGCCGCCCGACTTTATCGCAAATATAGCCAAACAACGAGGTGCCGATAAACAGTCCGGCAAGCGTAGCCGCGCCGAGCGCGCCAATCCATTCAGCATCAAGGTGCAATAGCGGCGTCAGTTGTTCCAGCGCCACGCCAATGATCACCAGCACGTAGCCATCAAGGAACGGGCCGCCGCTTCCCCACAGCATAATTCTGCGATGAATGGAGGAGAATTTAAGGTCATCAAAGTTCCTGGGCTGCTGCATGGTGATGTCCTGTTTCAACACGGGCAAAGCGCATCTGTAGGCCGGATAAGGCGTTTCCGCCGCCATCCGGCATTGGCGCCACATGATTGCCGGATGGCGACGCTACCGCATCTTATCCGGCCTACGGGGGCACAACTTCGTACTTATTAGCCGTAGCGGAACTCCACGCCAAACGTCCCGCGCGGGTATTCCCATTTTTCCAGCGCCGTATCGAGGCCGAGGATCCGGCACGTTCCGCACTCCAGGCACCCGGCGTAATCAAAACGAACGCTGCCGTCGTCCTGCTTTTTATACAGTCCCGCCGGACAGGCCTTAATCAGCACCTCCAGCGCCTGTTTATCAGGATCGGTTTTGAGAATGATGTGTGGGCTGTCTTCATCCACATTGAACTTATTGACGCCCAGTTTGACGTCCACATTGACGGGAGATGTCATAATACGGTCACTCCTTTCAGGCCATCTTTCATCAGGTTGATGAAGCCCACTTTCTTCGCATGGCGCAGGATTTTTTTACGCATCGGCACCGGAGCGGAGCCATCCACGGTGAACAGGTCGCGCGCGATATTGACCGCCATTTCGGGATAGGCGGTAAACATGCGGGGATTATCAAGAAAAGCTGGCAGTTTCTGATACATGCGCATATCGCGCATCGGACCTTCGTCCAGATGCTGACGGTATTCCCCCAACGACTGCTTGCTAAAATCGTCACGCTTCATCGCCGAAAGCACCGTCTTCGCCGCCGCTTCGCCTGCGGATATGGCGAGATCCATACCACGGATGGTAAAGCCGAGGTTCATACACATGCCGGCAGCGTCTCCGGCAATCAGTACGCCATCGCCCACCAGTTCAGGCTGCATATTCATTCCCGCCTCGGGTACAACGTGTGCGGCATATTCCACCAGCTTGCCACCGGCGATCAGCGGCGCAACGGCCGGATGCTGTTTGAAATCTTCCAGCATTTGCGGGACCGATTTTTTCGCGTCTTTCAGATGATGAAGTCCACAGACCAGCCCCAGGGAAAGGGTTGTTTCATTCGTATACAGGAAGCCACCGCCCATCAGACCATCGGTTGGCGCCCCGGCAAACAGACAGGCGGCACCTTCGTTGCCCTGTAACTGGAAACGATCTTCAATGACCGACTTCGGCAATTCGATCAGTTCCTTCACGCCGACAGCAACATGCGATGCCTCAACACGCTTTGCCATGCCCAGCTTTTCAGCCAGCAGAGAATTCACCCCGTCAGCGAGGATTACGACTTTGGCTTCCAGAATATCGCCATCGGCTTCCACACCCACGACTTTGCCATCACGCTGAACGACATTATCCACGCGAATACCAGTGATCAGTTGCGCCCCCGCCTCTTCGGCCTGCTCCATCAGCCAGGCGTCAAATTTACTGCGCAAAACGGAATAAGAAACTTGCGACGCTGAAGCATCTTCACCATTGCAGTAGTCGATAGTCATCGCCCCGTTGTCGGTCATAAAGGCGAGTTTTTCGTGGGTGATCATGCGTTCAATGGGGGCCTGATCCGCAAAGCCGGGAATGATGCGTTCCAGGCTATGTGCATACAAACGCCCACCGGTGACATTCTTCGCGCCAGCAGAATTGCCACGCTCGATAACCAGCACCTGTGCACCTTCGCGAGCAAGCACCAGCGCCGCAACCGAACCGGCCAGACCTGCACCCACGATGATGGCATCAAAGATATCTTCGGACATACGTACTCCTGTCAGCGGCAGGATACCTTCGCATCCTGCCCGAAATGGTTTATCGCGCTAAGGCAGCCGTCAGCGCAGGCAGGATCTTCAGCGCATCGCCAACGATGCCAAAATCCGCATACTGGAAGATTGGCGCGTTTTTATCTTTGTTGATGGCGAAAATCGTCTGCGCGCCGTTGGCGCCGACCATGTGTTGGATCTGCCCGGAGATCCCCACCGCCAGATACAGTTCAGGTTTGAGCATCAGGTTGGAGATACCGACGTAGCGCTCGTGCTCCATCCACTTCTCGTTTTCCGCCACCGGGCGGGAACAGGCCAGCTCGGCGCCGATGGTCTGGCACAGCGCTTCGGCCAGCGAGATATTCTCTTTGCTGCCGATGCCGCGTCCCACGCTGACCACCAGACGCGCTTTGTCGAGGTCAACGCTGTTGCTCTGACGCGCCTGGGTTGCGGTGCGGGTCACGGCAGTGGCCGGAGCCTGCCACTGCACGGTGTGCATCTCGCCGCTGCGAGAAGCATCCGGTTGTTGTGCGTCAAACGTTCCGCTGCTGAGTGTGATCACGGCAAACGGCGAAGCGATGGTTTCTGCCCCTATCGCCAGACCGCCGTAGACCATATGTTTAACCGCCGCTTTTCCATCCTGCAGGGCGACGTCGCTGACGTCATTGGAAACCGCAGCCGACAAGCGATAGCCCAGCTTTGCCGCCAACAGCTTGCCCCGACGCGTATTCGGCAGCAGCACCGCGCCGCCTTCGCTATGCTGACGAATAGTCTCAGCCATCGCAGCAGCGTAGTCTTCGATCATGCGGTCTTCTGGTTTGCCGCTGAGCAGCCAGACATGATCCGCGCCCAAATGGCATGCTGTCGCGCTGTCCGCTTCGTTCAGTACGAACGCGTTAACTTTTTCACCTACAGCCTGCGCGCCACTCATCAGTTCGGGCAGACGAGAAGGGGTATCGCTGAATACCCAGACACTGGAAAATTTGTTCATAACATCCCCTGATAATTAAATGATTTTGCGCAGATTCTCGACAAACGCGGCGATTTGTTCTTCACCGTCACCTTCAATCACCACACGCTGACGCTCGCGCTGCTTCGGTGCGGCAACCTGTTGTGCGGAATACGCGGGTACGCTGTTCAGCCCGATATCCGCAGGCGACCAGACCTGAACCGGTTTTTTCGCCGCGCCAAGAATGGCTTTCATCGAAGGGATTTGTGGGGTGTTAATGTCGGTGGAAACCGCGATCACCGCCGGGAGCGGGATGCTCAGCGTTTCAACTTCATCTTCCAGTTCGCGTTCTACTGTCAATGTGCTGTCGGTAAGAGAGAGGATTTTACTCACGCCGTTAATCGCCGGAATGTTCAGCGCTTCGCCCATCAGCAAACCAACCTGCTGAGCATAAAGATCGGAAGAACCGTCGCCGCAGATAAGTAGATCGAAACCTGATTTTTGCGCCGCGGCGGCCAGCGCGCTGGCAGTTTGTTGCGGCAGCGCCTGCTCAAATTGATCGTCAATGACCACAATCAGTTCATCAGGGCCACGAGAGAGGACATCTTTGCGCCCTTTTGCATTAGTCAGCGCTTTGCCGCCAACGCTCATGGCGACAACCTGAGCGTCTCCCAACTGCTGTTTTAACTGGCAAGCAGCTTCAATTGCATTCAGATCATATTGGCTGATTTTGCTATCCGCTTTGCTGAAATCGAGTGTTCCGTCAGCATTATTAATCGCAATATCCTGCTCATCAGGTACGCATTTGTAGCAAGTAATTATCTTCATTGCATCTCCAGAAATCATGAAGGAAACGTATTTATATCGGCGGTGTTAAATACAGATATCACGCTCTTTAATTCGGAAATAAAACCTTAATCACCAATATTGAAAATGTCACACATTGATATTCGTAACTTTCAATAGTGTTACGCACCTCACCAATATTGAAAGAAATATGCCAAATATGAAAATTTTCAATATTGTTTGCTGGCTCAACAATATTGAACGTCAGATACTTAAAAAAGTTAAAAAACCACAACCAACTAATTAATAAATAAAGAAAAAATCAAAATTTAGACACAAAATAATCAACGCAAAAAAGTGTGACACAGATAACAGAATCACCCGAAATGAATACCCATTATGAGTTACTCATTGAGGCGTCCCAGAGGTTAAAAACTTATCAACAAATCATTAATAATAAATAAACAAACGTTCATGGACTGGCACGCTAAATAAATTTCGTTTTCACACTGGAATTCACTTATGAAAAATGAAAAGAAAAAATCGGGAATTGAACCGAAGGTTTTTTTTCCGCCATTAATAATTGTCGGGATACTTTGCTGGCTAACAGTCAGAGATCTTGATGCCGCTAACGTCGTTATTAATGCGGTATTCAGTTATGTCACCAACGTCTGGGGTTGGGCATTTGAATGGTATATGGTCGTCATGCTCTTCGGCTGGTTCTGGCTGGTTTTTGGCCCCTATGCCAAAAAGAGATTAGGTGACGAAAAACCGGAGTTTAGCACCGCCAGCTGGATTTTCATGATGTTCGCCTCCTGTACATCCGCTGCGGTTCTGTTCTGGGGCTCTATTGAGATCTACTACTATATCTCCACCCCGCCGTTCGGCCTGGAACCCAATTCCACGGGCGCGAAAGAGATAGGTCTGGCGTACAGCCTGTTCCACTGGGGGCCGCTGCCGTGGGCAACCTATAGCTTCCTTTCCGTGGCCTTCGCCTACTTCTTCTTTGTACGCAAGATGGATGTCATCCGCCCCAGCTCCACGCTGGTACCGCTCGTCGGTGAAAAGCATGCGAAAGGGCTGTTCGGTACCATTGTCGATAACTTCTACCTGGTGGCGCTGATCTTCGCGATGGGCACCAGCCTCGGGCTGGCTACCCCGCTGGTCACCGAGTGTATGCAATGGCTGTTCGGTATTCCGCATACGCTGCAATTGGATGCCATCATCATTACCTGCTGGATCATTCTGAACGCGATTTGCGTGGCCTGCGGCCTGCAAAAAGGGGTCAGAATCGCCAGCGATGTGCGTAGCTACCTGAGCTTCCTGATGCTCGGCTGGGTGTTTATCGTCAGCGGCGCCAGCTTCATCATGAACTACTTCACCGACTCCGTCGGGATGCTGTTAATGCACCTGCCACGGATGCTGTTCTATACCGACGCCATCGGTAAAGGCGGCTTCCCACAGGGCTGGACCGTTTTCTACTGGGCGTGGTGGGTTATTTACGCCATCCAGATGAGTATCTTCCTGGCCCGTATTTCCCGTGGTCGTACCGTACGTGAACTGTGCTTCGGGATGGTGATGGGTCTGACCGCGTCTACCTGGATCCTGTGGACAGTGCTGGGCAGCAACACGCTGCTGCTGATGGATAAAAACATCCTCAACATTCCGCAACTCATTGAGCAACACGGCGTGGCGCGCGCCATTATCGAAACCTGGGCCGCCTTGCCGCTCAGCACCGCCACCATGTGGGGCTTCTTCATCCTCTGCTTTATTGCCACCGTCACGCTGATTAACGCCTGCTCTTACACCCTGGCGATGTCGACCTGTCGTGAAGTTCGCGATGGTGAAGAGCCGCCTCTGTTAGTGCGTATCGGCTGGTCGGTGCTGGTCGGCATCATCGGTATCGTTCTGCTGGCGCTGGGTGGTTTGAAGCCGATTCAGACCGCGATTATCGCCGGAGGATGCCCGCTGTTCTTCGTCAACATTATGGTGACGCTGTCCTTTATTAAAGACGCCAAAGTGCACTGGAAAGACAAGTAATTCTTATTAACCCAATTGATCAAGAGGCTGAAAGATGGATTTCAACTTAAATGACGAACAGGAGCTGTTTGTCGCCGGTATTCGCGAACTGATGGCCAGTGAGAACTGGGAAGCTTATTTTGCCGAGTGCGATCGTGACAGCGTCTACCCTGAGCGTTTTGTAAAAGCGCTGGCGGATATGGGCATTGATAGCCTGCTGATCCCGGAGGAACACGGCGGTCTGGAAGCGGGTTTTGTTACCGTCGCCGCCGTCTGGATGGAACTGGGGCGTCTTGGCGCACCAACTTACGTGTTGTACCAATTGCCGGGAGGTTTTAACACTTTCCTGCGTGAAGGAACTCAGGAGCAAATTGATAAAATCATGGCCTTCCGGGGCACCGGTAAGCAGATGTGGAACTCTGCTATCACTGAACCGGGAGCGGGATCGGATGTTGGTAGTCTGAAAACCACTTATACACGCAAAAATGGTAAGGTTTATCTCAATGGCAGTAAGTGCTTTATCACCAGTAGCGCCTATACCCCGTACATCGTGGTCATGGCGAGAGACGGTGCATCGCCGGATAAACCGGTTTACACCGAGTGGTTTGTGGACATGAGCAAAGCGGGTATCAAGGTCAACAAACTGGAGAAACTCGGTCTGCGCATGGACAGCTGCTGTGAAATCACCTTTGACGACGTTGAACTGGACGAGAAAGACATGTTCGGTCGGGAAGGTAACGGCTTCAACCGCGTGAAAGAAGAGTTTGACCATGAGCGCTTCCTCGTCGCGCTGACCAACTACGGTACCGCAATGTGCGCTTTTGAAGACGCTGCGCGTTACGCGAATCAGCGCGTGCAGTTTGGTGAAGCTATTGGCCGTTTCCAGCTGATTCAGGAGAAGTTTGCGCATATGGCGATCAAACTGAACTCCATGAAAAATATGCTGCTGGAAGCCGCGTGGAAAGCAGATAACGGCACTATTACCTCCGGCGACGCGGCAATGTGCAAATACTTCTGCGCCAACGCCGCGTTTGAAGTGGTAGACACCGCCATGCAGGTACTGGGAGGTGTTGGTATCGCGGGCAACCACCGCATCACGCGTTTCTGGCGTGACCTGCGCGTTGACCGTGTTTCTGGTGGTTCTGATGAAATGCAGATCCTGACGTTGGGTCGTGCGGTACTTAAGCAATACCGCTAATCGATCCCTTGTAGGCCTGATAAGACGCGGGGCGTCGCCATCAGGCAATCATGCCGGATGGCGCTGTGCTTATCCGGCCTACATACCGCAAAAAATGCCAGGAGAAAAATGATGAATCATTTACCAATGCCAACCTTTGGCCCGCTTGCTGGGGTACGCGTTGTTTTTTCAGGAATCGAAATCGCCGGTCCATTCGCCGGACAGATGTTCGCCGAATGGGGCGCCGAGGTTATCTGGATTGAAAACGTCGCATGGGCCGATACCATCCGCGTACAGCCTAACTACCCGCAGCTCTCACGCCGCAACCTGCACGCCCTGTCGCTGAATATTTTCAAAGATGAAGGTCGGGAAGCGTTTCTGAAATTGATGGAAACCACCGATATTTTCATTGAAGCCAGTAAAGGCCCGGCCTTTGCCCGCCGTGGTATTACTGATGAAGTGCTGTGGGAACATAACCCGAAACTGGTCATTGCCCACCTTTCCGGCTTCGGCCAGTATGGTACCGAGGAGTACACCAATCTTCCGGCGTATAACACCATCGCGCAGGCATTCAGTGGTTATCTGATCCAAAACGGCGACGTTGACCAACCGATGCCAGCCTTCCCGTATACCGCCGATTACTTCTCCGGGATGACCGCGACGACAGCCGCGCTGGCAGCCCTGCACAAAGTACGCGAAACGGGTAAAGGTGAAAGCATCGATATCGCCATGTACGAAGTGATGCTGCGCATGGGTCAGTACTTCATGATGGACTACTTCAACGGCGGCGAAATCTGTCCACGTATGACGAAAGGGAAAGACCCCTACTACGCCGGTTGCGGCCTGTATAAATGCGCCGATGGTTACATCGTCATGGAGTTGGTCGGCATCACGCAAATCAACGAGTGTTTTAAAGATATTGGCCTGGCCCACATTCTCGGTACGCCGGAAGTTCCGGAAGGCACGCAGCTCATCCATCGCGTGGAATGCCCTTACGGCCCGCTCGTCGAAGAGAAACTGGACGCCTGGCTGGCAGCACACACCATCGCCGACGTTCAGGCGCGTTTTGCTGAGCTGAATATCGCCTGTGCGAAGGTGCTCACCATTCCGGAACTGGAAGGTAACCCGCAGTACGTTGCCCGCGAATCGATTACTCAGTGGCAAACAATGGACGGTCGCACCTGTAAAGGGCCGAACATCATGCCGAAATTTAAAAACAACCCGGGGAAAATCTGGCGTGGCATGCCGTCACACGGCATGGATACCGCCGCCATTCTGAAAAACATTGGTTATAGCGAAGCAGATATTAAGGAACTGGTCGGCAAAGGCCTGGCCAAAGTTGAGGATTAAACGCGATGCGCTAATCGGTTTTCCGGTTAGCGCTCACGCCTGATTTCAGTGGATAAAGCAATATGGATATCGTTGGCGGACAAAACTTACGTCAGATGTGGGACGACCTGGCCGGGGTGTACGGAGATAAAACGGCGTTAATTTTCGAATCCTGTGAGGGAATCGTTCGGCAGTTTAGCTATGCTTCGCTCAATGAAGAGATTAACCGCACGGCGAACCTTTTTTATTCCTTAGGGATCCGCAAGGGTGATAGGGTCGCGCTGCATCTGGATAACTGTCCGGAATTCATCTTTTGCTGGTTTGGACTGGCAAAAATCGGCGCCATTATGGTGCCGATTAATGCCCGCTTACTGGGCGAAGAAAGCGCCTGGATCCTGCAAAACAGCCAGGTGAGTCTGCTGGTTACCAGCGTCCAGTTTTATCCTATGTACCGTGAAATACGCCAGGACAATAGCACTCCGCTTAATCATATCTGTCTGATTGGCGAGCAGCTTCCGGCTGACGATGGCGTGAGTCACTTTACCCAACTGCAATCCCGCCAGTCCACCACGCTGTGCTATACGCCCGTGTTATCCACTGACGATACGGCGGAAATTCTGTTTACCTCCGGTACTACCTCGCGTCCAAAAGGGGTGGTGATTACCCACTATAACCTGCGTTTTGCAGGCTACTACTCTGCCTGGCAAATCGCCCTGCGCGATGATGACGTGTACATGACGGTGATGCCCGCTTTTCATATCGACTGCCAGTGTACCGCCGCAATGCCAGCCTTTTCCGCCGGCAGCACCTTTGTGCTCCTGGAGAAGTACAGCGCCAGGGCCTTCTGGGATCAGATACGTAAATATCAGGCGACGGTGACCGAGTGCATCCCGATGATGATCCGCACGCTGATGGTCCAGCCCGCCGCGCCAACGGACAGGCAGCATCATCTGCGTGAAGTGATGTTCTATCTCAATCTATCCGCACAGGAAAAAGACGATTTTACCGAACGCTTTGGCGTCAGGCTGCTGACCTCCTACGGTATGACTGAAACCATCGTCGGTATTATCGGCGACCGTCCCGGAGACAAACGACGCTGGCCCTCCATTGGCCGCGTGGGATTTAGCTATGAAGCCGAAATCCGCGACGATCAAAATCGCCCGCTGCCCGCCGGAGAAATTGGCGAAATCTGTATTAAAGGCATCCCCGGCAAGACTATCTTCAAAGAGTATTACATGCAGCCGGAGGCAACCGCCAGGGCGCTGGAACCAGAGGGCTGGTTACATACCGGTGATTCGGGTTACCAGGATGAGGATGGCTATTTCTATTTTGTCGACAGACGCTGCAACATGATTAAACGCGGCGGGGAAAATGTCTCCTGCGTCGAGCTGGAAAATATTATTTCTGCACATCCGAAAATTCAGGACATTGTGGTGGTTGGTATTAAAGACGCGATCCGTGATGAAGCCATTAAAGCGTTTATTGTCCTTAATGAAGGTGAAACATTAAGCGAAGCCGAGTTTTTCAGCTTCTGCGAAAACAATATGGCGAAGTTCAAGGTTCCCTCTTTTATGGAGATCAGAACCGACCTGCCGCGCAACTGTTCAGGAAAAATAATCAAAAAAAATCTGAAATAAACCTTCCGACAGGAATCCCTCCCGCCGGAAAACTATTTATCTGGAGATGAACTATGAGTGAGTCATTACATCTGACCCGTAACGGCCCGATCCTGGAAATTACCCTCGACCGACCTAAAGCGAATGCCATTGACGCCAAAACCAGCTTTGCAATGGGTGAAGCTTTTCTTAATTTCCGTGACGATCCGGAATTACGCGTAGCAATCATTACCGGCGGCGGGGAGAAATTCTTTTCTGCTGGCTGGGACTTAAAAGCGGCAGCGGAAGGTGAAGCGCCGGATGCCGATTTTGGTCCCGGCGGCTTTGCCGGTTTAACCGAAATATTTGACCTCGATAAGCCGGTTATCGCCGCGGTGAACGGCTACGCGTTTGGCGGTGGTTTTGAGCTGGCGCTGGCGGCGGACTTTATTGTCTGCGCCGAAAACGCCAGCTTCGCGCTGCCGGAAGCCAAGCTCGGCATCGTGCCTGACAGCGGCGGCGTATTGCGTCTGCCTAAGCTGCTGCCACCGGCTATCGTCAACGAAATGGTAATGACCGGCAGACGAATGAGCGCCGAAGAAGCGCTGCGTTGGGGGATCGTGAACCGCGTTGTCAGCCAGAGCGAACTGATGGATAGCGCGCGCGAACTGGCGCAACAACTGGTCAATAGCGCCCCGCTGGCTATCGCGGCGCTGAAAGAGATTTATCGCGCGACCAGCGAAATGCCGGTAGAAGAAGGCTACCGCTACATCCGCAGCGGCGTGCTGAAGCATTATCCGTCGGTACTGCATTCAGAAGATGCGCTCGAAGGACCGCAGGCATTTGCCGAAAAACGCGATCCGGTGTGGAAAGGTCGTTAATGTGACTATGCCGGATGGCGCTTCGCTCATCCGGCCTACAGCACATGCGCAACCGTAGGCCGGATAAGGTGTTTACACCGCCATCCGGCAAAAAAACCGAGGTACAACTATGAGCTATTACGCCTTTGAAGGACTGATCCCGGTGGTGCATCCGGACGCGTTTGTCCATCCCAGCGCCGTGCTGATTGGCGATGTCATCGTGGGCGCCGGTGTTTATATTGGCCCACTCGCGTCATTGCGTGGGGATTATGGTCGCCTGATCCTGGAGGCAGGCTCTAATCTGCAGGATGGCTGCATTATGCATGGCTACTGCGATACCGATACCATCGTGCATGAAAACGGCCATATCGGCCACGGCGCTATTCTACATGGCTGCGTGGTGGGACGGGACGCCCTGGTCGGCATGAATAGCGTCATTATGGACGGCGCAGTGATTGGCGAAGAGAGCATTGTCGCCGCCATGAGTTTTGTCAAAGCCGGATTTCAGGGTGAGGCAAGGCAACTGCTGGTGGGATCACCGGCGCGCGTACTACGCCAGGTTACGGACCAGGAGCTGCACTGGAAACGCCTCAATACCAAAGAATATCAGGATCTTGCGGTCCGTTGTCGAACGGGGTTATCTGAAACGAAGCCGTTAACGCAGGTCGAAGAAAACCGGCCACGCCTGAAAGGCACGACGGACGTGAAGCCAAAATCAGCACAGTAATTGATGCCGGATGCGCTCACGCTTATCCGGCCTACGCGTCAATTACCGTTTACCCCGCCATCAGGTTAAACAGACAATTAGCGACGCATACTCTTGGAGAGCATCATCTGCCATTTCTGCTCACGGTTTAGCTCTGTGGGGGGAACGGCAGACAGCCGCGGCGCTTTCGCCACGCTCACTTTTCTTTCCTGCAAATTATGATTCAATCGGCGATAGAGTTGAGAGTCGATACTCACGACTTTCACCAGACGCTGGCACTGGCAGCCTCGTCCTGCAATTTGGTTAGGGATCATCTTCACTTCACAAACAATTTCCCCCACTTCTGACAGAATATAGGAGAGCGTATTAATTGCTTTGCAATGTTCAATATCAAATTGACGGGAAATCTCCCTGGCAGTGATCCATCGATTCTCTGCCATCATCCAGTCAGCAATTAACAAATAAAGCGGTCTTTCAACATATTTTTCACACATAAGCACACCATTTCACAAATTAAAAATCTGGCTACGGCCTGTCCAAACTAATAAAAACTAAGCCATATTAAAATTGTGGATATACAAGATAGTATGCGACTTAAATATTGATTAGTGTGAGCAATATCGTGCTTATTACATTGAAAATGTGGTTACGGAAACGGACTTCTCCAGGAATGACCTTACGCAAGATAAAAAAAGGGTTTCTTTACAGAAACCCTTTCAACATTATATTACAGGTCCGGTTAGAGCAATATCTGCCGAACCCTTTGTTTACGACTTTTTGATCTGCGCGTGCATTTCCTGCACCGAGGTTACCTTCTCGGTGGCATCGGCATTGAGCGCCATCGTCGTGGCAAAACCGCCGTTCAGCGTGGTGTCATAATGCACCTTGTACTGCAGCGCGCTGCGGCGAATCACCCTGGAGTCTTCAATCGCCCGGCGACCTGCGGTGGTGTTGATGATGTAGGTGTATTCGCCATTCTTGATGCGGTCCTGAATGTGCGGACGGCCTTCATGCACCTTGTTCACCAGACGCGGGTTGATACCGGCTTCGCCCAGCACAATCGCCGTACCGTGGGTGGCATCCAGCTCGAAGCCTTGTTTCAGCAGCTTAGCGGCCAGGTCCACCACGCGCTCTTTGTCGCCTTCGCGAACCGAGAGCAGCGCACGGCCCTGTTTCTTCATGGTGGAGTTACTGCCCAGCTGCGCCTTAGCGAACGCTTCCGCGAAGGTACGGCCCACGCCCATCACTTCCCCGGTGGAGCGCATTTCTGGCCCTAACAGCGGGTCAACGCCCGGGAATTTGTTAAACGGCAACACCACTTCTTTCACCGAGTAGTACGGCGGGATAATTTCTTTGGTCACGCCCTGCTCGGTCAGCGATTTGCCGGCCATCACGCGCGCCGCCACTTTCGCCAGCGGAACGCCGGTGGCTTTGGAGACGAACGGTACGGTACGCGCCGCACGCGGGTTGACTTCAATCAGGTAGACTTCGTTGTCCTTGACCGCAAACTGCACGTTCATCAGGCCGCGCACCTGCAACTCGAAGGCCAGCTTCTGCACCTGTTGGCGCATCACATCCTGAATTTCCTGGCTTAGCGTGTAGGCCGGCAGAGAACAGGCGGAGTCGCCGGAGTGTACGCCCGCCTGCTCAATGTGCTCCATAATGCCGCCAATCAGCACCATTTCGCCGTCGCAGATAGCGTCCACGTCCACTTCAACCGCGTCATCAAGGAAGCGGTCCAGCAGCACCGGCGCATCGTTAGAGACGCTGACCGCCGTCTGGAAGTAGCGACGCAGATCGGCTTCGTCATAGACAATTTCCATCGCCCGACCGCCCAGCACGTAAGAAGGACGTACCACCAGCGGGTAGCCGATCTCTTTCGCTTTTTCGACAGCCTGTTCAATGGCGGTGACGGTAGCGTTGGCCGGTTGCTTCAGCTTCAGACGGTCAACCGCATGCTGGAAGCGTTCACGGTCTTCCGCGCGGTCGATGGCGTCCGGGCTGGTGCCGATCACCGGCACGCCTGCCGCTTCCAGCGCGCGCGCCAGCTTCAGCGGCGTCTGGCCGCCGTACTGCACGATAACGCCTTTCGGCTTCTCGATGCGCACGATTTCCAGCACGTCTTCCAGCGTCACCGGCTCGAAGTACAGACGGTCG
The DNA here is from genome assembly GCF_046550535.1 of Salmonella sp. SAL04213. Taxonomy (NCBI): domain Bacteria; kingdom Pseudomonadati; phylum Pseudomonadota; class Gammaproteobacteria; order Enterobacterales; family Enterobacteriaceae; genus Salmonella; species Salmonella sp. SAL04213. The sequence goes on along the minus strand of NZ_JBGDXS010000003.1, from coordinate 298,065 downwards.
GAAGTGTCGTAGTCGGTGGAGACGGTTTCCGGGTTACAGTTGACCATGATGGTCTCGTAACCGTCTTCGCGCAGCGCCAGCGAGGCGTGTACGCAGCAGTAGTCAAACTCAATGCCCTGGCCGATACGGTTCGGGCCGCCGCCGAGGACCATGATTTTGTCGCGGTCAACAGACGGGTTCGCTTCGCACTCATCTTCATAAGTGGAGTACATGTAGGCGGTATCGGTGGCGAATTCCGCCGCGCAGGTATCCACACGCTTGTAGACCGGATGCAGGTTGTATTGGTCACGCAGCTTGCGGATTTCCGCTTCACGCACGCCCGCCAGTTTCGCCAGACGCGCATCGGCAAAACCTTTACGCTTGAGCTGACGCAGGAAGTCGGCGTTGAGGCCGGTAATACCGACTTCAGCCACTTTCTCTTCCAGACGCACCAGCTCTTCAATTTGTACCAGGAACCAGCGGTCGATGTTGGTCAGGTTAAAGATGCCATCCACAGACAAGCCCGCACGGAAGGCATCGGCGATATACCAGATACGATCTGCGCCCGCATCTTTCAGCTCGCGGCGGATTTTGGTCAGCGCTTCCGGGTCGTCGAGGCTGACTTTCGGGTCGAAACCGGTGGCGCCCACTTCCAGGCCACGCAGCGCTTTCTGCAGGGATTCCTGCTGCGTGCGACCAATCGCCATCACTTCCCCGACCGATTTCATCTGGGTGGTCAGACGGTCGTTGGCACCGGCGAATTTCTCGAAGTTAAAGCGCGGAATTTTGGTGACAACGTAGTCGATAGACGGCTCGAAGGAGGCCGGAGTACGCCCGCCGGTGATGTCGTTCATCAGTTCGTCAAGGGTGTAACCTACCGCCAGTTTGGCGGCCACTTTGGCAATCGGGAAACCGGTGGCTTTCGACGCCAGCGCCGAGGAGCGGGATACGCGCGGGTTCATTTCGATAACGATCAGACGACCGTTTTTCGGGTTCACTGCGAACTGGACGTTAGAACCGCCGGTTTCGACGCCGATTTCACGCAGTACCGCCATCGAGGCGTTACGCATGATTTGGTACTCTTTGTCGGTCAGGGTCTGGGCGGGCGCCACGGTGATGGAGTCGCCGGTATGGATACCCATCGCATCGAAGTTTTCGATGGAGCAGACGATGATGCAGTTGTCGTTTTTATCACGCACCACTTCCATCTCGTACTCTTTCCAGCCGATCAGCGATTCATCAATCAGCAGCTCGTTGGTTGGCGAGAGGTCCAGACCGCGTTCGCAGATTTCTTCGAACTCTTCACGGTTGTAAGCGATACCGCCGCCGGTGCCGCCCATGGTAAAGGACGGACGGATGATGCACGGGAAGCCCACATCAGCGGCAACCGCCAGCGCTTCTTCCATAGTGTGCGCGATACCGGAACGCGCGGTGTCGAGACCAATTTTCTTCATCGCGATATCGAAGCGACGACGGTCTTCGGCTTTATCAATGGCGTCGGCGGTGGCGCCAATCATGGTGACGCCGAACTCTTCGAGCACGCCCTGCCGCTCCAGCTCCAGCGCGCAGTTCAGCGCCGTCTGGCCGCCCATGGTCGGCAGCACCGCATCCGGACGCTCTTTTTCAATGATTTTGCGCACCACTTCCCAGTGAATCGGCTCGATGTAAGTCGCATCGGCCATTTCCGGGTCGGTCATGATGGTGGCCGGGTTGGAGTTCACCAGAATAACGCGGTAGCCCTCTTCGCGCAGCGCTTTACACGCCTGAGCGCCGGAGTAGTCAAACTCACACGCCTGACCGATAACAATCGGACCCGCGCCCAGAATCAGGATGCTTTTTATATCTGTACGTTTTGGCATGGCTCTTATTACTCCTGATTATTTCGCGGACTGACGGTATTGCTCAATAAGCTCGATAAAGTGGTCGAACAGCGGCGCCGCATCGTGCGGGCCCGGGCTCGCCTCCGGGTGTCCCTGGAAGCTGAACGCCGGTTTGTCGGTACGATGAATACCCTGCAGGGTGCCGTCGAACAGGGATTTATGGGTTACGCGCAGGTTGGCTGGCAGCGAGTCTTCATCCACCGCAAAGCCGTGGTTCTGCGCGGTGATCATCACCACGTTTCGGTCCATATCTTTTACCGGATGGTTGCCGCCGTGATGGCCGAACTTCATCTTAACGGTCTTCGCACCGCTCGCCAGCGCCAGCAGCTGATGGCCGAGGCAGATGCCGAACACAGGAATGTCGGTCTGGAGGAATTTCTTAATCGCCTCGATGGCGTAGTCGCACGGGGCCGGGTCGCCAGGGCCGTTCGACAGGAAGATGCCGTCCGGATTCATTTTCAGCACCTCTTCAGCAGAGGTTTGCGCTGGCACCACCGTCAGGCGGCAGCCGCGATCCACCAGCATGCGCAGGATGTTGCGTTTGGCGCCGAAATCATAGGCCACCACATGGAACGGCAGGTCATCCTCAGATTTCGCTTCCGGTAAACCGTCTTTCAGCGTCCAGCTACCCTGCGTCCAGCGGTAAGTTTCCGCCGTGGTCACTTCTTTCGCCAGATCCATACCGTTCAGTCCAGGAAATGCTTTCGCTTTTTCCAGCGCCAGCTTCGCATCCGGGCTATCGCCTGCAATGATGCAGCCGTTCTGTGCGCCTTTCTCACGCAGCAGTCGGGTCAGCTTGCGGGTATCGATATCGGCAATCGCCACGATGTTATGGCGTTTGAGGTAAGAAGAGAGGTCTTCTGTGTTACGAAAGTTGCTGGCAATCAACGGCAGATCGCGAATCACTAAACCTTGCGCATGAACCTGAGAAGATTCTTCATCGGCTTCATTGGTGCCGACATTACCAATATGGGGATAAGTAAGAGTGACGATTTGGCGGGAATAGGAAGGATCAGTGAGGATTTCTTGATAACCGGTCATTGAAGTATTGAAAACGACTTCCCCAACCGCCGAACCTGTTGCCCCTATGGCCCGACCGTGAAACTGGGTTCCGTCTTCCAGAACCAATAGCGCTGACTTAATCAAAACACCCTCCAGAGAATATTCACTCACTTTATTTGCATATTAATTCATTCAGTCAGTATGAAGCAATGCAAATTTGCTTACCCGTGGATTTCTGGCAAACGGCGGCATTCTGAAGTTAAGCCGGATAAAAGTCAACTTAAAGAGGGTATTTTTTATGTTATTTTGCACATTATAAGGAAGTTATTCTATTTAAGAGGCAAAAAGATCAACTAAGTGACGATAGAAAACGCTTGCGCTTCCTTTAGTTCGCAAAAAACTGGCTGGCATGATAAAAAGTGGACCAAATGGTCAAATTTCACATTAAAACAACAAAAAACAACGATAAAAATTCATTTAATAGCCATCAACACTATTAAATGCATAAAAAATTCAAAATTAAGCAAATTAACGACAAAAACATTTTAAAAATCAAGATGTTAAAAACATAAAAAATAAAACAAATGCATCATAAAACCAACAAAAAACAGCAAATTAAGACAATATAATAAGAATTACAATCGCGATATAAAGATCCAACTTCTTTTTCTTTAAGACTAGCGCATAAGATTGGAACACAACCAGCCTCACTACAGCATAAAAAAGCTAACCCATTGAAGTAAAAGAGATAAAATGACCCCATGGAACAGCACTACCCCCCCAATGGATATCAGTCTTATTAGTCTGGTCGAGGTGCCTTTTGCATACGGTAAGCCACTGCGGCAGAACATGTCGTGGGCGAAGAAACTGTCGAAACATGAATGGTGAAAGGCGTTATTTATCTGGCCGAATAACCGGGGGGCAAAAAAACAAAAGGGCAATAATATATTGCCCTTTGTAATCAATTAATCTTGATTACCACAACCACATCACGAAGGTATTTAGTCGCTATAATACATCCAGCCCCAGCACATCCCGCATGTCAAATAGCCCATTTTTCTTCGTTTTTAGCCATAACGCCGATCGCAACGCGCCATTTGCAAACGTCATGCGGCTGGAAGCTTTATGCGTAATCTCTACGCGCTCGCCAATATCGGCAAACATCGCGGTATGTTCGCCGACGATGTCGCCCGCCCGAACGGTCGCAAAGCCAATCGTGCCCGCTACGCGCTCGCCGGTATAACCTTCACGCGAGTAGACCGCGCAGTCCTTCAGATCTTTATCCAGCGCCCCGGCGATTGCCTCGCCCATTGCCAGCGCCGTACCCGACGGTGCATCCACTTTATGGCGGTGGTGCGCTTCAATAATTTCAATATCGCTATAGTCGCCCATTACCTTCGCGGCTTTCTCCAGCAGCTTGAGCATGACGTTAACACCGACGCTAAAGTTTGCGGCGAAAACGATCGCAATCTCTTGTGACGCCTCGCGAATGGCTTGTTTACCGGCGTCGTCAAAGCCGGTAGTACCAATCACCATCCCTTTACCATGCTGGCGGCAAAACGCCAGATGCGTCAACGTGCCTTCCGGACGGGTAAAATCGATGAAAACGTCAAAATCATCTTTTACCGCCTCAAGGCTGCTTTGAACGGTCACGCCGGACTTTCCCACCCCTGCCAGTTCGCCAGCATCGCTGCCCAGCAAGGAAGAGCCTTCGCGCTCCAGCGCGGCACCCAGCTGAACACCTTCCATCGCCATGGCGGCCTGGATTAACTGCCGTCCCATGCGGCCACCGGCGCCGGCAATGGCGACGCGGATTTGTGCTTCATGCATAGCTATTCTCTTTTGTAAAAATTGCGTAAACCGTTTTCAGAGTAACCAGCGCGCCCGGAGGCCGCCATCTAAAATCGCCGATAATTAGAAATTAATGATAAACAGGGAGCGATATCAGTAAAAGACATGATTCATCCCGCAGGATGAATCATTGCTGGAGAGAATGAAAGAAGAGAAACTTACTCAGGATAGAGGGAACCGGCAGGAAAATGACTTAAAAACCAGGTCACTGCCAGTAAATCCGCGCTACCGCCAGGGCTTAAGTTACGCAGGATGAGTTCATCATCGAGGGACTGCATCGCTTCAATGCCCCCCTCAACCAATACGCCCCCTTGCCACAACAATTTTTGTGCCTGCTGCTGCACGTAGTAAAGCCCTTCCAGGCCTCCCCGTGACACCAGATTGGTATCATCATTCCACGCCATCAGATGCAACAATGTTTGCAGTAGGGCAAGATGGGTATCGTCATGCTCCTGCACGACCCGGTTAAACACCGGCAAAGCCTGCGTTCTGACGGTTCGAAAACCGCTTTCCGCTTCTCCCCGCGCGCCCGACAGGCCATAACACTGGAAATGGGTTTCACTCTTTGTCAGTTTTCCCGCTTTTTTTGCTGAGAGCTCGTGGGCAACAATATTCCGACTCAGGCGGGCAACCTGGTCGCAGATACGATTTTGCTCCAACGGTTCTCCCCGCGCGAGAAGTCGGCCAATCGCTGCGCTCAGCAGGCCAAAAGCGAAAATCGCCCCGCGATGGGTATTCACACCATTGGTCGCCTGTAGCATATCGTTCTCACAGGCCATCCCCAGCGGACGCAGCATCACCAGGACATTTTCTGCCGCCAGCGCCGCCGTGTTGTTGCCCATGATAAAAAACTTTTCCATCCACGGAGCAATGGCGGTAGTACTACGTTCAAATGCCGCCAGATCCATATCCCTATGCGCTCCCGAATTACGAATATCGACCAGACCGGGTTTTGGTGTCAGCCTGGCTTCCGTCAGCAGCGCTCTTGCAACCAACCCATTAAGTTCGCCAGCCGCCAGCGATGAGTACGCTGGCGTACGCCGTTCAGTCACAACGCTCACGTTCATAGCATTCAATCCTTCGTGCAATTTCATCCAACAAAAGGTCAAGGGTGTGATGCTTGCCCCGGGCACAGAGATGAGCATCCTGCTGGCATATCAAACATGGCCGGGCAGGATACCCGAGTTCACGGCGTGATAGCGACTTACCGTCGCTATCAATAATGTCGATGTCCCAAAGCCGCCCTAACGGATGGCTCATCTCTAGTGTCGACATGTGCTGTTTCAACGCCATTGCCGGCGCACAGACCGCTGCCATCCATTCCGGGCCGCTGCGTTCATTTACCTGCATTTCCCAGACGTTGACCCACTCCTTCTGTTCGCAAAGCGCCAGTATTTCGGCAATTGCGTAATCGGCGACACGCCGCCAGACCGCTGAGTTTTTAACGGCGCCCGGTGCAACCAGCGTGAGGGAAATCAACGGTAGCCGATAGCAGTTCAACGCCTGACGCTGCCTGGCGGCACGTTTATCGCGCGCTTGTAGCATCTCCTCCAGCGTAACTGCCTGGCCCTGGTACAGCAGGTCTGTGCCCTTCATCAGCCTTTAACCTGGCGAATCACGTCAATCACTGAACCGTCGCGATAACGCACCACAGCCACCACCCGATCGGTAAACTCAATCGGCTGCGGTTTGCCCGTCAGTTGCTCGGCGCGCTGTTGCAGTTGTTCGATGGTCATCAGCGCCACGCCCGCAGCACGCAGGTTATCAAGCAGATCCTGACGCGCGGGGTTTACCGCAATACCATGGTCGGTAACCAGCACATCAACGCTTGCCCCTGGCGTGACGGTAGTCAGCACTTTTTCTACCACGCAAGGAATACGCCCGCGCACCAGCGGTGCGGTAATAATGGTGAGATCGGCCCCTGCTGCCGTATCGCTATGGCCGCCCGAGGCGCCACGCAGTACGCCGTTTGAACCGGTCATCACGTTAACGTTGAAATTCACGTCAATTTCCAGTGCGCTCAGCATCACCACATTCAGGCGTTCGCATGCCGCGCCTTTAGAGGCGGGGTTCGCGTATTGATTGGTTGAGATTTCAATATGATGTGGATTCTGCGCCAGCGAACGGGCTGCATCGCCATCGAATGATTGCGTATCCAGCAGCGCTTTGATCAACCCTTTCTCATGCAGATCCACCATGGTGCCGGTGATCCCGCCCAGGCCAAAACTCGCCGTAATGTTGTGGCGACGCATTTTGTCTTCCAGGAAACGGGTGACCGCCAGAGAAGCGCCACCGGTGCCGGTTTGCAGCGAGAAACCATCACAAAAATAACCTGAGTGTTCGATCACATTGGCCGCCTGCCGGGCGATCAACAGTTCACGCGGGTTGCTGGACAGACGAATCGCACCCGCGGTGATTTTTTCCGGATCCCCTACTTCGTCCACCTGTACGATCAAATCAACCTGATCCTGCGCGATACTGGCCGGATAATTGGGGAATTCGACCCACTCTTCAGTCAGGAGCACCACACATTTAGCGTACTGCGCATCAACCTGCGCATACCCCAAAGAGCCGCAGCGTGACTTGCCGCTAAAGCCGTTCGCATTACCAAATTCATCGCAGCACGGCACGCCGAGGAAAGCGACATCAATATTCAGCTCACCGCTCTGAATCAGCTTTACGCGGCCGCCGTGAGAGTGGATCTGTACCGGGTTTTCCATCAGGCCAGCGGAGATCTCTTCCCCTAACTTGCCGCGCAGCCCGGAGGTGTAAATCTGCCGCACCACGCCATTTTTAATGTGTTCGATAAGCGGCCAGTGGGCATCAATTAATGAGCTGGAGGCAAGCGTCAGATCGCGGAATCCCATTTCCGCCAGCTTCGCCATCACCATATTGACGACTTTGTCGCCACCACGAAACGCATGGTGGAAGGATATCGTCATGCCATTTTTAAGCCCGGAACGACGGATAGCCTCTTCAAGCGAGTCACAAATTTTACGCCGACGCTTTTCCGTTTCACTGGCAAGCCACGGGCTGTTCGCTGTTACCCCCTGGTAGGGCTGTAATCCTTCCGGTACGACATATTGCTGGTTGAGCATGGTTACAGTCTCTTTCATGGTTCCTTCCTTAATCACGAATACCGGAAGCCGACAGCACCACCACTTTGCGCGCGTGGTCGATAATCGGGCCGTCAATCATTTTGCCGTTGAGTGAAACGACGCCCAGACCGCGAGACTCAGCCTCTTCAGCGGCGGCAATCACCTCATACGCCTGCTCAACTTCTTTACGTGTCGGAGAATAAGCCTGATGTAACAGCTCAATCTGACGTGGGTTCACTAAGGACTTACCGTTAAAACCAAGCCCTTTCGCCAACTGCACTTCTTTCAGGAAGCCTTCTTCATTATTGATATCCGACCAAACGACATCATAGGCGGCAATACCCGCAACGCGCGCCGCATGCAGCACTGCGCAGCGGGCGTAGAACAGCTCGGTGCCATCGCCCCGGCTGGTGCCCATATCCATCACGTAATCAAATGCCGCCAGCGCAATTGCCACCATGCGCGGGCTGGTGGTGGCGATGTCGACGGCATTGACCACGCCTTTCGCTGATTCGATCGCCGCCATCAGCCTGGTACTGCCGACTTCACGTCCACATTCACGTTCGATCCGTTCAACCTGCGCTTCCAGCTCCAGCACATCGTTTTTGCTGTCGGTTTTCGGCAGACGCACGATATCCGCGCCACCACGCACGACGGCCTCAAGATCGGCCAGACCGAACGGCGTGTTCAGTGGATTAATGCGCACCACTTTTTCAACATCCTGATAGAACGGATGTTGAAGCGCGTGATGAACCAAAAGACGGGCGGTATCTTTCTCACGTAACGCTACGGCGTCTTCTAAGTCGAACATCACCGCGTCCGCACCATAGACAAACGAGGTGCTCAACATGGCCGCATTTGCGCCGGGAATAAACAACATACTGCGACGAGGTCTCATAACGCACTCCATTGAATTTCCGTTTGTTCTGCAGCGCGTAACGCCGCCGCCTGTACTCGGGCGCGTAAAATACACTCCAGCGCGCCTTTGTCATCGACGCTAACCAGCGCGCGTTCAACGCCCAGCTTCGCCAGCGTTTCCCGAACCACCTGCTCAATCGCCGCGCCAAACTGCTGCTTCACCAGACTCTCTAGCTCCAGCCGAATTCCTGGCTCGCTGGATGGACCAATCCTGATCATCACATCGCTGGATTCCAGCGTGCCTGCCAGGGCATCTTTAATGATTTTCATTAGTTATGTTCCTTGTTAACGGTGTTACGTCATATGGTTTCAGTGTGTCTGGCGGCATGCCGCTGCAGATATGCCAGGGTGCCAACAGGCACCAGCGCGCTTATCGCCGGCCAATTACGTTCGCTATACAGTTTTCTGACGCGAGAGGCGGAAATAGCCACGCCGTTTTTCTCCACCCGCGCCAACTCGACGACCTCAATAACCGGGCCGCTACGCTTCGGATCGTGCAAAATGTCGTGCATTCGCTGGTTATAGGCACAGGTCAGCGGACAAAACGGTTCACTGCCGACAAAACGATGGGTAATTCCCAGCGCTGGAGCCAGATGTTCACGGAAGAGTTGCAGATCGATCTGGCAATGGCAGTCGTCCACAACCCCTTTTTCTTTGAGGAAATAGCCGGGGAACGTCGCACGCGAGATCATATAAGCGGAGCCGGAATGCAACGTGACGTTGTCAATGCCCGCGATTCCTTGTTCGATCAGCGCCCAACGGTCGGTATAGGAAAAAAATGAAGCATCTTCTTTGACTACAAACAGATGCAACCAGTCACAGGCCGCAGCCGCTTGCTCCACCAGGTAACGGTGGCCCAAGGTAAACGGATTGGCGTTCATGACGATGGCGCCGATCGTTTTTCCCGGTTGACGATAAAGCGCCAGTTGGCGACAAAAGCGCGCTAACCGTTCACTGCTGTTCTCCATTAACACCGCCAGCTCACCTGCCTGCGCAATGGGCCAAAACCCCGCGCCAGAAAACAGCAACCGATTTTGCGGCTTAGTGAACAGGAAAAGCTCGCTGCGGTTTAACTCGTAGGCCAATGTAAGCAGCTCAGTCAGCAGTTTGAGGCTGAGCCCTTCCCCTTGTAAAACCGGGGAAACGGCGATGCATTTCAGTACGTTCCCGGCCAGCGAGCCGCATCCAACTATCTCACCCTGCCAATATGCGCATACCGCGATTTCACAATCATCTTCCAGGGCGAGTCCCACGCCCTCCAGAAACATGGCGACCGACTCGCGACGCAATACATCCTTTTGCAAATAAATGCGTTTAAATATTAGATTCACTCTATTCTGCATCCGTCAGCAAATAACGTCGCATATTTCGCCAGCGTTTGTATTACTCGTCTGGAATAGACATCACACTTTCCCCCTTGCTTTTATAAGCTTTATGGTTTTTATTTCCTTAATTAACCAGAGTTAATAAAAATAATTAAATTAATTAAAAACACAACCATTCAGTGAAGATAGTCACATCTCACGGTTCATTGAATTTATTAGTATGCGCGGGTCTTGTTACCCATCAATACACAGGAAAATGTTTATGACCAACATGACCCAGGCTTCGGCGACGGAGAAAAAGGGGGCCAGCGATTTACTCAGATTCAAAATCTTTGGTATGCCGCTACCGCTTTATGCCTTTGCATTAATTACTTTATTACTGTCTCATTTCTATAACGCTATACCGACTGACTTAGTCGGTGGTTTTGCTCTTATGTTTGTTATGGGGGCCATTTTTGGTGAAATCGGCAAACGTTTACCGATCTTCAATAAATATATTGGCGGCGCACCGGTTATGATATTTCTGGTTGCAGCTTATTTTGTCTATGCTGGCATATTTACGCAGAAAGAAATTGATGCGATCAGCAACGTAATGGATAAAAGCAACTTCCTTAACCTGTTTATCGCAGTGTTGATCACAGGCGCGATCCTGTCGGTAAACCGTAAGCTGCTATTAAAATCACTGCTGGGCTATATCCCAACCATCCTCGCCGGGATTGTCGGCGCGTCCCTTTTCGGTATCGTCATTGGTTTGTGCTTCGGTATCCCGGTCGACCGTATCATGATGCTGTACGTTCTGCCGATTATGGGCGGTGGTAACGGCGCGGGCGCCGTGCCTCTGTCTGAAATTTATCACTCGGTTACCGGACGTTCTCGCGAAGAGTATTACTCAACGGCTATTGCTATTCTGACCATTGCGAATATCTTCGCCATTATTTTCGCCGCCCTCCTCGATATGATAGGCAAAAAATACACCTGGCTTAGCGGTGAAGGTGAATTGGTTCGTAAGGCTTCCTTCAAAACCGAAGATGATGAAAAGGCCGGTCAGATTACCCATCGTGAAACGGCGGTTGGCATGGTGTTATCCACCACTTGCTTCCTGCTGGCCTATGTTGTTGCCAAGAAAATTCTGCCAAGCATCGGCGGCGTCTCTATTCACTACTTCGCCTGGATGGTTCTGATTGTTGCTGCGCTGAACGCATCAGGTCTTTGCTCTCCGGAGATTAAAGCCGGGGCGAAACGTCTTTCTGACTTCTTCTCTAAACAACTGCTGTGGGTGCTGATGGTCGGTGTGGGCGTTTGCTACACCGATCTGCAAGAGATCATCGATGCCCTGACGTTCGCGAACGTCGTTATCGCCGCGATCATCGTGGTCGGCGCTGTCGTTGGCGCGGCTATCGGGGGCTGGTTGATTGGCTTCTACCCGATTGAATCATCCATTACTGCGGGTCTTTGTATGGCCAACCGCGGCGGCTCCGGCGATCTGGAAGTGCTCTCCGCCTGTAACCGTATGAACCTCATTTCATATGCACAAATTTCCTCTCGTCTGGGCGGCGGTATTGTGCTGGTTATCGCTAGCATCGTGTTCAGCATGATGGTGTAAAAAAACGCACGGCGGTGTCTTGGCAGCAAACGACCTGGAGAAAAGTAGAGGCCAAAGCCAGAGGTGGCCAAGGGAAATCCACTCTACTCCTTAGCCGGATTCACCAGGAAGGTTGTCGTCAAGACCACCGTCGTGCCTCTCATTATGGAAAATGATTCATGAATGAAGCTGTACTACTAGGTGAAGGTTTCACCCTGATGTTTTTAGGGATGGGGTTCGTACTGAGCTTTCTGTTCCTGCTCATCTTTGCCATCCGCGGCATGTCCGCCGTGATTACTCGCTTCTTCCCGGAACCCGTCGCCGCGCCCGCACCGCGCGCCGTTCCCGCCGCGGACGACTTTGCCCGCCTCAAGCCGGTGATTGCCGCCGCTATCCACCACCATCGCCGCCTTAACCCTTAATTCCCGGAGGAATCCATGACCATTGCCATTACCGATGTCGTCCTGCGCGACGCCCACCAGTCCCTTTTCGCCACCCGCCTGCGTCTTGACGATATGCTGCCAATTGCCGCTCAGCTCGACGACGTGGGCTACGGCTCGCTGGAGTGCTGGGGCGGCGCCACCTTTGACGCCTGCATCCGTTTCCTCGGCGAAGACCCGTGGGTCCGCCTGCGCGAGCTCAAAAAAGCCATGCCCAAAACCCCGCTGCAGATGTTGCTGCGCGGCCAGAACCTGCTCGGCTACCGCCACTACGCCGATGATGTGGTGGAACGCTTCGTTGAGCGGGCGGTGAAAAACGGCATGGACGTGTTCCGCGTCTTCGATGCCATGAACGACCCGCGCAATATGAAGGCCGCCCTGCAGGCGGTGCGCAGCCACGGCGCGCACGCCCAGGGCACACTCTCCTACACCACCAGTCCGGCGCACACGTTGCAGACCTGGCTGGATTTAACAGAGCAACTGCTGGAAACCGGCGTTGACTCGATTGCCATCAAGGATATGTCCGGCATTCTTACACCGATGGCGGCGTATGAGCTGGTCAGCGAAATCAAAAAACGTTTTGAGGTGCGCCTGCACCTGCACTGTCACGCCACCACCGGGATGGCGGAGATGGCCCTGCTGAAGGCTATCGAGGCGGGTGTTGACGGCGTGGACACGGCGATTTCCTCCATGAGCGCCACCTACGGCCACCCGGCCACCGAAGCGCTGGTGGCGACGTTGGCAGGTACTGAGCATGACACCGGGCTGGATATCCTGAAGCTGGAGAGCATCGCCGCGTACTTCCGCGAGGTGCGCAAGAAATATCACGCCTTTGAAGGCCAGCTGAAAGGCTATGACAGCCGTATTCTGGTGGCCCAGGTACCGGGCGGAATGCTGACCAACCTCGAAAGCCAGCTGAAGCAGCAGAACGCGGCGGACAGGCTGGACCAAGTGCTGGCGGAAATCCCCCGCGTGCGCGAGGACCTCGGCTTTATCCCGCTGGTGACCCCGACCTCGCAGATTGTCGGCACCCAGGCGGTGCTCAACGTCCTGACCGGCGAGCGCTACAAAACCATTGCCAAAGAAACGGCGGGCATTCTGAAAGGCGAATACGGCCACACCCCGGTGCCGGTGAACGCCGCGTTACAGGCCCGCGTGCTGGAAGGGGCTGAACCGGTGACCTGCCGCCCGGCGGATTTACTGAAGCCGGAACTGGCGCAACTGGAAGCCGACGTCAGGCGCCAGGCGCAGGAGAAGGGCATTACTCTGGCGGGAAACGCCATCGACGACGTGCTCACCGTGGCGCTGTTCCCGCAAATCGGCCTCAAATTCCTTGAGAACCGCAATAACCCGGCGGCGTTTGAGCCGGTGCCGCAGGCGGAAGCCGCGAAACCTGCCGTGAAAGAGGAAAAAACCGCAAAACCCGCCGCTTCCGGTATCTACACCGTGGAAGTGGAAGGCAAAGCCTTTGTGGTGAAGGTCAGCGACGGCGGCGATATCAGCCAGCTCACTGCGGCTGCACCTGCTGCCTCTTCTGCTCCTGCCACCGCCCCGGCAGGCGCCGGCACCCCGGTCACCGCGCCGCTGGCGGGCAACATCTGGAAGGTGATTGCCACCGAGGGCCAGAGCGTGTCGGAAGGCGATGTGCTGCTGATTCTGGAAGCCATGAAGATGGAAACTGAAATCCGCGCCGCGCAGGCCGGGACGGTACGCGGTATCGCGGTGAAGTCCGGGGACGCGGTCTCCGTCGGCGACACCCTGATGACGCTGGCGTAAGGACGAGGAGCGGAAATGGAAAGTCTGAACGCCCTGCTTCAGGGCATGGGGCTGATGCACCTTGGCGCAGGCCAGGCCATCATGCTGCTGGTCAGCCTGCTGCTGCTGTGGCTGGCGATAGCGAAGAAGTTCGAGCCGTTACTGCTGCTGCCAATTGGCTTCGGCGGGCTGCTCTCCAACATCCCGGAAGCGGGTATGGCGCTGACCGCGCTGGAAAGCCTGCTGGCGCACCACGACGCCGGGCAGCTGGCGGTGATTGCCGCGAAGCTGAACTGCGCGCCGGACGTGCATGCCATTAAAGAGGCGTTAGCGCTGGCGCTGCCCTCCGTCCAGAACCAGATGGAAAATCTGGCGGTGGACATGGGCTACACGCCTGGCGTACTGGCGCTGTTCTATAAAGTGGCGATTGGCTCCGGTGTCGCGCCGCTGGTCATCTTTATGGGCGTCGGCGCGATGACCGACTTCGGCCCGCTGCTGGCCAACCCGCGCACCCTGCTGCTCGGCGCGGCGGCGCAGTTCGGCATCTTCGCCACCGTGCTGGGGGCGCTGACGCTGAATTACTTCGGTCTGATTTCCTTCACCCTGCCGCAGGCGGCGGCCATCGGCATCATCGGCGGGGCGGACGGCCCGACGGCGATTTATCTGTCGGGCAAGCTGGCGCCGGAGCTGCTGGGGGCCATCGCGGTGGCGGCGTACTCGTATATGGCGCTGGTGCCGTTAATCCAGCCGCCGATTATGAAAGCGCTGACCACGGAGACGGAGCGGAAAATCCGCATGGTGCAGCTGCGCACGGTGAGTAAGCGGGAAAAAATCCTCTTTCCGGTGGTGCTGCTCATGCTGGTGGCGCTGCTGCTGCCGGACGCCGCGCCGCTGCTGGGGATGTTCTGCTTTGGCAATCTGATGCGCGAAAGCGGCGTGGTGGAGCGTCTGAGCGACACGGTGCAGAACGGGCTGATTAATATCGTGACCATTTTCCTCGGGCTGTCGGTGGGCGCGAAGCTGGTGGCGGACAAGTTCCTGCAGCCGCAGACGCTGGGCATTCTGCTGCTGGGTGTGATTGCGTTCGGTATCGGGACGGCGGCCGGGGTGCTGATGGCGAAGCTGCTGAACCTGTGCAGTAAAAACAAAATCAACCCGCTTATCGGTTCGGCGGGGGTGTCGGCGGTGCCGATGGCGGCACGCGTATCGAACAAAGTGGGGCTGGAGTCGGACGCACAGAACTTCCTGCTGATGCACGCGATGGGCCCGAACGTGGCGGGGGTGATTGGCTCGGCGATAGCCGCCGGGGTGATGCTGAAATACGTGCTGGCGATGTAATAGTGGATGGGATACGCATGTCGTATCCCATTTTCATCCAAATTTTTTCTGAAAGAAAAGTAAGTATGAACTGGTTCAGGTTCCGGTGATGCCGAATGCAAGAAAATACCGTAATTAAATATCTAAATACCAATATGTTTATACGGGAAATTACACGCTGGTTTGCCAGACGCTCGTTTCAAAACCGGATATTTCTACTGATCCTGTTTACATCCACCATCGTGATGCTGGCAATCACCTGGTATCTGACCGATATCACGAAAGAGCGCCTGCATTATCAGGTGGGCCAACGTGCGCTTATTCAGGCAATGCAAATATCCGCTATGCCAGAATTAGTTGAAGCCGTAGAGGCGCATGATTTGTCACGCATCAAAGCGCTGATTGACCCAATGCGCTCGTTTTCGGACGCGACTTACATTACCGTTGGCAACGAAAAAGGTCAGCGACTGTATCACGTCAACCCGGATGAGATCGGCAAATATATGGAGGGCGGTGATAGCGACGACGCGCTGTATAACGCTAAAAGCTACGTATCGGTGCGCAAAGGTTCATTAGGCTCTTCCTTACGTGGTAAATCCCCGATTCAGGACAGTACCGGTAAAGTCATCGGTATTGTTTCCGTCGGCTATACTCTGGAACAGTTGGAGAGCTGGCTTAACTTACAAATCAGCTCGTTGCTGTTCCCGATGGCGTTACTGCTGCTGGTACTGTTGTACTGCGCCCGCCGCTTCTCGCTGCATATTAAAAAGCAGATGCTTAACATGGAGCCGCAGCAGCTTTCACAACTATTAATTCAGCAAAGCGTGTTGTTTGAGTCGGTATTTGAAGGGTTGATCGCCATTGACTCCCATCACCGTATTACCGCCATTAACCAAACGGCTCGCCGCTTACTGAATCTGAGCCAACCAGAGTCTGAACTCATTGGCTATGCAATCCACCATGTCGTGTTGCCGGAGGCCTTCTTTTACGATGCGCCGCAAAAAAACAAAAAAGATGAGATCGTCACCTTTAACCAAATGAAAGTCATCGCCAGTCGCATGGCGGTCATTATTGACAACCAGCCTCAGGGCTGGGTTATTAGCTTTCGCAACAAAGACGATATCAATACACTCAGCCTGCAGTTAAGCCAGGTGCGGCAATACGCCGATAACCTGCGCGCCGTGCAGCATGAGCATCGCAACCTTATTTCCACCATTGCCGGACTGCTGTTCCTGAAGCGCTACGATAATGCGCTGGCGCTGATTCAGCAGCAGTCGGAAAGCCACCAGAAAGTACTCGATTTTATTTCCCATAATTTCCGCGACCACCACCTTGCGGGGCTATTAATCGGTAAATATTATCGGGCAAAAGAGCTGGGGCTGGAGCTGATTTTCGATCCTTCAAGCTTTGTTGAACACCTGCCGTCATCGCTCTCGCATAATGAATGGATTTCGATTGTTGGCAATTTATTGGACAACGCCTATAACGCCACCCTGCTCAATCGCGAAGGCTCGCGACAGATTGAGTGCCTGATCAATAGCGAAGGTAATGAAGTCATTATTGAAGTTGCCGATCAGGGATGTGGTATTGACGAAAATATCCGCCAGCATATTTTCGAGCGTGGAGTGACCACCCACAACAACGGCGATCACGGAATTGGATTATGGTTGGTGCACAGCTACGTCAAGCAGGCCAATGGTGACATTATCGTCGATAACAATAATCCTTTTGGCACCATTTTTACCCTCTATATCCCTTTTACCAGAGAAGAATAACATGGATAGCATTACGACACTCATCGTTGAAGACGAACCGATGCTAGCGGAAATCCTGGTGGACACCATCAAGATTTTTCCCCAGTTTTCAATCGTCGGCATCGCAGACAAACTGGAAAGTGCGAAGAAGCAAATACGCCTCTATCAACCACAGTTAATTCTATTGGATAATTTTTTACCCGATGGCAAAGGGATCGATTTAATTCGTCATACCATCAGCACCAACTACACGGGGCGAATTATTTTCATTACCGCCGACAATCATATGGATACCATCAGCGATGCCTTACGCATGGGCGTATTCGATTATCTGATTAAGCCGGTACATTATCAGCGCCTGCAGCATACCCTGGAGCGGTTCACCCGTTACCGCAGTTCGTTACGTTCCAGTGAGCAGGCAAACCAGACGCACGTTGATGCCTTATTTAATATCCAGGCCAAAGAACAAACCGCAGAACCGAATAGCGGACTGCGGGGAATTGATGAAAACACCTTCAACCGGGTACGACAAATATTCACCGACCCGCAGGCAGTACATACAGCAGACACTCTGGCGCAAATTCTGGGCAGCAGTAAAACCACTGCCCGACGCTATCTGGAACAAGGCGTGAAAAATAACTTTCTCGAAGCGGAGATCAGCTACGGGAAAGTGGGCAGGCCGGAGAGACTCTATCGCGGCAAAGTATGAGATTATGGCGCCAACATGTAATTAAGGCGCACAGGCAAACACCTCAGCCACCCACTGACGAAAACCGTCCACATCCAGCGCCAGCGCCACCTGCGCGTTGGCGGGCTGCCCCAGACGCCCTTCAATATCCACCACCGTGGTACCGGCGGTATATTGCCCCTGCGTTTCCACCGCCACAAAGCAGGGTTTAAGAGTAAATAATTCCGGACGCACCAGCCAGGCGATCGCGCAGAGATCGTGCATCCGGACGCCAGTGCGCATACTACCGCTGCGATAATGGTTGAACAGGCTGTGCAACATCTTACCGGTGCGATTCAGCGCGGGCAGTTTACTCAGAAAATCTGGCGAGAGCATTGCCTGATTCGTGACGTCCAGCCCACACATCACAATCTCCAGACCGCTGCGGAACACCAGCGCCGCGGCCTCCGGATCGACAGCAATGTTAAATTCAGCATTAGGCGTAAAATTGCCGCGCCCTGCGGAACCGCCCATCAACACCAGACGGCGAATGTTACACGCACACTCCGGATAGTGCATCAGTAGCAACGCAATATTGGTCAATGGCCCAATCGCCACTAATGTCATGGGCTCCGGGGCGTTCATCAGCACATCCCGGATAGCGATAAACGCAGGCTTCGCCAACGGTTGGCGCTGATGGTCGACAAAATCATAGCCTTCCATGCCGGATTCGCCGTGGACGTATGCCGCATCGCGTAACGGACGCAGCAGCGGCGTCGCGGCCCCTTGTGCAAGTGGCACATCGGCGTCCCAGAAATGCAGAAGCTGCAACGCATTACGGGTGGTTTTTTCGACCGAAACGTTGCCGGCAACGGTGGTTATTAGTTGCAGATCAAGCTCGGGGGCGAACAGCGCAGCGGCAATCGCAGCCGCGTCATCAATGCCCGGATCGGTATCAAGAATAATGTGTAGGGATGCTGTCATTAACGCTCTCCTGACCTATTGTTTTATATCTTCATACTCAGCGCGACTGATACAGGTATCAGGCACATCGTCATCCGTCACCAGACGCGGACTTAGCTTATTACCTTCGACAAACGGAACTAATGGGCAAAAACGCCCTGGCGATGCTTTGTTTTCCTGCCACTGAATCTCAAGCGATTCGGGCTCAGCGCCGGGTTTTTCTGCCTGAATCACGGTACGAACATTACCGATTAGCCAAAAAGGTTGACACGTCCCATCAAGGCCAAGAGGCGGCGTCAAATGACCATTTTTACGTACTAGCGGATAAATAATACGCCCATCAGCGTAGGAAGGTATCATGTAGCAGTTATACATTTTGCCTTTGCTTATCACAGGCTGAAAGTAGCTTTCACCGCGATCGATCAGTTCAATCGTTTTTCCTTTCCAGCGATACACATTGACGCCATGGCTGCAGCAACCGCCGCGCCAATAGCTGACAATCTGTTTATGTTCAGCATCGATCTCTGGTGAAGTGATTTCCTGATAAGACGCTGGCGCATCAACATAACGCTGTTTGGCGGGGTCATAGAGCCATGTTTGTACTGGAGCATCCGGCCCAGCAAGTAACTCTGTTACAATCGATAGATCCGGGTAGCCATCAAAATTGACATCCCCCCATTGAGGCATAAACGGGCTACAAGTGCCCACCGAGGCGGTATCTAAGGTCTGTATGAGTTTACCATCACGGTATAATTTTATCGCCGAAATGGCCGGCGTATTGCCGCAATCAATCTCTTTGGAAGGGTCGTAACCCCCTGCATCATTCGTGTTCGTGACCAGCACAATATCAGGGGAGTTTTTAGGTTTGTAATAGATAAGGGCAACAGGAAAATGTCGTTTTTTATCTGCAGACGTCCATTCGCCTTTAATCTCACTGCTGGAGATTTCCGCATTCCAGTAACCCGAAAGCGCCTTTACGCGTTCTTCAAGATGCACCTCTTTATCCTGGAGTGAGCCGCGTAGAACAATCACTGCCTTGTGCTGATTGCAAGGTTCATAGCAGTAATACCCATTAAGAGAGTTACCAAATCGCGTGATATTAACGTTTACCGGTTTCCCCGCGATAGTCCCGGTATAGTTTCGCTCCCAGGCAGGTAGCTCCAGCACCGTGGCGCTTGTTGCGTCCATCCAAAAGCCGATGGCGAGTAACGTTGGCAATCCATATTTTATTTTGCCCATTTCCCTTATCCCTGTAGGCATTACAACCAAAAAACCAGCAACGATTGTGCTGGTTTTTCAGATGAATAGCAAAAAGGTGGGGCATTAGCAACGGATGACGACTACGCCTTATTCTTCCTGTCGCACATTGAATATCAAAAGAAATTCTTAAGATCTGGTCAACGTAGCGTCATCGGGCAGATTTCTGAATTATGAAATCTTATTCGACCTCACGAACATCCACACGCAGCTCTTTCGGCACTTCGAAAACAATATTTTCTTCGCGCCCCTCAAGCGTGACAGCTTCGCCGCCGCCAAACTCGCGCAGACGCGCAATAACATTCTGCACCAGAATATCCGGCGCGGAAGCGCCAGCGGTGACGCCGACGCAGGCGGCTTCTTTCACCCACGCCTCCTGGATATCCGCCGCATCGTCGATAAGAAACGCGGTTCTTCCCATCCGTTGGGCCAGTTCCGCCAATCGGTTAGAGTTAGAAGAGTTTTTCGAGCCGACCACCAGCACCACGTCAGCCTGCTCCGCCAGCGCCCGCACCGCTTCCTGACGATTAGTAGTGGCATAGCAAATATCGTCTTTGCGCGGGCCGACGATTTTCGGAAAGCGTTTACGCAGCGCATCAATCACATCGGACGTATCGTCCACGGAAAGCGTGGTTTGCGTCATGAAGGAGAGCTTGCCTTCATTTTTGACATTCAGCGTCCAGACGTCCTCTGGCGACTCAACCAGGTACATCCCCCCTTCCGGGTTGCTGTACTGACCCATGGTGCCTTCCACTTCCGGGTGCCCGGCGTGGCCGATGAGAATAGATTCCTCACCGCGACGGCTGGCGCGCGCCACTTCCATATGGACTTTCGTCACCAGCGGGCAGGTGGCGTCAAAAACGGTAAGATCGCGGCTTTTCGCCTCGTTACGCACCGCCTGGGAAACCCCATGAGCGGAGAAAATCAGAATGGCGCCATCCGGCACTTCGCTAATTTGCTCTATAAAGATCGCCCCGCGCTGGCGCAGGCTGTCCACTACATAGCGGTTATGCACGACTTCGTGCCGAACGTAAATTGGCGCGCCGTAAATGGCGAGCGCATTTTCAACAATGCTGATAGCGCGGTCTACCCCGGCGCAAAAACCGCGTGGGTTGGCCAACAGGATCTGCATGTTTATGCCTCCAGCGCCGGATCGATTTCCAGCACTTCAATATCAAAGTGAACGGTATGCCCGGCCAGCGGATGGTTAAAATCAACGGTAATCGAGTCGCCGTTGATTTCGCGAATCACGCCAGGCATTTCGCTGCCATCCATTGCGGTAAAAAGCATAATCGCCCCGACTTCCGGTTCGCCCGCCGCCATAAACTCACGGCGCGAGAAATACTGGATCAAGTCCGGACTGGGGACGCCAAACGCGGCGTCAGGCTCCAGCGAAAACGCTTTCTTTTCCCCTTCTTTCAACCCCAGAAGCTGCTGCTCCAGACCTTCGGAAAGCGAGGTATCGCCAAGACGGAACAGGGCTGGCTTGCCGTTATTGCGGGTAGATTCCGCCGTTGAGCCATCATCCAGTTTCAGGGTGAAGTGAACGAGGATCGCGCTGTTGCTCTGTACGGATTTAGACATGCAAATTGCTCACGTGTTTTGCCCGGAGGCACAAAGAACGATAAAACCGTAGGCCGGATAAGGCGTTTTCACCGCCATCCGGCACCACGTTTGCCTGATGGCGCTGCGCTTATCAGGCCTACAAAACCGGATAAGCGCCACCCGGTATTTACGCTTATGCCTGTTCTTTCGCTGTCGGCTTCGGCAAAAAGCCTTCCAGTACAATCAGCGCCGCGCCGATACAGATCGCGCTATCGGCAAGGTTGAACGTCGCGAAATGCCAGTTGCCGACGTAAAAATCGATCATATCGACAACAAAGCCGTGCCACAGGCGGTCGAACAGGTTACCCAGCGCGCCGCCGATGATTAACGCATAAGCGATGTTATTCAGCTTCTGCGTCGCTTTCGAGCGATACATCATCACCAAAAGAATTACGCAGATCCCTATCGCAATCCCGGCAAAGAACCAGCGCTGCCAGCCGCCGCTATCCGCCAGGAAGCTAAAAGCCGCGCCGTAGTTACGCGCATAATGCAGATTAAGCGACGGGAACAGCCCTACCGTATCCCCCAGAGCGAAATTCTGGAGGATCAGGTATTTGCTGCCCAAATCGATAATCAGCACGACTACTACCAGCCATAGCCAGCGTAGTCCTGTTGAACAGAGTGGTTTACTCATCAGGCAAATTTACGTTGTTCGCCATTACCGGCGATGTTGCTGACACAGCGTCCGCAGATATCTGCATGTTCCGCCACCTTGCCGACATCAGTAGTGTAGTGCCAGCAGCGCGGACACTTATCACCCTCGGCACGCGTTACCACTGCCTGAACTGTCGTATTACCAGCATTGTACTGAATATTTTCATCATCAATACCCCCCGCTTGCTCAGAAATCACGAACTGGGAAGTAATGAAGATAAATCTGACCTCTTCACCCAACAGTTTCAGCTTCTTGATCGTACCGTTAGCATCGTCAGCATATTTCAGCGTCACTTTTGCTTCCAGGTTCGATTTGATGCCATTGGCTTTCTGATTTTCCAGCTCTTTGTTGACCTGGTCCTTGATATAGCGGACATCGTCCCAGAATGCGTCATTAAATTCTTCATTCTCTTCCAGGCCAAACAACCCGTCGTACCATTCGCCGGTGAAGACATATTTTTCACGCTCGCCCGGCAGGTAGCCCCAGATTTCATCAGCCGTGAAGGACATGATCGGCGCCATCCAGCGAACCAGCGCCTCTGCGATATGATACAGCGCAGTCTGGCAGCTACGACGCGCGACGCTATCGGCCTTCGCGGTGTACTGGCGGTCTTTGATGATGTCGAGGTAGAACGAACCCATTTCAACGGAGCAGAAGCGCATCAGGCGCTGTACCACCTCATGGAAGTCGTAAGCTTCGTATGCCTTCAGAATCTCTTGCTGCGCCGTTTTCGCGCAGCCCACCGCCCACCTGTCCAGCACCACCATCTCTTCCGGTTTGACCATATCGGTGGCCGGATTGAAGCCATTGAGGTTCGCCAGCAGGAAGCGCGCGGTATTACGGATACGACGATAGCTGTCGGCAGCACGTTTGAGGATCTCGTCAGAGACCGCCATTTCGCCGGTATAGTCAGTAGACGCTACCCACAGACGCAGGATATCCGCGCCCAGTTTATTCATCACATCCTGCGGCGACACGGTGTTACCGATGGATTTGGACATCTTGCGCCCCTGACCATCGACGGTGAAGCCGTGAGTCAGTACCTGGCGGTATGGCGCTTTGCCTTTCATCGCCACGCTAATCATCAGGGAGGACATAAACCAGCCGCGATGCTGGTCAGAGCCTTCCAGATACATATCGGCCGCATGACCGGCGAATTCCGGACGTGCGTCAACCACGGAGTAACTGGTGGAACCGGAATCAAACCAAACGTCCAACGTATCCGGAACTTTCTCGTATTGATCGGCATCTTCGCCGAGGATCTCTTTCGGGTCGAGATCCCACCACGCCTGGATACCGTCAACTTCGACGCGTTTCGCTACCTCTTCCATCGCCGCCAGAGTACGCTCAATCGGCAGCAGCTCCTGCGTTTCTTTATGCACGAACAGCGACATCGGTACGCCCCAGGTACGCTGACGTGAGATACACCAGTCAGGACGGTTAGCGACCATTGATTCAATACGCGCCTGACCCCAGTCCGGGATCCACTGAACGCCTTTGATCTCTTTCAGGGACTGTTGACGAAGCCCTTCTTTATCCATGCTGACGAACCACTGCGGGGTCGCGCGGAAAATGATCGGCGTTTTGTGACGCCAACAGCACGGATAGCTGTGCTGCATTTTTTCGACATGCAGTAGCGCGCCTTTTTCTTTCAGCAGTTCAATAACGATATCGTTCGCTTTGAAGACGTTAACACCGTCAAGCGTTGGATATGTGCCTGGCAGGTAAGCGCCGTCCGGCCCAACCGGGTTAGCGGTTTCCAGGCCATACTTTTGACCGATCACGTAGTCATCCGGGCCGTGACCAGGGGCGGTATGTACCGCGCCGGTACCGGCGTCCAGGGTGACGTGATCGCCGAGGATCGCCGGCACGTCAAAGCCCATAAACGGATGGGTAAAGCGCAGCAGTTCCAGCTCCGCGCCTTTAACGGTGCCGAGAATGGTGTATTCAGCCGCGCCAATACGCTGCATGACGCTTTCAACCAGATCTTTCGCCAGAATCACCGCCTGGCCGTCAATCTGCACCAGCGCATAATCAAAGTCCGGCGCCAGGGAGATGGCGCGGTTAGCCGGTAGTGTCCACGGCGTGGTGGTCCAGATAACCAGCGACACAGGGCCGCTCACGCCCGGCAAACCAAACTTCGCTTTCACCGCATCCTGATCGACGGCGCGGAACGCCACGTCGATAGACGGCGACGTTTTGTCGTAATATTCAACTTCCGCTTCCGCCAGCGCGGAACGGCAGTCAACGCACCAGTGCACCGGCTTAGCGCCTTTGTGCAGATGACCGTTTTTGATAATTCTGCCCAGCGCACGGATGATGTTGGCTTCGGTTTTGAAGTCCATGGTCAGGTACGGATGCGACCAGTCGCCCAACACGCCCAGACGAATGAAGTCTTTACGCTGGCCGTCAACCTGCGTAGCGGCATATTCGCGGCACTTAGCGCGGAATTCAGCGGCGGTGAATTTCTCGCCCGGCTTACCGAACTCCTGCTCGACTTTCAGCTCGATAGGCAGACCGTGACAGTCCCAGCCCGGCACGTAAGGCGAGTCAAATCCCGACAGTCCTTTGGACTTCACGATAATGTCTTTCAGAATCTTGTTAACTGAGTGACCAATATGAATGCTGCCATTCGCATATGGAGGGCCATCATGCAGAATGAAGGTTTTTTTGCCTTTTTTGGCCGCACGAATGATGCCGTACAGATCATCATCGGTCCAACGCGCCAGCATTCCCGGTTCACGCTTGGCGAGGTCGCCGCGCATCGGGAACCCTGTTTCCGGCAAATTCAGGGTCGATTTATAGTCACTCATCAGATTCTCGGTTCCGTATTTCGGTTTGATAAACACCGTCAGGGTTACACCTGCCCGGCTAGCCCAAAAAACTTGCGGGCCGTTAACTCATCGCGTGCGATTTGCGCTTTTAGCTCATCAAGCGACGCAAATCGCTGCTCATTACGTATCTTTTTACGCAGTATTACATCTATATGGCGACCGTAGAGGTCCATTACAACGTCCAGCAGATGCACTTCCAGTTGTTGACGCACGCCAGCCACCGTTGGACGAGTGCCAATGTTCGCTACGCCGGGTAACGGCTTATCGCCAAGCCCGGTGACTTCCACCGCATAGACCCCTTTGACCGGGGAGACCTGACGGCGCAGCGGTAAGTTCGCCGTCGGGAAGCCAATGGTACGTCCCAGCTCGTCGCCATGAACGACACGCCCGGAAATAGTAAAGGGATGTCCCAGCAGGCTTTCGGCAAGCGCCAGGTTATCCTCCGCCAGCGCCTGTCTCACTGCGGTACTACTGATACGCACGCCGCCTTCACAAAAGGTTTGGGTGCTGGAAACCGCAAAACCATACTCCGCCCCCGCCTTCTGTAATAACAAGAAATCGCCCGCGCGGCTAGCACCAAAGCGGAAATCATCGCCGACGGCAAGAAATTGCACGCCAAGACGCTCCACCAGCAGTTCGCTGATAAACGTTTGCGCCGTCAAAGCGGCAAAGCGGCGATCGAATTTCACGCACAGCACATAGTCCACGCCGCACTGCGCAAGGTAATGCAGTTTTTCACGCAGGCGCGTCAGGCGAGCGGGCGCTTTATCCGTCGCGAACAGCTCCAGCGGCTGCGGTTCGAAAATCATGACCACCACCGGCAGACCGCGTCTGCGTCCTTCTTCCTGCAAACCCTGCAGTAGAGCGCGATGCCCCCGATGTACGCCGTCGAAATTACCAATGGTCAGCACACACCCATGCGGGGCCTGACTGAGATTATGTATGCCGCGTATCAGCTTCATGTCTGACTCAAAACAGTGAAAATCGCAAGAGTATACCTTGTACAGCGGTCAAGGTTAACCGACTATTGCCCTGATGAAACATAAAGAAGATGCTTTTCATCGCCATGCGGCAAACTCCGCCCCAAAACCCGCCGCTTAATGCAATTTTTCTCATGGAAAGGCTGTATTCACAGCACGCAAGCTGGTAGAATCCTGCGCCATCACTACGCAACGAGTGCTGCAATTTAAACGGCGCTTATTTGCACAAATCCATTGACAAAAGAAGGCTAAAAGGGCATATTCCTCGGCCTTTGAATTGTCCATATAGAACACATTTGGGAGTTGGACCTTGGCTAATATCAAATCAGCTAAGAAGCGCGCCGTTCAGTCTGAAAAGGCTCGTAAGCACAACGCAAGCCGTCGCTCTATGATGCGTACTTTCATCAAGAAAGTATACGCAGCTATCGAAGCTGGCGACAAAGCTGCTGCACTGAAAGCATTTAACGAAATGCAACCGATCGTGGACCGTCAGGCTGCTAAAGGTCTGATCCACAAAAACAAAGCTGCACGTCATAAAGCTAACCTGACTGCACAGATCAACAAACTGGCTTAATCGCCTGCTTGTTATCAGCTTTGTAAAAAAACCCGCGTAAAGCGGGTTTTTTTATGCCTGCTATCTGCCGTTTTGCTCGACAACCGCTGGCTCTGACCTCACTCGTTCACGCTCTTCCTGACCAGCCTATTTTTTCAGCTACCCCTCCCTCAGTCACGTAATACTTGAAAGTTATTTTCTTTCACTGTTTTCCTTTTCTTATTTCATTACTGAAAAAACTGTGACCACCTTAGCAAATAAAAACATCGCTCATTCAAAAACTAATAAACGCAATCCTGATGTAAGATTTAATAATTGATTGATGCCGTCGGGTTAACTACTTTTCATGTACACCTTACTTACTCATTTTAATCTGAGGTTAAATTCAAAAACGACATAAAAATAATATTCAAAACTTGCTTAGAAAGTAGAGGTTGTTTTTCTGGGCGTATCGTACCAATATCGGAGTTATCATTATGAGTTCTGTCATTGAGGATACCCAGCCTTCCGGGTCAGCATCATTGTCTTTACTACAGCGTATTAGCTACGGCTCTTTGGATGTGGCGGGTAATCTGCTGTACTGCTTCGGTTCAACGTACATTTTATATTTCTACACAGACGTTGCGGGCATTAGCCTTGCCGTAGCAGGCGTTATCCTGCTGCTGGCGCGTATTATCGATGGCATAGACGCCCCCATATGGGGGATCATCATCGATAAAACGCGTTCACGCTACGGTAAATGTCGTCCCTGGTTTTTATGGTTACCGCTGCCTTTTGCGGTATTCAGCGCGCTGTCATTTTGGTCTCCTGATATCAGTATGACAGGAAAAGCCATCTATGCAGCAATATCTTATATGATTGCCAGCATTCTATTTACCGGACTTAATACACCACTCAGTGCAATATTACCCCTGATGACCTTATCTCCCAAGGAAAGACTGGTTTTAAATTCCTGGCGAATGACCGGTGGGCAAATTGGGGTTTTATTAATGAACGCGACCGCCTTGCCGTTAGTCGCTTTTTTAGGTAACGGTGATGATCACGCTGGTTTTATTTATACGGCAATTACGTTTGCCATTATATCCTGCGCGCTAACGCTCTTTGCGTTTAAAAACATTCGTGAAATGGATACGGATAAAATACAGCATGAACCTAAGTTGCCGATGAAAAAAAGTTTCGCGGCGATGAAAGGTAACTGGCCGTGGATCCTGATGGTGCTGGCTAATCTGATCTTCTGGATTGCCCTACAGCAGCGCAACACGACCATTGTCTATTATCTGACCTACAACCTCGACCGTAAAGATCTGGTACCGCTGATTAACAGCCTGGCGACGATTCAGATCCTGTTTATCATCGCTATCCCCTTCTTTAGCAAATACCTGGCTAAAACCTGGATATGGGTAGGCGGTCTGCTGGTCGCCACGTTTGGCGGCGTCATGATGTGGCTGGCAGCGGACAACATTACTTTCCTCATCGCCGCCTGGATACTCGGCAATATCGGCAGCGGTATCGCCTGCTCAATGCCGTTTGCCATGCTGGGCTTCGCCGTCGATTTCGGCGCCTGGAAGACCGGTATTAAGGCTACCGGCATTCTTATCGCCTTCGGCAGCACCTTCTGCATCAAGATGGGTAGTGGCCTCGGCACCGCTTTCGCCGCCTGGATCATGAACAGTTTTGGCTATGTCCCCAACCATGCCCAGAGTGCTGCGGGTCTGGAGGGCATTATCTGGGCCTTTATCTGGGCACCCGCCCTACTCTTCGCGCTCGCAGCGATCCCACTACTTTTCTTTCGCAAATACGAAGCGATGGAAGAGAAGATTCGCCACGATCTGGAAACCGTCAACTCATAACGTTCTTTACCTTCACCCTCGAATATGGGAGGCACCACCATGCCATTTATGCAACAAGACCCGCGTCGTC
This sequence comes from Salmonella sp. SAL04213, assembly GCF_046550535.1. NCBI lineage: Bacteria > Pseudomonadati > Pseudomonadota > Gammaproteobacteria > Enterobacterales > Enterobacteriaceae > Salmonella > Salmonella sp. SAL04213. The sequence goes on along the minus strand of NZ_JBGDXS010000003.1, from coordinate 269,730 downwards.
TGGTCTGGCAGCAAAACGATCGCTATTTATGGATTGAACCCTGGGGCGAGAACAGCCTGCGCGTACGCAGCGGCCGTCATCTGCCGGTAATGAGAAATGAAGACTGGGCATTGACTGAGCCAGTCGCAGAAAGCCAGTGCCACATTGATTATGAGCACCACCAGGCAACGCTGACCAACGGCAAAATTATCGCTATCGTCAATCAAAAAGGACAGGTTACCTTTTACCGCCATCCACACAAACCCCTGTTGCAGGAGTTCTGGCGCCTGCGGGGCGAAATTGGCGAGGATGAATCATCTCACGGCCAGTACGTCAGCGCACTCAACCTTGAGGGACGCGAGTTCCGCCCTATTCAGGGTGGGAAATATTCACTGAAAGCCCGCTTCGAGGCCACCGAAGGGGAAAAAATTTATGGTATGGGGCAGTATCAACAGGCCAACCTGGATCTCAAAGGATGCGTGCTTGAGCTGGCGCAACGTAACTCCCAGGCCTCAGTACCGTTTATGCTCTCCAGTCTGGGCTACGGATTTTTATGGAACAACCCGGCAGTCGGACGCGTAACCTTTGCCCAAAACGTTACCGAATGGGAAGCGCAGGTCAGCGAACAGCTGGACTACTGGATCACGGCTGGCGATACCCCGGCAGAAATTAGCCGGGCTTATGCGCTGGCTACCGGCACGCCGCCGATGATGCCGGACTACGCCATGGGCTTCTGGCAGTGCAAACTCCGTTATCGTACGCAGGAAGAGCTGCTGGAGGTCGCCCGCGAATATAAGCGCCGCAATCTGCCTATCTCAGTGATCGTAATCGACTTCTTTCACTGGCCGAATCAGGGTGACTGGATGTTCGATGCGCGCGACTGGCCCGATCCTGATGCCATGATTGCCGAGCTGAAATCGCTGGGAATTGAGCTGATGGTCTCCGTCTGGCCGACGGTGGATAACCGTACCGAAAGCTATCGGGAGATGCGCGAAAACGGCTGGCTGGTACAAACGGAACGTGGCTTGCCGATCAATATGGATTTCCTCGGCAATACCACTTACTTTGATGCGACTCATCCGGGCGCGCGCGACTACGTCTGGGGCAAAGCCAAACGCAACTATTACGATAAAGGCGTGAAGTTATTCTGGTTAGATGAAGCCGAACCTGAGTTCAGCGTTTACGACTACGACAACTATCGCTACCATGCAGGGCCGGTACTGGAAGTGGGCAATATCTACCCACGTATGTACGCTAAAACCTTTTTTGACGGCATGAAAGCCGATGGCGAAGACCAGGTTATCAACCTGCTACGCTGCGCCTGGGCCGGCAGTCAGAAGTTCGGCGCACTGGTCTGGTCAGGGGATATTCACTCCTCGTTTAGATCGCTACGCAACCAGTTTGCCGCCGGACTCAATATGGGAATCGCGGGGATACCGTGGTGGACGACGGATATCGGCGGTTTTCATGGCGGTAATATTCACGACCCGAAATTCCATGAATTGCTGATTCGCTGGTTCCAGTGGGGCGTCTTTAGCCCGGTGATGCGTCTGCACGGCAACCGCGATCCGCAGATTTTACCCGCACAACCATACCGGGATGGTATCGCCCAGTGCCCTACAGGTGCGCCGAACGAGGTCTGGAGCTACGGTGAGGAAGTATGCGAGGTACTGACAGGTTGCCTGGCGTTGCGAGAAAAACTCAAGCCCTATATCAAAGCGCTGATGGAGGAAACCCATAAGCACAATACGCCAGTGATGCGCCCCCTGTTCTTTGAATTCCCCGAACAGGAAACAAGTTGGGCAATCACCGACCAGTATTGTTTTGGTCCTGACCTGCTGATCGCCCCCGTCATGCATGAAGGTATGCGCGAACGTAATGTCTGGCTACCAGAAGGGGAAACATGGACGGATCTTGCGACCGGTGAAAGCTATTCAGGAGGGCAGACGCTGCAGTACGCTACGCCACTGAACAGAATTCCGGTGTTTATCCGCGAAGGTGGGCAGTACCGTAGCCTACTGAACTTGTAGAATGATTCCGGCTGCGGGCTAGTTCCGCAGCCGGAAGTATTACGGTAGGTACGTCTACTGTAGTTTAAACAATGCCGAGTAATCCGCATTGCAAATACGCTGCACCGCCGGATGCTGGATCATTCTCTCGGCAAAAATCGCATGATATTCTTCCATGACATTCTCCACGCGCCCAATCTCTATTACCGACTCATCGGCATAAAAATCCAGCGAATAAAGGCTCGGCGCCACAAAAATCGCATCGTGCGTCGCGCCAAACGCCTTCATTAAGGCCGCGTCATCAAATTCACCGAGGATCTCAACCTGCAACCCCTGCGAATTAAACCAGTTCAACAATTTACGCCCCAGCATTGAGCGCCGTCCCGGCACCAGCAACCGTCGCTCTTCCAGGCAGGCAGGGAACGCTTTTTCAGGAAGCGGATTCGTACACCAGAAACTGACGCTGCATTCGCCGATTTTGACTGAGAATAGCCCCTCCTGCTGCGTGGAATCTATCGGGCAGTCGGAGATAATCATATCCAGCTTGTGCTGGCTGAGCTGTTCGAGCAACATTTCGTGCGTCGACTCGAAGCAACGCAGATGTATGGGTTCGTCTACCACCACCGCCGCATCCAGAACGCTGCTGACCAGACGCTTGGATAAAGCATCGGCGACGCCGACATCAAACAACAGGTTTGATTCTTTGCGGTAATTGACGATATCCAGCATCTCCTGGCTTAGCGTAAACATTTTGTCCGCATAGCGAAAAACCAGCTCGCCCAGTTCGCTGGGTTCAAGACCGCGTCCCTTACGTTTAAATAGCTTCCCCTGTAAACGCTCTTCCAGGGCTTTAATTTGACCAGTAATGGTTTGCGGCGTCAGAAAAAGCGCCTCTGCGGCACCCACGACAGAACCTTCTTTATAGACATGCCAGAAGTAATAAAGATGGTTGTAGTTAATATGAGACATGCTCATTCCTCTCCCTGTTCAATGTCGCAAGGGAGCGATACATCGCTCCCCCTTTCCTTCGTACTGGTTATGCCGGCGCGTTCAAACGCGCGCGCAACCAGCTATACCCCACCACTGCGGAGAGCAATGAACCAATCAAAATGCCCAATTTCGCCCAGTTAATAAGTTCCGGATCGACATTGCCAAATGCCAGGCTGGCGATAAAGATGGACATCGTAAAGCCAATGCCACACAAAATGCCGACCGCCATGATTTGCTGATAAGTGGTCCCCTGCGGCAGATGCGCCAGCTTGAAACGCAGCGCCAGCCAGCAAAACAGGCTAATCCCCAGCGGCTTACCAATCAGCAGACCGGCAATAATTCCCAACGGCAGCATGGAGGTCAGACCGTCAATCGTGACGCCCTGAAGAGAAACGCCGGCATTCGCAAAAGCGAAGAGCGGCAGGATCAGGTACGCGACCCACGGGTGCAGAACATGCTCCAGACGCTTGGCCGGCGAGCGACCGTGTTTTTCTTTCAGCGGAATAAAGAAACCGACAATGACGCCTGCCAGCGTCGCGTGAACGCCGGACTTCAGTACCGCCGTCCACAGCACTGCCCCGACCAGAATATATACCCCTGTCCGTCTGACGCCGCACAGGTTCAGCAGCGCCAGCACGGCAATCGCGAACGCCGCCACGCCCAGCGAGACGATAGAAAGATCGCTGGTATAAAACAGTGCGATAATAACGATGGCGCCGAGATCATCGATGATCGCCAGCGCCATCAGGAATATTTTCAGCGCCAGCGGAACCCGGCTGCCCAACAGCGCCAACACGCCCAGCGCAAAGGCGATATCCGTCGCGGCAGGAATAGCCCAGCCCTCGCGAGTGACCGGATCGGAGTAGTTAAAGGCCAGATAGAGCAATGCCGGTACAATCATCCCGCCGATGGCGGCAATCACCGGAAAAGCAGCCTGGCGTAGACTGGCTAACGAGCCTTGCATCAGTTCGCGCTTAACTTCCAGGCCAATCAACAGGAAAAACACGGCCATCAGCGCATCGTTGATCCACAACAGCATGTTTTTGTTGATTTCAAGCGCCCCAACCCGTAGCTGAACCGGCGTCTCCAGAAAATCATGATACCATCCACTGGTCGCGCCCATATTGGCCATCAGCATAGCCAGCGCAGCGGCGATGATGAGAATGATGCCCCCAGAGGCATCGCTGCTAAAAAATCGGTGCAGATGTTTCACTTTTTATTCTCTCAATCAGGTGAATTCTTCGAATCTACTATCTTACCTCGCCTGACTCATCGTTAAAATTAGATTATATATGATGAATAGCTCGTTTTTTACGAAATGAAGTCCGACTTACGCCGGACCTTTTTAGTGCAGTCAGTCATTGATGATAGACCGCTACGCGTACAGATCCATTTTATACACCCGGAAACTGGTAATATCGTAGCGATAGCCTTCCCCGTTCGTTTCCGCGTTTTTGTAGTAACCTGACGTCATGGTCGCTTCAAAAAGCACGGTTTTCTCCGTAGGCGCAATCTCCTGTAAAATTAGCAGCCCCATCGCCTCGCTGCCCGCCTGCGGATCGATAATATCGCTCTCGCCAGGCTGGCAAGAGATGGCGCGGCCATAAGCGGATTAAGAATAATCAGCGCATTTTGTACTGTATTACTTTCTGTGATCTGGCTGAGGCTGTGCTCATAAATCGCCGTATGGTTGAGCACCATCGCATTTTGCTTATCAAGCCTCTGATTGACGGCAAGACACGGGGCAGGAAGCGTATTCTTTTGATGTTTGAACGGCCCCATGCTCTCTCCAGTATATCGTTGTCGTTCCTTGCTGGAACAACGAAATAGATACGCTGGAGAGGGTTGGGCTGATAATCAAAAGCCATCGACTCAGCTCTATCACACGGCATGCGATGCGTTATCCGACCTTACGGGATTGATTATATTCATACTTCAGATAATCCAGCGTTGCCGTCACATTTGCCGGTGACAGACGATTAAGCTGCGCCAAAAAAGGATGCGCATACAGATAATTAATGAACGCCGTCGCGCCTTGTAACGTAGCATAACGTTGCTGGGTAATTTTTTTATTACCGGTGAGATTACACACCGCCATAGCATAATCGCGGGTAGAAAAAGTACGCCAGACATTGTTACGGATACCGCCGCTTAAAAACAGGCGTGGCGGAATATCTTTTTGCAGCGGCGTCGTACCGCGTTCTTTGACAAATGAAATATGGCAACGGCCCTGATGGACATGCGGCATATTCGCCATCATGCATCCCCCCAGAATAAAGCATTCATGATCGAGGTAATGCTGAACGTTTAAGGAGCGTTCGTCCGTCAGCATCCGCACCAGTTCAAAATGGCGGTAGGCAGGCAACACCGGCTTTACGATCATTCCGGAGTCATTCTTATATAACGAGGCCGGGCCGTAATCGATATCAAATAAAGTTTCGCGGCGCGCTGTAATCGCTTCCTTACGTTGCACCATATGCGCCAGCGTTCCCGGAGGTAGCCGTTCTTCATAATACGACTGATACTGCCAGGCTTTATCCAGCGGCTGTGCTGAATAATTTGACGAAATCGCCACCACCCTTCCGCTTTGTTCTTCTGCCGTCACCAGAACATACAGGCTGCTGTCTCCACCGTTATAGTTCACCCGGAAAGCGCGGGTGCTGAGTGCGATATCGAAGGCCGGAAACTGCTGGCATCGCTCGGCAAGGTTTGCATTACGGGATAGTTTAAACAGCGCCCGGTTAAGGCCTGTGCTGTCTAATTTCAGCTGTGAGCGGATCCCGGCAAGCGACGTCCCTTCCTCAATTAGGGTTGCCAGCTCGTCCTGTCGGCAATCGCTTTTTGCCTTTTCGGGGACGATGAACGTTTTCCGACACTGACTACACGCCATGCGGTGTTCGCCCTGAGTCGAGAAGCCGTATTTCTTTAATGAGGTGCTGCCGCAGGCAGGACACTGTTTGACCAGGCCTTTCCATCCCCGGTTTACCGTGTGGCGAAAAAGATTTAACGCCCCAGCGGAAATAACAGGAAACAGGAAACCACATTCCCGACAAAGAACATCTTTTCCCTGGCGGACATAATCCGGACTGTTCAACACGCCCAGATTTTTACATCCCGGCGTTTTACAGCAGTCCACATTAATATTGGCAAACATGCGTTCCTCCTTGAGCATTACTTAAAAAAAACAGACCGGATCTCCGCCGGTGACAGGTTATTTACGTAAAGGGTTTTCATCGCTTTCATCATTGGCGCGGTATGAGAGAAAAAGCACTGATAGCCGGCACAAAGATAGTTTTGCTTCATCGGTCCGCAAGCCGAAGGCAAAAAGCGGTGTTTAGGGCAACCGCCATAACAGGCGAATTGCCACGGGCAGGTATGGCATTCCTGCGCCATCGTGCGGCTTTTATCGAGACCAAACTGCTGGTTTTGCGCGCTATTATTCATCTGACGCAGCGGCGTGTCGTTAATATTGCCGAGCTTATATTGCGGGTAAACGAAATGATCGCAGTTATACACATCGCCATTCATTTCCATTGCAAAAGCGCTACCGCAAACGGGCGCAAAAACGCAAACCTGAGGGGGGAGTCCACACCATGCCGCCAGCGTTTGTTCAAAGAGTTGAATGCCGATATCACCAATATCTTCGCGGATCCAGATATCAAAAATGGCATTCAGGAACTTTCCAAACTGTAATCCGTCCACTGACCAGGGGGTTACTGCGGTTTGCTCGTCCTGCGGATGCGCCAGCATTCCGTCTTTATTTGCCGCTCTTTCCACTAGCGGAATAAACTGCATATAGCGGCTGCCGATAGATTTCAGATACGCATAAACCCGCTGCGGGTGCAGCATATTGCTCTGACTCACCACCGTGAGAGTATTAAATTCAACGCCATGACTCGCCAGGCATTTTATCGCCTGTTCAACTTTATGATGGGTAGGTTGCCCTGCGCGAGTTACTCGCCATTCGTCGTGCAGCGCCGCATCGCCATCAATCGAAATACCAACCAGAAAGTCATGCGCCCTGAAGAATCTCGCCCATTCATCATCAATCAGAATGCCATTGGTCTGAAAAGTATTAACGATGGCTTTTCCATTAGCATAACGTTGCTGGAGCGCTACAGCCTGGCGGTAAAATGGCAGCCCCATCAGCGTCGGTTCCCCACCCTGCCACGCAAAAATCACTTCATCCACGTCCTGCGCCGCAATATGCTGTTGCACAAACAACGCCAGCGTTTCTTCCGTCATCTTGTAATGGTTTTTTCTATCGGGATAGAGCATTTCCTTTTCCAGATAGAAGCAATATTTACAATCAAGATTACACACCGACCCGGTCGGTTTGATCATTACCTGACAGCTTTTCCGTTGCATATTTTCCGTATCCCTAAAATAAAAGAACCTGACTCAGCACGAGGGCGCTGAATCAGGCGGGCAGAGCCCTAAGTGGCATACTTAATTTTTTATAATTATCCTTTTAGCCCCAGGTCACCGGCGTTGGTTTGTCGCCACGGGCTTTCATTAACGAGTCGTTATCGATGTCCTGTTTCATTTTCAGGAACTTGCCATACAGCTGTTTTTCAATTTCAGGCTGTTTGCCAATTTGGTTCAGCGTTTCGAACCGATCTTTTTTCAGGTTATAGAGGTATTTAGGTTTATTTTCACGATCGATGATCATTTTCCAGTCACCGTCGCGGATCGCCCATTCATCGGTCGGATCATCCTGGAACGGCATATCAATACCGAAGATCAGCGGCTTATTACGTTTTAACGTTTTCTGCTCCAACAGCGGAACCAGCGATTGCCCGTCGTATGTACGATCAGTAGGCAGTTTGAAATCCATCATGTTCGCCAGCGTCGGCATCCAGTCCAGACCATACACAGGCGTATCGGTAACGACGCCCTGTGGAATGTGTTTACCGTATTTGATAATTGCCGGAACGCGAATACCGCCTTCCCACAGGTTATCTTTACGTCCGCGCAGACCGTCAGTCTCGCCTGCGAGGTTCAGCTCGTAGACTTTACGCGCTTCACGCGTCACCGGGCCGTTATCACTGGTGAAGATGACAATGGTATTATCTTCTTCCCCCATCGCTTTAATTTTATCCAGTACTTTACCGACTTGCGCATCCATATAGCTGATATTGGCGTAATATTCACCGGTACCGCGCCACGGTTTATCCGCCCAGTCGCCGTAGAACAGATCGGGATGCTGCTTCTGGTATTCGCTCATGTATTGTGAATACATATCGAGGTATTTTTTCGGCGAGGCCAGTGGGCTGTGAACTTCCGTAAAGGCAACGTATAAGAAGAACGGTTTGTCGTCTTTCTTGTTATCTAGCCAGTTCACCACTTCAGAACTGACAAATTCGCCGCTGATGCTATCGGCACGATCAATATGTTTGCCGTTACGCATCCAGCCGGTTGGGTGGACGACGCCGTAACGCGGGCGCTCTTTGGCATTATCCAGCGTAGCATCGGTCACAAAGCCAGCCGGGTTCACCAGCGAGTAATCAAAACCTAACTCTTTCGGCTGCGGCTGATCGGTACGATCGCCCCCGGCGTTGAGATGCAGTTTACCCATCATCGCGGTATCGTAACCCTGCTGTTTCAGCAGATTGGCTATGGTCAATTCGTTACGTCCAATAGAAACATTAGTACCTTCAGGGATCCAGGAGCGTACACCGGTGCGGAAGGGCATACGGCCTGTTAACATCCCGGCGCGGGAAGGAGAACACAAAGGAGCCGGCGCATAGTATTCAGTGAATTTGACCCCTTCTTTCGCCAGGCGGTCAATATTCGGGGTTTTCACTATCTGGTGACCGTAAGTCGCCAAATCACCATAGCCAAGATCATCTGCCACAATAAAAACTAAGTTCGGGCGTTTTTCGGCAGCCGCGTGCACGACAGATAACGTACTTGTCGCACAAAGCGCCAGTCCAATCATGCTGGCAATGACTGTTTTTTTCATTTCAACTCCTTTGATTTTATTTAAAATGAATATCCGACCATATAAATCATCTGGTCTCCATATCCGTCATAACCTAGTTTGTTCGCGAAATAACGATATGTCACAGTAGCTTTCCAGCGGGGATAAAATTTCCATGCCAGTGTTAATCCACCATTTAATCCATTTCGACCGAATTGCTGCTCCGTATAAGCGTCATTTCTATCTAGTTCGATTTCATTCCAGTCAGATAAAACAAAATCTTCACCAAATAAATTAAAATTATAGGCTGCAGTCCAGCCAATAACATAGCCATTCCAGCCGCTTGTCTGCCCATATTTCTGCGAGACATAATCACCAGATTGATTATGCAGACCAATATAGGGTTTGAAGAACCCCCAACTCCCGCTCCAACCTAAATACCCCGCTCCATAAAACATATCGAGGTCATCGCCCCATGAGTTATCCCATTGACCATATATCTTACCGAAGAAAGTATAATCTGAATCAAAGAGTCGTACATGAGTCATGGCAGAAACAGTATGATTTCTTCCAGCAACAGCGTGATTTAACACGTTGCTTTCAATAAATGAATAGAATTCTGCCTCTTTGAAATTGACACCAAAGTCAGCAGTTACTTTCCACACCTCCCCACGATGTACATTGACGAATCCACTATTCCAGTCAGCATAACCGGCATTAATTGATCCAAATGAATTCTTATATTCCAGTGCATGTACAGAATGGCTAAAAACAGTAGATATTGTAAGTAAGAGACTAAATAATACTGTTCGCTTTATCAGAGACATTGAATATATTTCCCATAGTTATATTTTATTCATCAATGAATATGTTTTACTCCGGTGTCGAAGTTTAACCAAATCTAGTTATAGAATAGTGATATAAATCTCACATCACGCAGGATAAAAGTATTTAAAAATAATGTGTCGAGAAATGTTTTTTTATAAAAAATAACTCAATGTTTATTATTAAATCAGCACTTCATCTTTTTAGGTCATACCGCAGATTTAGTGTTGTACTAAGCTTTACCTTTTGGATAACTGATAGCAAAGATTGATGTGATTTGCCCCGCTGTTCCGTAACGCAGGGGGTGATCCGAAACGGTCATTTCCCCCTCAGGAGTGCAACTCTATCGCTGTAAGCAATACCTGAAAACCTGCCAGCACAGCCATCACAACAACGGTGCCCTCCATCACACCATTATTGATATGACGATGATTACCTGCTCGGCGATGTTCTGAGTATGTATCCTTTTACTAACGACGTAATGAACGTGGAAATTAGCGGTAAAGATCTGAAGGCGATGATGTCTCAGGCAGCCGATCCGAAGAACGGCATGCTGCATGTGTCGAAAACGGCCAAATTCAAACACTACAACACAAAACCGCTGGGACAGCGTATTGTCGAATTTGATATCAAAGGTAAACAGGTCGCAGACAAGATATTCAGTACCGTCGCGCTGACTCCTTTATCGGTAAAGGCCGTGGCGGATTTGACTTCACGAAAGGTAAAAATGTCAAAGACATTAAAGGGCTGTAAACCTCGCAGGCAATTGCTGATTATATGGAACATATCAATAACATCGTTCCGGATCACACCATGCGTGTTGACGACATCAGTAAATAAAACAACTCTCATGCGGTCGTTACCCGGTGGCGGCAGATTGATATTATCTTCGCGGAAACGGTAATTACCGTTGTCAAAAACCAGAAACTCCACGATACCCGGTTCGCTGCTTTCAACTCAGACACCAGGATAAAGGCTTAACGGCGCGGTGCCATAAGGATTAAGGTAATAACGGCATGTGTATATGTATTGTCATCACGAATTTGGTCGAGGAGCTGTTGGTATATGGCGTTATGGTTTTGCACCATCGCGTTATCGGTATCAATTTTCTGATTCATCGGCGCTCTTGGTGCAGGCATGGCGAGTGAGGACTGTTGGTTTACGTACATAATGCTCTCCAGACTATACGTTATGAGACTTCTGCAATGCAGAGGCAATTTCTCTGCCCGTCCAACGTAATATTCCGAAGATGTTCAGCATAGTTATCATGTATAACGCCATAACAAAAAAAATCATAAAAATATTTTATATCGCCATCTACTCATAAAATTTCATCCTGAGAAAGCAAGTCATCATCGAATATTTATTTAGTTCTTTTTACCTATATCCTATAGCATCCATAAGACCGACCAATAGGCCGAAATAAAAGTTACACCAGATAACATAAATTATCATTCAAGCACATAAAAAATGCTTAACCTAAAATCATAGCACCACTTAATAAAATTAATCATAAACGGTGGCAAAATATTATTTTTATATCCTTTTTTGTAACTAACCGCATTTTCAAATTAATGAATCACAACAGACAATTCTCATCAACTGAATAAAAAATAATGACATACATATTATTTACCGCTCAAAAACATGGTTTGAGAATCCTTAAACGACGCGTTATATGCATACCCATTAAATATTGATAAAACAGAATCAACATGCTTATAGAAAGAACACAAAAACAATAACATTTATTTCACTTAAACAATTTAGCCAATTTAATGACAGTTGATTTTTCAGGCCTGTCGCCCCAACCTATCCTTGCTCATAGCATAGCGGACACGTTGCAACGATGCTGACTATACGGAACAAGTGGGATGTCATGGCCTGAAAGCACAAATGGAGTAATCATGAGACAGCATAAAATAAATAATGAGTTTATTTACAATGAATCATTAAGGGAAATCACGTCCTTGCGCAGCAATGCAGCGTTCAAAATGACATTTATGCGGGCCTGGTGCCTGAGCTATTTAATAGAAAACGCACATCAGGAATTGATTATCCGTGAAGGTGTCGCGTACGCAGTTTGGGGAGAGCGAAGTCAATTTGTTAGCGATGCTAATTTGACGCAACTTCTTTATCTGCTGCGACGAGATTTACAACAAATCGGGCTTTTCGAACTGTTCGTTACGCTCCCCAGGCAGGGGATAAAAATCGATGAAAGATTTATCATTGACGCTGCTGACATACCGCCACAAGCTATTCAACATCATACTCACCGATGTAATAAAATTATATCCATTGGTATTCCCACTCTTTTTTTATTGATCGTGCTTTTCTTTTTAGCACCGTTTATCTGAAGATAAAGTCTGTAGACCGTGTCCCGGGAAGGTGAGAACATTTTTCATAATATCCTCACACGACACTGACGGGACACCATCTGCGGTCTGCTACGCGGTTCAGTCATAGACAATGCGTAGAACTGTTAATTGCTTATCTTCATCCAAATAATCTCGTTTTACCGTTGCATGAGGAGACGATATCGGCGTGATAATATTCTCGACAATAATATAACGTTCAACTCCCTCTTTATTATGGCATTGAATTTCTAAGGTTCCCACGTCATTCCAGCAGCCGGCCTCAACAACCGATCCCATAAAATGAATCTGAGCGGTCGGTTTCGCTGTCCCTTCATGAACGATAAAGGAAAGTAAAATCACCGGTATGACGCAACGCATAGACTTCATTTTACTTTCACTCCTGTGCGTTCTCCTCTGAGCGAATATCACCCCTTCGCTTTCTGAATCGCCATTTGCAACATATCCTGAGTCGTGCTTCCCGGGATCACGGTCACCCGTTTTACATCACCGTTTTGCGTCTGAGGCATGACGACAAAAGCAGGCGTGCCGCTAAAGTCCATATGCTGCGCCAGTGCCTGGTTAGTGAGGAGCGCATCATGTACTGCACCACTGCTTTGCGCTTCTGTTACGGCGGCCAGCTGCGTCGGCGTTAGATAATGTTGCGCCAGGGTGTAGACATCGTGTTCCGTTAACGCGCCTTCCACCTTCCCTGTGGCATAAAGCGCATTATGCCAGTCGAGATATTTCGCCCCGCCCTGGGTAAGCCATACCTGTTCGCCGACTCTGGCCGCCAGTCCGGATACTGGCCAGCGGGAGGAAAAAATAGGAAACTCTTTGAAAATAAACCGAGTATCCGGGTTCGCCTTAATCAGGTTTTCGACCACAGGCGCCATTTTGCTGCACCACGAGCACTGGTAATCAAAGAACATCACCACCGCCGCTTTTGCCTCGTTGGGCCCAACGGAAGGACTGCTGCTACTGAGCAACTCAGCACGATACTGTAATGCCAGTTGAACATACGCCTGTTGTTGCGCAATCTGCTGACGCTGATGCAACGTCTCGCTGGCGGCGACCAAAAATTCCGGATGCTCGGCCAAATACGTTGCCACTACCTCTCCCACTTTATCCGGATGACTGACGATGTAGGCTTCCGCCGTCGGGCCAATTTGCGACGTCGGGGCAGAATCGGCGGCGATTGCCGAGGCGGATACGGCAACGCCTGCCAACGTCAACATCGCCAGTCGGGAAAGTTTTAACGCGTGATAATACATAATAAAAGTCTCGTTCGATAAGATCGGAAAGCCTCCCGCTATCGGGAGACGCCTGAAAAATAGGTTAATGAATACGCGTCAGATCCACGGTTTGCGCTGGCATTACCCGCCCATAGTCATTAATACTTTGCCAGCGCACAGTGCAGCGAACCGTGTGCCGGCACCAGTCCGTTTGACGCGTTGCAAAGGGAGCCACGACCCCGGCGTTGTCCTGGGCGCGCTCGTTAGCGCGTAATAAAAAGAGCGTAACGTAATAGGGTGTCGGATTGCGTACCGTCGCGCCATCGGGGGTAAGCGACCAGATCAGATGCCGGTAGGCCTGCTGCGGATTGCCGGCGAGTCCCTCAGGGCGATAGAGCAATTTTAAAGCCGAACGAAACGCCATTTGTACACGGTTCGCCTCCGGTTTACCGGAGGGAATGGCGGCGATACTCAAGGTAAACAGACTTTCCCTGTCGGCGGGTAGCGGTCCGCCGGTATAAACCACCCGCATTGAGTTTTCCTGGCGCGCTGAAAGCATAAATAATGGCGGCGTGACCACGAAGGGCGTGATATTTCCTTCGTTTTTGGTTCCAGGCCAGCGGCCACCAGGTAAAATATGCGTATCAATTAACCAGGACGCTTCTGAATGGTTACTTACCGGTACGCTTAATGCCGGGGCGCCCGCATGATAGATAAAGCGAGTACCGCCAATTACCACGCCAGCCTGCGCCCATGATATGGGAAGCAAGCACCAATATATCGCGCAGCGTAAAAAGAACTTATTCATAGGCAAGAATGAAGGTTGCGGAGGCATTGGCGTCCCCGGGCGTTACCGCGCCGCCATCGGCAAGATAACGCGCATAAAATTGCAGATGTGCCGACGCCTGGCCCGGACTGAGCGTCACCACATCACTCTCCTGCCCCAGTGGGATTAAGGTTTTATTTTGATCATAAAGCGCAATCCCAATGCCTGAAGCGTCGCTTTCCCCTGCGGTAAGCGCCAATAAATCCGTATTACGACTGTCCGCCGCACCGCTAAAACTGACCGTTACGCCGCTGGCAGTGCTGCCGCAGTTCTGTAAATCGATAGCAAAAGGTTGCCATGCGGAACCGTCGCCTGCGCGATAAAACTGCCGTTGAGAAACCGCGCCCATCGCCACGTTAATATTTTCCGAGCCTGGAGAGAGCGAACACGTATTGTCCGTGATGGTTCCGGAGACATAGACCCGGCCATCGTGCGCCTGGACGCCGGATGCCGCCAGCAGCATCCCGATGCCGTACAGGATATCGTTACGCATAATTACGATGGCTCCTCATTCATACTGCATATCGAAATACATGACCGCCGTCGCGTTCCCGGACGTGACCGTCGGCCGGGTCGATTTATAGCGAATATAAAAAGACAGCGTGTTGCGTCCGGCTTTCAACGGATAGACCACCGAGTCGGCATTATTGATACTGATGGTATCCTGATCATCATTCAGAATTTCCACCCCAACCCCGCTTGCTAACATGTTTCCGCTTCCCATCCCGGTATCGGTTATCGCCAGTAGCGCGGGATTGTCCGGATCGGATTCGCCGGTAAACCAGATCTTCGCCCCGGCAATTCCTCGGGAACAATTTTTGAGGTTGATATTAAAGGGCTTAAATTTTGTCGTTGTTCCTGTCGAAGGAAAATCGCCAACCGCAAACTGTCCTAAATCAATACTTTGACTGAGACTGGAAATATCTATGTCGCAGGTTTGCGCCACAATAGTGCCGGTAAATTCGAGGTTATAAGCGAGGTCGTCAGCGCTGGCATTGATTTGCGGACACAGCATTAGTCCCATGGCAAAAAGAGCGCAGTGTGATCTGTTCATTTAGTCAAAGTCCACTCGCAGGCTGGCCAGTGCGGTAAACGCCCCTTCCGCAGGCGTTTCGCCTGTTGTACTTACCGGGTAGGCTTGCAATGTGATGTTCGCGCGTCCGGCGCTATCGGTGATAAAAGGCGCGACGCTCTGTGCATCATTGGGGATAAGCGCGTTTCCTTCATCGGTTTCGACCACTACGCCGACATCCGCATTATCCGAAGCGATAGCCTGGGGAACGTGGCTATCCGGCGTAGCGATAAGACGCATCGTTAAATTGACCTGCGAATCCAGGCCGCTGCACTTTACCGGTACGCTGAATTTTTTCGCTCGTACCCCCTCCGGCTTTTGGCCTGCATGGTTGAAATTGCCGCTGTATAATGCGCCGAAATTCACCAGAATCGTTTGTCCGGCGTTGATTTCACAGCTTTGCGGTACGGTCACCGTTCCACTATAAAGAATGCTGTATACGACATCTGTCAGCGGATCGCCTGCGGCGGTCATGACATAAACATTGAACATAGTCTTAGGACTAATATTCACCGTGCCGACGAACGGTTTAACAATTTTGAGTTGAAACTCCAGATTTGAGTCACGAACGTAAAACGGTTGACCCGCTTTCACATTTTCATCATATCCCATCAGGACATTGTTCATTGGCGGATAGATATCGCCCGCCGAAGAATCCTCAATTCGCATTCCGCCTTCAAGATAGTCCGGGTCCAGCTTTAAATATTTCCAGTTACCGCTCGTTTCTACGACCGGATATGGCGACACATAGGAGCGATAAGTCTGGCTATAGGTCGACGCGCCGGCGGGACACACCGCCTGTACATTAACTTCCTGGCTTTTTTCCAGTTGAACCGTCTTTCCCACCTGGTTTTGTTCTGCCGTCAGAGTGGTCGTTAAATCGTAATTAATACTGGAAGGTACACCGTTAACGTTTTTACACACGTCTGCGAAGGCGTACTGCGATACGACACTTCCCGCCAGCAGAGCAAATAAAAGAGGTATTTTCATTTAATGACACTCCGCATGTTGTCGACTCAGAATCTGACGGGAGGAAGAGAGATGATAGGACGCGACGCACTGTTGATCCGGCAGGTTCCCCCAGCGAACGTGCAGAACGCCTTGCGCTGACAACCCGGAAAGATAGACTTCCCCGGCCTCGTCAACAATCGCCTCCGCATGGCGATCATTCACCGTCACCGTTGCGCCAAAGGGTACAGGCTTACCGTTATGATTCAGCGTTACCAGGGCACGCGCGCCGACCCGCGCTTTAAAGCGGGCCAGAACCAGCGCGCCTTCGGTCGGCACAACGCGAGTCACCGCGTCATCAATATCGACATCATCCGCCATGGCGTTAACGTCCAGCGCCATACGGTTTTGGCGATATGTTGTCGCATACGGCACCACCGCATAGCCACGCGCGTCCGTATGAATACCCGGCTGGTCGACAACGCCGACATTGGCTGCGCCCGGCGCGGCAATCAAAATATTGGTATTGCCTAACGGCTGGCTTAGCGTCACTCCATGCGCGTGCGCCACCAGGCCGCCGCTCAGGCCATAATTCACCTGCTGGTAATCGCCGTTATCGCTAACGTTATAGCCAATGTTGGCGTTACCTTTCGCCCCATCGTATTCCAGGCTGGCGGCGCCGCTTTCGCCAATACCATGATTCTGATAGCCTTGTTGTATGTTGTAACTAAGATTGTTTTCGTCCAACAGTGTGCCGCTAAGGCCCGCATTCTGCGTAACGTTATGCTGTTTGTCCGTACTGGTGCTAAAGGTAGCGTAAACATTGTGATGGCGCGTGACCTCATCATCGTGTTGCAGCCATTGACTTAGCGGCACCGAGATATTCAGCGCGAAAATTTGATCGCGCTCCGCATCGCCTGCGGATTTGTTATTGTTGTAAGAAACGCTCCATGCAATACCCGCCAGCGTATCGCTGTATCCCACCTGCAACAAAGAATCCTTTTCATCAGTGTGCCAGTAACTTTGCTGACTGCCGGTAATAAAAAGCGATCCCAACCCGCCTAGCTGTTGATTGATATCGAGTTGTACTTTCCCCCTCCTGGTATAATAAAGATTGTAATAATCCGCCCATTCCGGTCTGATTTTATCGCTGTCAGTCCGATTGTCATCGTCATAGCCGCTCATCCGTTTCCACGTGGTATCATCCAGCGTGTAAAAGCCCGAGGTTGAATAGCGATAGCCCATAAGCTGTAAATTGGTTCCTGACTGTGCAAGCGATTTGGCATACAGGAAACGCAGCGATTGCCCCTGGTAGGTGTTATTATCCGCCAGCGTACTGGTAGCCTGGGTGACATCCAGCGACACCGCGCCCCAGTCGCCCAGATTTGCGCCGCTGCCGATCGCCAGCGCGTGATAATGACTGGAAAGTTGTGTTCCGCCATACAGCGTAAAACCATGCGGCAACCCCCATATCAAGGTCGCCTGACTGAATTTCACCTTCTCTTTTTGACTACTATCGCTACGATACTCCGCCACCGTCGCCGCATACTTCAACCGCCCTTCTCGTTGTAGAATCGGCACGGCGGAATAGGGCACGTTATAGCGATTAATAGAACCGTCGGACTCTTTGACTTCCACAGTCAAATCGCCGCTGGCGGCGGTGGGATAGAGATCATTAATAGTAAATGCCCCGGGCGGCACATAGCGCTGATTGATGATGTAGCCGTTTTGCCGAATGGTCACTTGCGCGTTGCTTCTGGCAATGCCGTGAATGGTCGGCGCGAAGCCCTTCATGCTGTCTGGCAACATATTGTCGTCAGACGCCAGTTGTAGCCCGCGAAAAGGAAGGCTGTCGAATAATGCGGAGGGGGTATAACTATCGCCTGCCGTCAGTTCTCCCTGCAAAAAGACCACATCACGTTCCAGATAAGTACTGATGTGCTGCCAGTCGCTGTCGCTATTCTGATCGCCGCTATTCGCGTTCCATGTGGAGTAGTCGCGTAACCGCCAGGCCCCCAGATTAAGGCCGCTATTCAATCCAAGAAAATAGCTGTTCTCCGCACTGCCGCCTGGGCTCCGATCCTGACTATTCGCGCCGGTAAAGGTGTAATTCAATAGCAACGCGTTAATACCTTCATCCCAGTATTGCGGTGGGATATAGCCTCTGGCGCTGGCAACCATCGCCGCCTGCGGGATGCTAATGTCGAGACGTTGCTGCGCAAAATCAAAGCGGGTCCGGGCGGCCGGTATCGCACTGGCGAGATCCGGGCAACTTCCCGCCGCCGCCTTCGCCAACAGTGGAAACGCCCCGGTGTTTACTCCCATATTTTTAAGCATTTCAGGCGTCAGGCAGGCGCGTAATCCGCTGTCATCGGTGGGCGCGCTTTTTCCCGTCGTCTTCACCGCCTGGAAGGCAATGTCTCTGGTCGCGAGAAACGTATTGTTCAGGTAAACGTCAACGCGATACATCCCCGCCGCCTGGGCATTACGGGAAAAGGTCGATAAGTCGGCCACCGCAGACGGGTCGTCAGACAGAAACGCCGGGTTGAAATAGTTTTCCGCCCACCCCGGCGCAGGCGCCAGTGCGATAGCCAACGCCAGCGGGGTTAATACGGGTTTAGCTACGCTGGAGTAATATCGCGTCATGAAAAGCTGATTACGCATAACATCATGAAGCTGGACAAACGCGTGCTGGCGTCGTTGCGCCAAAATCGTTTACCGTGCGCAAAGATACCTGGCCGGGCGTCGCCGGGAGAGTGATCGCGCCTTTCGGCGGTACCATAGTATTCGGCAGTTTTTTCCCCGCGCTGTACAGTTCAACCATCGAAACGTAGTACGGCGAAGGGTTAGTAATCGTTAGCTGGCCGCGCTCGTTACGGCAGCGAAGCGTCGACGGGGCATGAGCTGGCGCCTCCGCCAGATTTTTCGGGCGAATAAATAGCTTAATCACGCTTTGCGTCGCAATTTGCAGGGAGTTGCCGGTCAATTTATTTTTATCGACAGAGGGTATCGCTTTACTGTTTAAATAAAATACGCTTTCGCGATCGGTCGGTAATGACGGCCCGACATACATAATACGTAATATATTTTCTTTTTTAGGCTGGATCACAAAGAGAGGCGGCGTAATGATAAAATCCGTCGAGCGTGAACCATCGGCATTGGCGACCCATGACTGAATTAAAAAAACATTGCTGGCAGAAGAATTAATAATCGGCAAGGAGGTTTGCTTACTTCCCTGCGGATAAATCACTCTGGTCGCGCCCAGCGCAATGCCTCCCGCCTGCGCGGCAAACGACAGGCCGGCCGCCGACAGCAGTAGCAATAATCGAAGGAAAATCGGTACGTTTTTTTTCATCTGCGTAATATCCTGATGCCGTCGGTTTGTTACGCGCAGTGACGCGCGTAACGCCCCTTTCTCGCCTCCCAACAGACGAGAAAAAAATCCCGATAAGGAATCAGGAATAAACCATGCTAAATGTCGCCGTCGCGGTAACATTACCGGCAGTCGCCGTACCGGTAGCGATATAATCCACGCTAAGCGGAATAACGTTTTCGCCATCGTTCAAGGTAACAGTACTGGACGATTCACCGATATTCAGCGCCTGGCCATCTGGTCCATAAAGTTGTAATGCCACATTCGTCGCCGAACCTGCCCCAGCGGTATTCGCCAGCGACCCCGGCTGGTTTGCGTCCTGTTGGCCATTAAAAATCACCGCCGCATTCTGGCTGGTCTGAGTATCGCAGTCTTCCAGTTTAATGGTGAAATCTTCTTTTTGATTCGCCACCATACCGGCCTCGGTTAATTTACTGGCGCGAACCTGACCTAATGTCACGGTCTGATCGACAGAGTCAGCGGAAACAGAACAGGCGGCGTCAACGACCTGTCCGACAAAATTTACCGTACCGCCAGTGACGGTTGTAGTATCCGCTTGCGCGGTGGACAACATTCCGCCAAAGGCAATTGCAGAGACCATTAATGCTAGTACAGGCTTTTTCATTCAAGCTCCTTTTAAATATAAAAATGAGGGTAATCAGATTTTTTAACGAAACGGCTGCTGATATTTCTTCACAGCAATATCACGACTTTTTCTTATGCGAAAAAAAGTGTCTTCTTGTTCTGATATAAATGTCAGAGGCAATAAAACAGCCACTCAACGTCGTGAGTTAATCTTTACGTTATAATGAGATAACGATGTTATTAATTATTAGCAAGCCAACGGCAAGTTGCAATCATCGACATTTGGTTTTATAGGACCAGACATAACTTCTTGTTTTATATTAACTTTACACCAGTCGTTCGGCCTATCTCCTTTAGCCGTATTGACTTTTTAAAAATAGCCTTCATAACAACCTTCAATAAAACATTTTATTAACGATATCAGGCAAATTCAGACGAGATATGTAAATATATCGTTGCGCATAGTACATTAATACGCCACTGGCAGTTTTCCGAGCGCCGTCAGTCGCCCATTATCAATATGGATATACCCGCCTTTTTTTAGTTCAGACAGAATCTTCATGGTCCGACTGCGCGATATCCCGGTACGCCGTTGAATAAAATTCAACACGATAATGCTTTCCCGGTAGGCCTGTGGATAAGCCCATATTTCAGTCAGCAGCGCCCGAACTTTCAGATAAGAATCGACGCCGACTAATTCACGATCGCGCGCGCTCATTACCATCAGACGGTAAGCCAGACAACGGGCCACGTCGTGCCACAAATCACATTCATCGGCGATTTTTATAAAATCCGGCAGGCTAACAAATCTACCGGTACAAACCGTTTCTGCGAGCAAAAAGTGTTCCGGTCGCGCGGGGACATTATAGGTAGCGCCATAGCTGTCAACCATACCCACGACCGATGGCGCAAACGATGAAGATATATGGAGTCGTTTGTCATTATGACAGAAAGAAACAACTCCAGACTCCAGTAATACAATGTAGTGTTCATCGTTTGCCTGTAAATAAAACTCATCGCCGATACCCAGCGTAAACGGTTGACCAAATGGCAACAAGGCCGAAAATAAGGCATCAATCGCCGCGTGAGGTTTAGCCTGCTGAGAAAAAAGAAAAGAGTGTAATGAATTCTCATTATTATCTTTAGCAAAAGCGTCGTTCATCATTTTTTTCATTAACGGTTGTCTACTCAATGTAGCGTCACAGTATAACCTCTCAAAAAGTACTTAAATTAATAATAAATAACATCGCTATGCAGTATTTCTGTATTCACAAGGCACTAATACGCAATATTTTTAAGATTAAGACAATTCTTAATACAAAATGATTACAGAAAATTAATAACGAATTACGCATAAAGAATGAGAGGTCAGGGGGCGCAAGAAAAGAGATTCGAAAGAGCGCGCCTTCGAATCTCAAACTAATAGTCCAGATTAATGCAAATAAACAGTGATATTATCTGAAATAGCGTGGAGCAGCATAATACTCTACCATTTTATCCGCCAGCCAGCCGCCGTCTTCACCGTTAGAATGGATTGTCGTAATACTGATAGTAGAACCACCGCCCCATAAGATCGAAAAGACGTTAAAGTCCGGTAGGTTCAGCGCCTGCATCTGGCCCCAGTCATACCCCTTATCTTTACGTAAAAAGTCGCCGACGGTCGGGACGCCGTAAGTCGCGCTATTTAAGGCCGTATTGAGTAGCTGCAAAGAGAGCGTGTCAGGATCGCTGCCAATGCGGGCGTCACCCATAAAAAAGGTTCCGCCGGATGCAAAGTGCGCAGGGCTGATCTTACTGACGCCCTCTTCTACTGTAGGCATATGGCCGCCAGGGATTTGCCACAGCATGGCGGGCGTCAGCAGCACTTTCGTCACCTGTTTGACCATCGCCAGGTAATTAAGCCAGCATGTCGCATTCCAGCCATAGTGGGCAAGCGCATCAGGACTGAAACAGTCACGCTCAAATTTATCAAACGCAATAAAGTCCGGCGCATATTCTCCACTATAAACGCCCAGTTCATGAATAAATCCGGCGATCGCCTGCCCTTCAGCTACCGGATCAGCGGTATCGCGCAGCACCCAGTCCGCCGTTCCTGTCGCCCAGACATTCGTCTGCCAGCCAAAAGCCACATCCGGGGCAAACTGACGAACAAGATAGTTCACCGCCTGAATATAGCCGTAGAGATCGTCGCTAAACGTCGGCAACGAAGGCACGATAAAGCCAGCCATCGCCGGTAATGCTTGTATCGCCGCCGCCAGTTGGGCATTCACCGGCACACTGTTTTTTTGCCGTACTACGGTATAGCCATACGGTCCTTGCTGTAGCGCCCCGAGAAAATCCGGGTTAAGCACAAAGGTGGCCGGGACAGGATGCGCCTCATCTTTGTATGACTGCGCCGCCAGACACTGGGTAATAAAGTTACCAAAATGGTTACGTAGCTTTTGCGCATCCTGTAAATCCGCCAGCGCGCTACCGCCGCTGGCATTCGCGGTATAAATGACCATTACCGGCATGACGCTACGCCCGGCTTCTTTTTCTATCTGGCGCACCAGCGCAACGGTTTTATGGATCGGTAACGTCGCGTAATCCAGAAAACCATCCCCGTTCACGTCAACCTCCGCGGCCGGGACCGGATCGCCGCCGCCGTCAAAACCATCGTATTTAAACAACGCGCTAAACGGTATATCGCGATAAAGAGAAACCGTCTCTGGCGCGTTAACCGTCACGCCGCCATGAGCAAGGTAATCAGGCCAACCTTTTACCTGTAGCGTCACGCCGGGCAGAAACTCCAGCGCCACATGGTTGACCTTTTGCAACAACCGTAGCGGCCCGGCCTGTTCACAACGCCACGGCACACTGTCGATGAAAATATCGTCCGTCTGAACATCATACAGCCCGGGCGCAAAGCGTAATGCCAACGTCTGCCGATCGCTGCCGCTCTCCAGCATTAATGAGTACTGATATTTACCGCTGCTGAACAGATAACGCTGCGGCGCGACGCCATCGGGCAGGCCCAGTAGAGTGGCATCCACCGTCACGAAACTCGCCGTGTCGAGCGCTGACTGTTGGTAAGCGACAGCAACCTCGGCAACCTGCGCCGCAGCAGGGATAAACCCCGTAAGCTGTATGGGTGCCGATATAAAGCGGTTATTAATCATCGCAGGCTGCAGATTGACCGTATAATGATGCCCCGCCAGTAGCCGGGTGATTAACTGCGGTTGGTTGGCGATCAGCGTGACGGTACGCTCATCCGCTTGCGTAGTATCAGCGATATCAACGGTCAATTTCGCATTACCAAGCGCAGGGGCGTCAATCATCAGACGCGCGCTGGCATAACGGACAATCGGCAGACAGGATACCTGGACCTGCGCGGCGGCATCGCCGGATTGCAGCGTAACGGTAAAAGAGGACTCGACTGGCGCGATTTGCATCTCATCATTCGCCAGTACCGGTACGGTAAGCCGATACGTTCCTGCGCTAAGATCGCCTATTGTCAGAACCTCTCCCCACTCACCGACAAAGCGCCGGGTTTCGCCGGCAGGAAACAGCAG
This sequence comes from Salmonella sp. SAL04213, assembly GCF_046550535.1. Classification (NCBI taxonomy): domain Bacteria; kingdom Pseudomonadati; phylum Pseudomonadota; class Gammaproteobacteria; order Enterobacterales; family Enterobacteriaceae; genus Salmonella; species Salmonella sp. SAL04213. Next base: position 246,060 of record NZ_JBGDXS010000003.1, on the reverse strand, counting down.
CTCAATCGCCGGTTTGAGCGCCACGGTCTGCGTCATGGCAGGAAAATGAACACAAATTTTTCCCTGACGGGCAGGGTCATGGGCCAACGTCGCGCTCAAATCGCTGATGGCAACTGGCATCTGCGTGGCGGCCAGATAGCACTGTAATTCGGCGGTATCCCCCGCCGCCAGCATCAGCGCGCCGTCATGATTAATGGTGATGGTATTCTTCTCGATGGGCCATCCCCCATCGCTGGCCAGCGTCACGGCCTGATTCCCCAGCATTGTTCCCTGAAACGGACTGTAGGGATCGGGGTGCGCGCTGGCCGTAAAATTCAGTTGAAGCTGATTGAGATCTACCGCCTGAGCGTAGAGGTTGGTCAGCGTAAAGGTGACGCGTTGATACCAACTCGCGGTATTCAACTCGCTAACGTTAAGCGTAAGGCCGCGTTCCTGAAGGTCATTGTCCTTTTCCGGCACATCGGGTTCGGCGGGTTGTTCGTCTGCGGCGGGTATCGCTGGCGTCTCCTGATCGGATGGGGTTTCAGACTCTGCGTCTTCGGATGACGATGACGCCAGCGTCAAGGTGATGGCGGACATTTTTACCGGCACCTGCGTCGCCGCGAGGCCGAAAGAGAGCGTCCCGCGTTCGCCCGGCTGAAGAAGTAATGCATCGCTGTTATTAATGATGATGTTGTTAGTTTCCAGCGTGCCATACGAATTCTCATTCAGCGTAAGCGGCAGGTTCCCTTTGAGCGTACCGCCGCCATTTCCCCATGGATCGATGTGCCCGGAAGCCGTGAACGATATTGCGGCATGGTTCATATCGACCGCATTACCGCTCTCATTGATGAAGGTTAAGGTGATTTTTTGATACCAGCTGTTGACGTCAAATGCGCTGGCATGGATGGAAATGGTCATGGTCTGCTCTTCCTCTGTCCCTGGTGGAGAAAAGCCCCGGTAAACCGGGGCTTGAATCATGAAGCCCAATACATCGTGCTTAATGCCGTGTATTAGTAAGCGCCAAGATCGGTCCATGCACCGCCGACACCGCAGTTCAGGTCAGGCTGGTCGCCCATAGACCACCATTTCACCTGATAGTTATGGCCTTTCCAGCTAACGATTTCGAAAGAACCCCAGTTTGCGCCATAAACGGTAGAAGCATCCCACTGCGCGTAAGGTGACGTTTTGTCATCTGCTGGCGTATCATCCTCAGCCGGCGTGGTATCTTCTTCCTCGTCCGGTACAGGAACGATAATCTCCTCTTCCTCTTCCGGTTCCGGTTGAACCTGAGATAGCGCAGGCACAGCCGTCAGAACAAAGCGCTGCTGAGAGGACGGTTCGTTGTAGCAGTCGCGTACAAACAGGGTGAACTGGAAGGCTGTTTTTTCGCTAACTTCCGGTACCACAACCTCAATGATTTCAGCCGTTTTGTCTGCCACAGTGATTTGAGAAGGCACGCCCCAGCTAAAGGACAGCTCATCGTTATCTTCATCAGAAGAACCTGCTCCAGACAGCTGTACCGTAGATCCGCCTACGACCAGCAGTTCAATCGCCGCTTTCGGCGCGTGGTTGACCTTCTGCGCGTCGTCGCTGTCGCTCTGCTCTTCATCTTTTTCTACATTGATACCTTCAAAGTAGAACGGTTCCATATCGATAACTTCAGATTCGATTTCATAACCCAGACCTTCACGCACGGCGTTAACCAGCACGCCGTTGTCCTGATCGATAGTCCAGGTAAACACGCCGCCCAGGCCCAGTTTCGCTGCATATTCACCTTTTGCTTTGACGGTACGCGGCGTATCCAGGGATAAAAACAGTTTGGATTCCGGGCTATACAGGTAGTCAGCATCAGCGACCTGGTCGGTGTAAACGTTGAAACCGTTACGGCCTTTCTGGTTTTCCAGATCCAGGTAGCTATAAATGACGTCATACCATTCGCTGGTGCCGGATTCGAAGGAACCGGTAGTAGGGCCTGAACCTGGGTTGTAAGAACCTTTCAGCGGCGACAGGGATTCAATTTCTACCTGACGAGCGTTACGGGTATAGCCGGCATAACCGATGTTGATACGGTCAGCGGAGAAACCTTCCGCCAGCAGGTGATCAACGATAGTTTCGACAGCCCAGCCGCCCTCTTCCAGCGCTTTGCGGTTAGTGTGGTGGCCCAGCGTCTCCGCCCACGGCGTACCGAAGAAGTCATAGGTCATCAGGTTGATGCCATACAGGCCGGCAGCCATCAGATCTTTTACTTTCGCATAGTCAAAAATAGTAGTGACAGCAGAAGCGGCAATAGAGATTTTCACATTGCTCAGACCCGCGGAATCCAGCTGTTTACGCAGTTCGGCAATCAGCAGCGCGTAGTTAGCGCCATCTTCCGGACCAAACGGGTTGCCCGCCCCTTCATCGTTCGGGTATTCCCAGTCAATATCCACTTCGCTGAACATCGGGAACTGTTTGAACAGTTTCACCACGCCTTTGGCGAAGATTTTACGAGAAGAGTCAGAAGCGGCGGTTTCGTGGAACCCGTTACTCATGCTCCAGCCGCCGATACTCATGGAGAGCGCCAGCGTGTGACCTGCGGCTTTCGCTTTTGCCTGCATATCACGCAGCGCGCCCAGCATACCTTTAGCGTTAGCCTGGGTCACGGTTTTCGGATCAACATCCCAGCCGCTGGTTTCAAAACCCAGGTTGATATAAGACTGGAAATCACCCCACGGATCGAGGAAGGTCGGTTCATATTTCACTTTGCCGCACTGTGCTGCCGCTTCTGCTACGACGTCGCGGTCTTCTTTATCAATTTTTCTGAAACCGGTGATGCCAACAAAGCCGAAAATCAGTTTGTCATAAGCCGTCGGTGAAACGTTGGTTAAATCATAACCACGGCCTGGTTGGGACATATTGCCTTGCAGACGGCTGTCATACTGTGACCAGTCGGTGTAATAACCGAATACCTTCGGTTTAGTCGTGGAATTTTTATATTTATTGTATACCGGTTTCGCAACACGAGCGGAAGTATAGCTTATTTTATCATCGCTTGTTGCAGGGTCAAAACCATTCGCTGCATGAGTAGTTTCAGTAATTGTATCGCCTTGAATCAGTTTGCTTGTAGCCATTTTCAAATTTCCTTTTACGTTTCAAAATTGTCGCAGCTCGTTCTGCGGGGTCCATAATCGTTACAGGCATAAAAAATAGCTAATCACAAAACATCATCTTTTTAGATGATATAAAAATCATAAAAATGAGGTTAACAACACCGTCTGTCGAAGAGAAAACAACATCTCTCAGCGCCCGCTTAGTCCGTTCTGGTGAGAGCATAGTAAATATCATTTATCATGTAATTAAATATCATTTAATTTCAATGAAATAATGTGATTACACTCGCTATAGACAATGACAATACAATAAAACCAGTGACATTTATTGGATTAAGACATTTCTCATACAATATAGTCACCACAGACAACCAGGATGTACATTTCTAAAGGAAGACGTTATGAAAACTTATATCATTAATAGCAACTGCATTTACAATGAAGGTAAATATGAACTGAGGACGGTCTCAAATTCACAGGTTATTAAAATGACTGCGATGAGAGCCAAATGCCTCAGTTTCATCATCGAGAATGCTCATCTGGAGATTATCGAGCGACAAAAAATAACCACTGCGTTATGGGGAAGTCGAAGCCACTATGTTAATGATGCAAATCTAACGCAGATTCTCTATTTAATCAGACGTGACCTTAAAGCGCTTGGTATTAACGATCTTTTTATTACCATTCCAAGACAAGGTCTCAAAGTGAATAGTGATATCGCCATTATCGCGACGGATAGCGAAACAAAGGGAAGAAAAAAACAGATTGTACGGCAAACCATCGCCGCCCTGACGACCGTATTTTCAGTAACGTTAGGTTCTCTCATGTACCTGCATATTCACTAAGCGAAGGAAAGGGAAGATGAATCCAATTATAGATGGAATTATTGCGCTTGAAGGCGGTTACGTATTTAACCCTAAAGATAAAGGCGGCGCCACCCATTGGGGCATTACCGAAGCCACGGCGCGAGCGCATGGATATGCTGGCGATATGCGGGATCTGACCCACGCTGAAGCCTACGCGATTCTTGAAGAGGATTACTGGATAAAACCAGGTTTTGACGTCATCTCGACGCTATCGTGGCCAGTCTCCTTCGAGCTGTGCGATGCGGCAGTCAACATAGGCGCTTACCACCCCAGCGCGTGGCTGCAACGCTGGTTGAACGTCTTTAATCACGAAGGTAAACGCTACCCGGATATTCATGTGGATGGCAATATTGGCCCGCGGACGCTTGCCGCTCTCGAACATTATTTGGCCTGGCGAGGCCAGGAAGGGGAAGCCGTTTTGGTGAAAGCCCTCAATTGCAGTCAGGGCACGTACTACTTAAACGTTGCTGAGAAAAACCACAATAACGAACAATTTATTTATGGCTGGATCAAGAATAGAGTGACCTAGACCCGGCTGAAAAAAGACGCGTAAAAGGCTCACGGATGAGCCTGATACTGCGAATGATAATTAATCTGAATTATTTCCTTCGATAATTTTTTTAATCCGCCGCCCAAGAATTTTTAAGATCGGACTCGCGAAAACACCGCCTAAGCCTGCCGCCAACAGAACAATGTTGAAACTGCATTCTTTTTCGATCGCAATCGCGCTTAACAAGAAACTGGTGAAGCAGGAAATCACGATCTGCGTTAAGCAATATTTAATACTTTCATGAGAACTATTATATTCTGTCTTATCTTTGCGTAAAAGATAGCTGACAAAGCCTCCCCACGCGCCAATCGAAATAATAGTGAGTAAGATCTCTAGCTCCAATAGCACAACTTCCGTTGTCGACACATGGTTGGGAATAGACATTTTAACACTCCGAAATCATTATAAATGAATAATTAACACAAGGAGTGTAAGCGCCCTGTCAGAAGGGTAAAAATCAAAGCACATCATTTAAAACCATATTAAATCAAAGCGTAAAAATGAGGTGTATTAGCGACGGAAGGAGGAAAGCGTTTGTAACATACTTACCATCTCATTAATCGTCGATATATTTCTACTATTTTTATTCCAGGATGCATAGACCTGAACTGACTTCAAAGCCAGTTCGGGCGGAGGCTGAATAAATTTAATGTCATATTTACGATGATTTTTATAAAAAAGCGCTAATTTCAAAGGCATCAATGCAATCAATGAGGTTCGTTCGATCATGCTCATCAAACCGTTAAGCGAATCACTGCGATAGCCGACAATACGCCTGCCAGTATAGTAAAGCTCATCCTTAAATAATTCGCTATCATGATATATCACTGAAGCCCCCATCCCCGGCTGATATAACGCATGACGCGAAGAATAAAAATGATGTAGCGACAGTTGTGAGAGGGTACTCAGCATGTGTTTACTGCTACAGATACAAACAAATGATTTAAAACTATCAATAATTTGATTCTCTATGCCGGACTCCAGCAAAGGTTCGGCACTAATCAACAGATCGCCTTGCGCAGTAAACAGAAGTTCGCTGATATGCTCCCGACTCATATTTCTGACAGTGAAATGATTTATCAAAATACGGTCAAATATATCGCTGTTATAGAGCTGAGAAAGATAATAGCTTTCAACAATATCACTGCCTAATAACGTTATCTGGAACGCTTCATCTTTTTTGCTATTACAGAGAAATGTATCATCCACCAGTTTCATCACCTGACTGAAATTTTGGTGAATGTCGACAGCCTTAGCTGTGGGGATGAGCCCGCCTTTCCCTCTGCTAAACAGCTCTTCCGGGTAATAACTCTGCAGGCGCTTTAACGCCAGAGAAACGGCAGCCGGTGTAATGCCTAACTTTTTTGCCGCCATAGCCGCATTTCCTGACAAAATAACAGCGTCAAGAATTTTGATTAAATTATAATCAAAGCTCTTGTTGGCACCTTTCGATCCCATTCGCTGTCTGCCTCCGGAAACTAAAAAAAGCAATATAGATAATACTCAAGATAAATCAATTCACAGCATCTAAAAAAGCAATCATTAATGTCATCACATCACGTTTTTTTAAAGAATAAGCGTATACAAAACTGCTGATTAACATCAATTTGTTTATCAGTAAAAACAAAATATCAACAAATGAGAGGATACGATGCGTTTAACAGAGGCCTGGGCGCGTACAGGCAGAAAAAAGCCCGGATATACACCCGGGCTGAAGAAAAATACAACGGGAAAAAGATTAGTGAGTCAAATCGTCAAAGAATTTTTTCACGCCGTCAAAGAAGCTTTTTGAACGCGGGCTGTTTTTCTCTCCCGTCGGGCCGCCAAAACTTTCCTGAAGATCTTTTAGCAATTGCTTCTGTTTTTCGCTCAGACCGACCGGCGTTTCAACCACCACACGGCACAGCAAATCACCCTGCGCGCCACCGCGTACGGACTTCACGCCTTTGCCGCGCATACGGAACAGCTTGCCCGTTTGTGTTTCGCTCGGTACTTTCAGCATCACGCGACCATCTAACGTCGGCACTTCAATTTCACCGCCCAGCGCCGCCATCGCAAAGTTGATCGGCACTTCGCAATAAAGATTATTGCCTTCACGCTCGAAAATAGGGTGTTGTTTCACCTGGACCTGAACGTACAAGTCGCCTGCCGGTGCGCCATGCTCGCCCGCTTCGCCCTCGCCTGCCAGACGAATACGATCGCCGGTATCCACGCCCGCCGGGATTTTAACGGACAGAGTTTTACTCTTTTCAACACGCCCATGACCGTGACATTTATGGCACGGATCTTTGATCAGCGTACCGCGTCCCTGACAGTGTGGGCAGGTCTGCTGTACAGCAAAGAATCCCTGGCGCATCTGTACCTGACCAGAACCATGACAGGTCGGACAGGTTTGCGGTTGCGTGCCAGCTTTCGCCCCGCTGCCGTGGCAAACGTCGCACTCCTCCAGCGTCGGAATACGGATCTCTTTGGTCACGCCACGCACCGCTTCTTCCAGGGTGAGATCCATGTTATAACGCAAATCAGCCCCACGCGCCGCACGTTGGCGACCACGCCCGCCGCCAAAGATATCGCCAAAAACGTCACCAAAGATATCACTGAAATCAGCGCCGCCATTAAAGCCGCCGCCAAATCCGCCGCCCATACCGCCTTGTTCAAACGCGGCGTGACCATACTGATCGTAGGCTGCGCGTTTTTGCGCATCGGTCAGCACTTCATAGGCTTCTTTAATCTCTTTAAATTTAGCTTCGGCCTCTTTATCACCCTGATTGCGGTCCGGATGATATTTCATGGCCAGGCGCTTATACGCCTTTTTGATTTCACGCTCTTCCGCTGTTTTGGAAACGCCTAAAATCTCGTAGTAATCTCTTTTCGCCATCTCTTTTTATCTGCCCTTAACATGCATACACGGGCGGAGAGGAAACCTCTTCGCCCGTGCCAGTAATTACCCGTTCAAAGGGCGATTATTTTTTATCTTTTACTTCTTCAAACTCAGCGTCGACAACGTCGTCATCTTTCGCGTTGTTTGCAGAAGCGTCAGCGGAGCCAGCCTGCTGCTGCGCATGTTGCTGCTGAGCGATTTCCATCAGTTTCTGGGAAACCTGCGCCAGTTCCTGCATTTTCGCTTCGATAGCGGCTTTATCTTCGCCTTTCAGGGCAGTTTCCAGCGCGCTCAGGGCAGACTCGATAGCGGTTTTGTCATCAGCCGGCAGTTTATCGCCTGCTTCTTCAACCTGCTTACGGGTGCTGTGCAGCAGATGGTCACCCTGGTTACGGGTCTGAACCAGCTCTTCGAACTTACGGTCGGATTCAGCGTTCGCTTCTGCATCGCGAACCATTTTCTGAATTTCTTCCTCGTTCAGACCAGAAGACGCCTTGATGGTGATCTTCTGCTCTTTGCCGCTGTTTTTATCTTTCGCGGAGACGTGCAGGATACCGTCAGCATCGATATCGAAGGTGACTTCGATCTGCGGCATACCGCGCGGCGCCGGGTTGATGCCATCCAGGTTGAACTGACCCAGAGATTTGTTATCAGACGCACGTTTACGCTCACCCTGCAGCACATGGATGGTTACCGCAGACTGGTTGTCTTCCGCAGTAGAGAACACCTGGCTGTGCTTGGTCGGGATGGTGGTGTTTTTGGTGATAAGCGGAGTCATCACGCCACCCATCGTTTCGATACCCAGAGACAGCGGGGTAACGTCCAGCAGCAGTACGTCTTTCACATCACCGGTCAATACGCCGCCCTGTACCGCTGCGCCGATAGCCACAGCTTCGTCCGGGTTAACGTCTTTACGCGGCTCTTTACCAAAGAACTCAGCCACTTTTTTCTGCACCATTGGCATACGGGTCTGACCGCCAACGAGGATCACGTCGTTGATATCAGACACGGACAGGCCAGCGTCCTGCAGTGCGACTTTCAGCGGCTCGATAGAACGGTTCACCAGATCTTCAACCAGGCTTTCCAGTTTTGCACGAGTCACTTTGATGTTCATGTGTTTCGGACCGGTGGCATCTGCGGTAATGTACGGCAGGTTCACGTCGGTCTGCTGCGCAGAAGACAGCTCGATTTTGGCTTTTTCTGCGGCTTCTTTCAGGCGCTGCATGGCCAGCGGATCGTTACGCAGGTCAATGCCCTGATCTTTCTTAAACTCGTCAACGAGGTAGTTGATCAGGCGGGTATCGAAGTCTTCACCACCCAGGTGGGTATCACCGTTGGTTGCCAGAACTTCAAAGGTTTTTTCGCCATCAACTTCGTCGATTTCGATAATAGAGATATCGAAAGTACCACCACCGAGGTCGTAAACCGCGATAGTACGGTTGCCGACTTCTTTATCCAGACCGTAAGCCAGCGCTGCGGCAGTCGGTTCGTTGATGATACGTTTAACTTCCAGCCCCGCGATACGACCAGCGTCTTTGGTAGCCTGACGCTGCGCATCGTTAAAGTAAGCCGGTACGGTGATAACCGCTTCAGTTACCGGTTCGCCCAGATAATCTTCAGCCGTTTTCTTCATTTTCTTCAGCACTTCGGCAGAAATCTGCGGCGGCGCCATTTTCTGACCTTTCACATCAAGCCATGCGTCGCCGTTGTCGGCGCCGATGATTTTGTACGGCATGATAGAAACGTCACGTTGAACTTCTTCGTCCTGGAAGCGGCGGCCAATCAGGCGTTTAATCGCAAACAGGGTGTTTTGCGGGTTTGTCACTGCCTGACGTTTAGCCGGCTGACCAACCAGAGTTTCACCATCCTGGGTATAAGCAATGATAGAAGGCGTAGTGCGATCGCCCTCGGCGTTCTCCAGCACGCGTGCCTGCGTTCCATCCATAATCGCTACACAAGAGTTGGTAGTACCCAGGTCGATACCAATAATTTTACCCATCTAAACGTCTCCACTAAAAATTCGGTCATCATGTGGTTGTGAATCTGTAATAAGGGCGAAACGTGCGGTTTCAACTACCCTGAATCGTTTTTTTTCAGACTCACCACTGCGGTTGACTACAAGATGGGGTCGTAACCCACGTCATCAAGGGGGAGATGAAAAAATTTTTTAGTGACGAGAGGGCGCGATGGAAAACCAGACAGACAAACATTCATGAAATAAATTAAATAACGAATACCATTCACAGAAAAATTGTAATAAAAAGAAAAGATTACAAAACTGAATCGTTGCCATGAGCAGAGTATGATAGACGGTAATTGCTTATTGAACCCGTCAAAGAGAAATTCCATGCGATCTGTGTTAACGATTTCCGCCGGCCTGCTTTTCGGCCTGGCGTTAAGTAGCGTCGCGCACGCGAACGACCATAAAATACTGGGTGTTATTGCCATGCCCAGAAATGAAACGAACGATCTCACGCTGAAAATTCCCGTCTGCCGCATCGTGAAGCGCATTCAACTCACGGCGGATCACGGCGACATCGAACTTAGCGGCGCATCCGTCTATTTTAAAACTGCGCGTAGCGCCAGCCAAAGCCTGAACGTCCCTTCCTCAATCAAAGAGGGCCAGACAACAGGCTGGATCAATATTAATAGCGATAACGACAACAAACGCTGCGTATCAAAGATTACCTTCTCAGGCCATACGGTAAATTCTTCCGATATGGCGAGACTTAAAGTCATTGGCGACGATTAATCGCTGTTATTTCTATTCCAAAAGCCAGACTGAAAATGAACGTCACCTATTTACACGACGAGGATTTAGACTTTCTTCAGCATTGTAGCGAAGAACAACTCGCCGATTTCGCCCGTTTGCTGACGCATAACGAAAAGGGCAAAGCTCGCTTGTCGAGCGTCCTTAGTCATAACGAGCTGTTCAAAGCGATGGAAGGTCACCCGGAGCAACACCGCCGTAACTGGCAGCTCATTGCCGGCGAGTTTCAGCATTACGGCGGCGACAGTATCGCCAACAAATTGCGCGGACACGGAAAACAGTACCGCGCGATTCTGCTGGATGTCGCAAAACGGCTAAAACTTAAAGCAGATAAAAGCATGTCGACGTTTGAAATAGAACAGCAACTGCTGGAGCATTTTTTACGTCATACCTGGCAGAAGATGGACGCGGCGCATAAGCAGGAATTTCTGCAAGCCGTAGACGCCAAAGTTTCTGAACTGGAAGAACTGCTGCCGCTGCTCATGAAAGATCGCAGTCTGGCAAAAGGGGTCTCCCACCTGCTTTCCACCCAGCTTACCCGCATTTTACGTACCCATGCCGCAATGAGCATCCTGGGCCACGGATTGCTGCGCGGCGCAGGTCTTGGCGGCCCGGTCGGCGCGGCGTTAAACGGCGTCAAAGCGATGAGCGGCAGCGCGTATCGCGTGACTATTCCGGCGGTGTTGCAAATAGCCTGCCTGCGACGAATGATGGCAGCCGTTCAGGCGTGAATGCCCTCACTGGGGGAAATATTTTCTTTTCCCCCTTATTAGATCATAGACAGTCCTCTTCCCCCTGATTATTATGCCGCGCCCCGAATACGGAACTCGTTATTCTGGGAAACTATTTCACCATTCAATTATGATGATTTTGAGGAATTATGGGCAACACTAAGTTGGCTAATCCGGCACCGCTGGGCCTGATGGGCTTCGGCATGACCACCATTCTGCTTAACCTGCACAATGCCGGTTTTTTCGCCCTGGACGGTATTATTCTGGCGATGGGGATTTTCTACGGCGGTATCGCGCAAATTTTTGCCGGTCTGCTGGAGTATAAAAAAGGCAATACCTTTGGTTTAACGGCCTTTACCTCTTACGGTTCGTTCTGGCTGACGCTGGTCGCTATCCTGCTGATGCCGAAAATGGGCCTGACGGATGCGCCTGACGCTCGGCTACTCGGCGCTTATTTAGGTCTGTGGGGCGTGTTCACGCTGTTTATGTTCTTCGGTACGCTGAAAGCCGCCCGCGCGCTGCAATTTGTTTTCCTGAGCCTGACCGTACTGTTCGCTCTGCTGGCGGTCGGCAATATCACCGGTAACGAAGCCATTATCCATATCGCAGGCTGGGTTGGTCTGGTTTGCGGTGCCAGCGCTATTTATCTGGCGATGGGTGAAGTGCTAAACGAGCAATTTGGCCGCACTATTCTGCCAATCGGCGAGGCGCACTAAATCTCTTTTATTCCTCCCGCACCGGGAGGAATAACCCTACTATCAGTATCTTCCGGTCAGGACGACATATTCTCACGTCTGGCGCTCTTCGGACGGAAAGCGGCAACCACTTCCGGCGCGGTTTCGACATACGGCCCGTCAAGCAGCTGTATGCAATACGGCACGCTCGCAAAAATGCCCGGCACGCTAACGCTGCCATCGTCCGCTTTTACGCCTTCCAGCGTTTCTTTGATCGATTTTGGCTGTCCAGGCAGATTAAGAATTAACGCCTGTTTACGGATAACGCCCACCTGGCGGGAAAGAATGGCGGTCGGCACAAAGCGCAGGCTGATCTGGCGCATCTGTTCGCCAAAACCTGGCATTTCACGGTCAGCGATGGCAAGGGTCGCGTCCGGCGTGACGTCGCGACGCGCCGGACCGGTACCGCCAGTGGTCAGCACCAGATGACAGCTCATCTCATCAACCAGTTCACACAACGTTTGCTCGATAATTTCCTGTTCATCAGGAATTAAGCGCCGCTGGACCTCGAAAGGCGTGGTCAGCGCAGAAGCGAGCCACTCCTCAAGCGCAGGAATGCCTTTATCCTGGTAAACGCCGCTTGAAGCGCGGTCGGAGATAGAAACTAAGCCAATACGTAAGGTATCCATGATTATTCCGTTTAAACAGTCTCGTTAAACAGAATGATACACTGCGAAGGGAAGGACAGACAGGTTTCAGAAGAGGTAGCGTGACCCATATCAGGGCCACGCGTTAATGATTACAGCAGATCGCCGATCATTTTTTCCAGTTTTTCCTGGTCTACCGCAAACTTACGGATACCATCCGCCAGTTTGTCCACCGCCATGGGGTCCTGGTGATGCTGCCACAGGAACTCGGCTTCGGTAATGCGTTCCGGACGCGCTTTGACTTCGCCGGAGAAAGAGAGCTTACGCTCAATCGCCCCTTCGCTTTCCGCCAGTTCTTTCAGCAATGCCGGCGCGATAGTCAGACGGTCGCAGCCCGCCAGTTCCAGAATTTCGCCTACGTTACGGAAGCTTGCGCCCATAACGACGGTTTCGTAACCATGCTGTTTGTAGTACTCGTAGATTTCCGTTACGGAAACCACGCCCGGATCTTCAGCTGGCGCATAGTCTTTCTTGTCGGTATTGGCTTTATACCAGTCAAGAATACGACCTACGAACGGCGAGATCAGGTAGACGCCCGCTTCGGCGCACGCACGCGCCTGCGCGAAGGAGAACAGCAGCGTCAGGTTACAGTTGATGCCTTCTTTTTCCAGCTGTTCGGCTGCACGAATGCCCTGCCAGGTGGACGCCAGCTTGATCAGGATACGATCGTTGCTGATACCCGCATCATTGTAGAGTTTAATGATACGTTTTGCTTTGGCGATAGACGCTTCAGTGTCATAAGACAGACGCGCGTCAACTTCGGTAGAAATACGCCCCGGCACCAGCTTCAGGATTTCCAGGCCAATATTCACCGCCAGCTTATCGGTCGCGTCAACAACCTGCTGCGCGCGGTCGCTGCTCTGCTGTTTCGCCCAGGCGACAGCATCGTCAATCAGCTTACGATATTCCGGGATTTGCGCTGCGTTAAGAATGAGAGAAGGGTTAGTTGTAGCATCCTGCGGCTGGTACAGCTTCATTGCCGCGATATCTCCGGTATCAGCCACTACGGTGGTGAACTGACGAAGGGAGGTCAATTTGTCCGTCATGATAGAGTTTCTCTTTAAACAGCTTGTTAGGGGATGTAACCGGTCTACCCTGATGATAACACGACGCACTCACAGCGCAACCGCCTACATGCACCTGGCTGCCCTTGTGCACTGTTTGCGTATCTGCCGACGGTTGATGCGCAATTAAAGGATACCGCCGTATTTATGGTAAACTGCCGTTAATATTAGTCTGACAAGGTCATCTACATCATGGGTCACGCTTATACAGGATCATCAAAGCGTGACGGCATCAACAAGAGGGACGTTAATGCCTGAGTTTTTCAGTTTTATTAACGAAATACTCTGGGGCTCGGTAATGATTTACCTGCTGCTCGGCGCAGGATGTTGGTTTACCTGGCGTACCGGATTCATTCAATTTCGTTATATTCGCCAATTTAGCCGCAGTCTGAAAGGCAGCCTTAGCCCGCAGCCAGGCGGCCTGACGTCATTTCAGGCGCTGTGTACCAGCCTCGCGGCGCGGATTGGCAGCGGTAATCTGGCCGGCGTGGCGCTGGCTATCGCCGCAGGCGGTCCCGGCGCGGTATTCTGGATGTGGGTCTCGGCCATCATTGGCATGGCGACCTCCTTCGCCGAGTGTTCGCTTGCCCAGCTTTATAAAGAACGTGACCCGACAGGCCAGTTCCGCGGCGGCCCGGCGTGGTATATGGCGCGTGGGCTGGGAATGCGCTGGATGGGCGTGGTTTTCGCCCTCTTTCTGCTCGTCGCCTACGGGTTGATTTTTAATAGCGTGCAGGCGAATGCCGTCTCACGCGCGCTCCATTTCGCCTTCAACATTCCGCCGCTTATCTCCGGCATTGCTCTGGCGTTCTGTGCCCTGTTAATTATCATTCGCGGCATAAAAGGCGTCGCCCGCCTGATGCAATGGCTGATTCCCCTCATCGCGTTATTGTGGGTCGCCGGCAGCGTATTCATTTGCCTCTGGCATATTGAGCAAATGCCTGGCGTTATCGCCTCGATAGTCAAAAGCGCATTTGGCTGGCAGGAAGCCGCGGCAGGCGCAGCCGGATATACGCTCACTCAGGCTATTACCAGCGGTTTTCAGCGTGGGATGTTCTCTAATGAAGCGGGAATGGGGTCAACGCCTAATGCAGCCGCAGCGGCAACGTCGTATCCCCCTCACCCTGTCGCGCAGGGGATTGTGCAAATGATTGGCGTATTCAGCGACACCATTATCATCTGTACCGCCAGCGCGATGATTATCCTGCTGGCGGGGAATCACGCGTCCCACTCGTCAACAGAAGGCATTCAGCTTCTCCAACATGCAATGGTTTCGTTGACCGGTGAATGGGGCGCCAGTTTTGTCGCGCTTATCGTCATTCTGTTCGCGTTCAGTTCTATCGTCGCCAACTATATTTACGCCGAGAACAATCTGTTTTTTCTGCGGTTACATAACGCAAAGGCCATCTGGCTATTACGCCTTGCGACGCTTGGCATGGTCATCGCCGGTACGCTCATCAGTTTTCCGCTGATATGGCAGCTTGCTGACATGATCATGGCCTGTATGGCTATTACCAATCTGACGGCGATTTTGTTGCTCTCACCGGTGGTGTATACCCTCGCCGGCGATTATCTGCGACAACGGAAACTGGGCGTAAGACCGCAGTTCGATCCGCGGCGCTTCCCGGATATCGAACCACAACTGGCGCCAGATACCTGGGAGGCAGCATCGCGCGATTAAGCCGACAATCGCAACCATCGGTCAACTCTGCGGCGTTTTTTTGCTAAAGTCGCAGAAAATTCCCTGCAAGGACTGAATATGCTGATTCTGATTTCACCTGCAAAAACGCTTGATTATCAAAGCCCGCTGGCCACGACCCGCTATACCCAGCCGGAGCTGTTGGATCACAGCCAGCAGCTTATTCAACAGGCCCGCCAGCTTTCGGCGCCGCAAATTTCCAGGCTGATGAGAATTAGCGACAAACTGGCGGATCTCAACGCCACGCGTTTTCATGACTGGCAGCCTCATTTTACGCCGGATAATGCACGCCAGGCGATTCTGGCGTTCAAAGGCGATGTTTATACCGGTCTACAGGCGGAAACGTTCAACGACGCGGATTTTGATTTTGCTCAACAACATCTGCGTATGCTCTCTGGCTTGTATGGCGTATTGCGCCCGCTGGATTTAATGCAGCCTTATCGTCTGGAGATGGGGATTCGCCTGGAGAATCCGCGCGGCAAAGATCTTTATCAATTCTGGGGCGATATCATTACCGATAAGCTCAACGAAGCGCTTGAGGCGCAGGGCGATCGGGTGGTGGTGAATCTGGCCTCTGAGGAATATTTTAAATCGGTGAAGCCGAAGAAACTGAATGCCGAGCTGATTAAGCCCGTGTTCCTTGATGAGAAAAACGGCAAGTTTAAGGTGGTAAGCTTCTACGCCAAAAAAGCGCGCGGACTGATGAGCCGTTTTATTATTGAAAACCGCTTAACGAAGCCGGAACAGCTTATCGCGTTTGACCGTGAAGGGTATTTCTTTGATGAAGAAACCTCCACACAAGACGAGCTGGTCTTTAAACGCTACGAGCAGTAACGACATCGCCGGATGGCGGTTACGCCTTATCCGGCCTACAAATCGACACCACCCATAGGCCCGGTAAGCGACATCGCCACCGGGCGCAATGGTTACTGGCGGGTCATCATTAGCTTACGCAGGGCGGCAAAATCCGCAGGCAGATGATGTGAAAGCAGCGGCAGATCGGCGCGTTCGGCGAGCGCTTCAGGCAAGGCCAGCGTTTCTCCCAGAATGGACTCCACGCTTTCTTTAAACTTCGCCGGATGCGCCGTTCCGAGAAACAAGCCATACTCGCCAGGGTTTAACTGGTCGCGTAATGCCCGATACGCTACCGCCGCATGAGGTTCCGAGATATAACCTTTCGCTTTCAGCTCGCGCATCGTCTGTTGTGTCGTAGTGTCATCCACCGCCGCATAGCCCAGCTCAGTCAGGCGCCAGATTTTACGGCGGAATAGCTCCTCCACGCGCGGCCAGTTATTCGGCTGGCTGACATCCATCGCATTCGACAGGGTCGCCTGCGTCGCTTTCGGCGCCCACTTTCCGTCATGCAGAAAACGCGGCACCGTGTCGTTGACGTTGGTGGCGGCGATAAAACGTTTCACCGGTAGGCCTAACGACTTCGCCAGCAGCCCTGCCGTCAAATCGCCAAAGTTGCCGCTGGGGACGGAGATCACCAGTTGGTTACGCGCCCCCTGCGGCAGTTGCGCCACGGCTTCAAAGTAGTAGCAAATTTGCGCCAACAGGCGGCTGATATTAATCGAATTAGCCGAATTCAGCCCCAGCGCCGTTTTCAGTTCTTCGTCATCAAATGCCTGTTTCACCAGCGCCTGGCAAGCGTCGAAATCGCCGTCGATCGCCACGGTTTCAATGTTGCCGCCCAGCGTACAGAACAGTTTTTCCTGCAACGGACTGATTTTACCGCGCGGGTAGAGAATGACGACCCGCACATTTTCCAGGCCATAGAACGCGTGAGCCACCGCCGCGCCGGTATCGCCTGACGTTGCGGTCAGAATCGTCACCGGTTTGTCGCCGCTGATATGCGTCAGCATTTGCGCCATAAAACGCCCGCCGAAGTCTTTAAAGGCCAGCGTCGGACCATGGAACAGCTCCAGGCAGCCGACATCGCTTTCTACCTGCGCTACCGGCGCCGGGAACGCAAACGCCGCGCGGACGCGCTCTTCCAGAATTTGCTGCGGTATTTCATCGCCAATAAATGCCGAGAGGATCTTTGCGCTACGGCTGACAAAGTCCTGGTTGAGCATCTCATCAATTTCCGTCAGGCTAAACTCCGGCAGTTCGTGCGGAAAAAAAAGTCCCTGCTGTTTGCCCAGTCCTTGCGTGACGGCCTGCGCAAAGCTGACCTGCTCATTATGGTCTTTCAGATTATAGAGTTTCATTGATTATCCCACTACTCGTGCGCCCGCCGTATCCAGCCGGCAAATATGAACGAAGCCTTCCTGATTTTGCAGATAATGTTTGCTCAGCCAGTCCGCGACGCGCTGCGCCGTCTCCGGTTTATCGCATAGCGCAAACAGCGTCGGCCCCGATCCTGAAATCCCGCTCGCCAGCGCGCCGATCTCCGACACCGCCTGCCGCGCCTGGCTAAAGCCCGGCAGTAAACGCGCGCGGTATGGTTCGGCAATAACATCTTTCATCAGCGCGGCGGCAAGCTGCGGCTGCCGCGAGTAACAGGCGTGAATAAAACCGGCCAGATGCCGTCCATGCGCAATGCAATCCTGACGGCGATACTGCGCAGGCAAAATGGCCCGTGCTTCTGCGGTAGAAACTTTAATGCCCGGATAAGCCAGTACCCATAGCCACTCATCAAAGCCCGGCACCTGCTGACTAATAATGCCGTTTTCTTCAATCATCAACTGCATACCGCCAAGAAAGCACGGCGCGACGTTATCGTAATGGATGCTGCCGGAGATACGGCCTTCCAGCTCGCCCATCAGCGCCAACAGACGCGTGTCGTTTAACGGTTTGCCGCAGTGCTCATTCATCGCGACCAGCGCAGCGACGACGGAACAGGCGCTGGACCCTAACCCGGAACCAATCGGCATATTTTTTTCCAGCGTCATCGCCACCGGGATGGTTTTCCCCAATGCCTGGCAAAAACGTTCCCAGCACTGATAAACAATATTTTCACGCGGCTCCGGCGGCAGTTTATCGGCAAATCGCCCCAGGTTATGCAGACGGAAATGGTCCGCTGCTTCAACGGATACCACATCGCCCAGCAACGTGCCGTCAACGGGTGTGACGGCTGCACCCAACACGTCGAAACCGACGCTCATGTTCGCGCTGGAAGCCGGGGCATACACTTTCACCATGTTAAACTCCTAACTTCCATGAGAGGGTCCGTAACAGATCGGCAAACACGCCCGCCGCCGTCACATCATTGCCTGCGCCGTAGCCGCGCAGCACCAACGGCAAGGGCTGATAATAGTGGCTGTAGAACGCCAGCGCGTTTTCACCGTTTTTCACTTTGAAGAGCGGATCGTTACCATCAACTTCGGCAATCTTCACGCGGCACACGCCATCCTCTTCGATATTGCCCACATAGCGCAATACCTTACCTTCATCACGAGCTTTTGCCACACGGGCGGCAAACGCGTCGTCAAGCTGCGGCAGATGCGCCATAAAAGCGGTCACATCGCCGGAGGCGTCAAACTCGTCCGGCAACACCGGTTCAATCACGATATCGGAAAGCTCCAGCTCGCGGCCCGTCTCGCGGGCGAGGATCAACAGTTTACGCGCCACATCCATACCGGAAAGATCGTCGCGCGGATCGGGTTCGGTATAGCCCATCTCGCGCGCCAGCGCGGTCGCCTGTGAGAGACTCATCCCCTCTTCCAGTTTACCGAAAATAAAAGAGAGCGACCCGGAAAGAATGCCGGAAAATTTTTGCAGTTCATCACCGGCATTCAGCAGGTTTTGCAGGTTCTCGATTACCGGCAAACCGGCGCCGACGTTGGTGTCATACAAGAATTTGCGCCGTGATTGCGCGGCGGCGAAACGTAGCTGATGGTAGTAGTCCATCGACGAGGTGTTCGCTTTCTTGTTTGGCGTCACCACATGGAATCCTTCACGCAGGAAGTCGGCATACTGGTCGGCCACCGCCTGACTGGAGGTACAATCAACAATCACCGGATTGAGTAGATGATATTCTTTCACCAGGCGAATTAAGCGTCCCAGATTGAACGGCGCGTTCGCTTGCGCCAGTTCCGCCTGCCAGTTGTCCAGATTCAGGCCATGCACATTGGTTAGCAACGCCTTTGAGTTCGCCACGCCGCACACGCGTAGATCGATGTGCTTGTTCTTCAACCAGGTTTGCTGACGTTTAAGCTGTTCCAGTAGCGCGCCGCCGACGCCGCCGACGCCAATGACAAACACTTCAATCACCTGATCGGTATTGAACAGCATCTGGTGCGTTACCCGCACGCCGGTGGTGGCATCGTCGTTATTCACCACCACAGAAATGGAACGCTCAGAAGATCCCTGAGCGATCGCCACGATATTGATATTGGCCCGCGCCAGCGCGGCGAAGAATTTCGCTGAAATGCCGCGTAGCGTGCGCATACCGTCGCCGACAACAGAGATAATCGCCAACCGCTCCGTAACCGCCAGCGGCTCCAGCAGCCCCTCTTTCAGCTCCAGATAGAACTCATCCTGCATCGCACGGCGGGCACGCGCGCAGTCACTCTGCGGCACACAGAAGCTGATGCTGTACTCAGAGGAGGACTGGGTAATGAGCACCACCGAGATCCCGGCGCGAGACATGGCGGCGAAAACACGCGCCGCCATCCCAATCATCCCTTTCATTCCCGGGCCGGAGACGCTAAACATCGCCATGTTGTTAAGGTTAGAGATCCCTTTAACCGGCAGATTATCATCGTCGCTGGACGCGCCGATCAGCGTTCCTGGTGCCTGCGGATTGCCGGTATTTTTAATCAGACAGGGGATCTGGAACTGGGCGATAGGCGTAATGGTGCGAGGGTGAAGAACTTTGGCGCCGAAGTAAGAGAGTTCCATCGCTTCCTGGTAGGACATCGATTTCAGCAGCCTGGCGTCCGGCACCTGGCGCGGGTCACAGGTATACACGCCATCGACGTCAGTCCAGATTTCACAGCAGTCAGCGCGTAAACAGGCGGCCAGCACGGCGGCGGAATAGTCGGAACCATTACGGCCCAGCACCACCAGTTCACCCTTTTCATTACCGGCGGTAAAGCCCGCCATCAGGATCATGTGATCGGCCGGGATCTGGCTGGCGGCGATACGGCGAGTCGATTCCGCGATATCGACGGTAGATTCAAGGTAATGGCCCACCGCCAGCAATTTTTCTACCGGATCGATCACCGTGACGCGATGCCCACGCGCCTCCAGAAGTCCCGCCATAATCGCGATCGACATTTTTTCGCCACGGCAAATCAGCGCAGCGTTGATGCTGTCCGGGCACTGACCCAGCAGGCTGATACCATGCAAAACATGTTTGATCTGAGCGAATTCTTGTTCGACAACCATTTTCAACCGTGCAAGCGGGAATCCCGGCTGCGCGCTGGCAAGTCCTGCGAGCAGGTCAGAAAAAATACGTTCGGCATCGCTGATATTCGGCAAAGCATCCTGGCCGCCGATAGTTTTTTCAATCATCGCCACCAGATGGTTGGTAATTTTCGCGGGGGCGGAAAGTACGGTCGCTACCTGCCCTTGCCTGGCATTGCTTTCCAGAATATCGGCAACACGCAGAAAACGTTCTGCATTTGCCACTGATGTACCGCCGAACTTCAACACTCGCATGGTTGTTACCTCGTGATCTCTGGTCGAAAAAAAAGCCCGCACTGTTCAGGTGCGGGCTTTTTTCTGTGTTTCCTGTACGCGTCAGCCCGCACCGTTACCTGTGGTAATGGTGATGGTGGTAATGGTGGTGGTGCTGATGCGGTTCATGGATGTTGTGTACTCTGTCATTTTTATTTGTCTGTCTTGTATTCCTATATTGGTTAAAGTATCTGCCCGCCTAAGTCAATAAATTTTTAAATTGATCACATTCCGAAACTTGTTCATGTGCTGCTGGCGATATATTTATTTTCAACCAATTCCCCCTGTTATGATCTCTTGCAACCAGACGTAATCTCTTATTATTTTAAAAATTACAGCACGTTATTTTGTTAGTTTTTTTTCAATATCATGGACCAAACGGTGCAACATTACCGTATCTCGCTGTCCCAGCAGGCCGATTCGCTGTTGTAGCCAGTCGGTTAATTTGTGGTCATCGGCCGCCTCCAGAGTCGTTAGCAGGCGTAAAAGGCGCGCGCGTAACGCCTGTAACTGCGATTCATCAGCAATATCAACGGATTCAGTGGTCTGTTGCATTAAACCTGCTAATTGATAGCAATACACCATGACCGCCTGACCCAGATTGAGCGAAGGGTAATCCGCCACCATCGGCACGCCGGTCAATACATCCGCCAGCGCCAGCTCATCATTGGTCAAACCGGAATCCTCACGGCCAAAAACCAGCGCGGCATGACGCATCCAGCGTGATTTTTCCTGTAATAAGGGAACCAGTTCAGCGGGCGAAGCGTAGTAATGAAATTTTGCCCGGCTGCGGGCTGTCGTCGCTACGGTAAAATCCACATCGTGGAGCGCGTCGGCAAGGGTGTGGAAAACCTCAATATTATCAATAATATCTCCAGATCCATGTGCGACCCAACGGGTGGCGGGCTCCAGGTGCGCCTGGCTGTCGACAATACGCAGGTCAGTAAATCCCATGGTCTTCATTGCCCGGGCGGCTGCGCCGATATTTTCCGCTCTGGCGGGAGCGACAAGAACGATTGTTACACGCATTTCATTACTCTTTTTGACTAATTTACAGGAAATTAGCTGGCGTTTGTAAGCATATTACGCTTCGCAAATTTACAAAATTTTAACGGATATCACTGAAAAAGCATTTTTGATTTCGTAAAAGACGCTACACTATTGCGTATCTGTACTATTGCTGTTTATGTTAACAGAACATCGTTATCCTGCTGTTTATTTAGGATAATTTAATTTAAAATAGATCCTGTTCTTTGGATTCATCACATTTATTAGTTGGCTTACGTAACTAGTTGGAATATTGCAAATTTGTGATGAAAGCTAGCATTTAGCTACGATGATTTCATCAAACTGTTAACGTGCTACAATTGAACTTGATATATGTCAACGAAGCGTAGTTTTATTAGGTGTCCGGTACGTCTTAGCCTGTTATGTTGCTGTTAAAATGGTTAGGATGACAGCCGTTTTTGACACTGTCGGGTCCAGAGGGAAAGTACCCACGACCAAGCTAATGATGTTGTTGACGTTGATGGAAAGTGCATCAAGAACGCAATTACGTACTTTAGTCATGTTACGCCGATCATGTTAATTTGCGACATGCATCAGGCAGGTCAGGGACTTTTGTACTTCCTGTTTCGATTTAGTTGGCAATTTAGGTAGCAAACATGCAGACCCCGCACATTCTTATCGTTGAAGACGAGTTGGTAACACGCAACACGTTGAAAAGTATTTTCGAAGCGGAAGGCTATGATGTATTCGAAGCGACAGATGGCGCGGAAATGCATCAGATCCTCTCTGAATATGACATCAACCTGGTGATCATGGATATCAATCTGCCAGGGAAAAACGGTCTCCTGTTAGCGCGTGAACTGCGTGAACAGGCTAACGTTGCGCTGATGTTCCTGACGGGCCGCGATAACGAAGTCGACAAAATTCTCGGCCTCGAAATCGGCGCGGATGATTACATCACCAAACCGTTTAACCCACGCGAATTGACCATCCGTGCCCGCAACCTGCTGTCCCGTACCATGAACCTGGGTACCGTCAGCGAAGAGCGTCGTAGCGTTGAAAGCTACAAGTTCAACGGTTGGGAACTGGATATCAACAGTCGTTCACTGATCGGCCCGGACGGCGAGCAGTATAAACTACCGCGCAGCGAGTTCCGCGCGATGCTGCATTTCTGCGAAAACCCTGGCAAAATTCAGTCGCGCGCAGAGCTGTTGAAGAAAATGACCGGCCGCGAGCTGAAGCCGCATGACCGTACTGTTGACGTTACCATTCGTCGTATTCGTAAGCATTTCGAATCCACGCCGGATACGCCGGAAATCATCGCCACCATTCACGGCGAAGGTTATCGCTTCTGCGGCGACCTGCAGGATTAATTCGGCCCAGGCGCCGAACCGTAAAAACAGCCGGTAAGTTATTCTTACTGGCTGTTTCTTATGTCCCCCTTCCGCTAAGCGGCCTCGCTTTCCCTCCTGACCTGCCGTTATGACGTACTCTTTTACATAAAAATTGTCGTATAGCGCTGTTTATCTCAGCTTGCGAAAGTTAAGGTAGTTTGTGTATTTACATTAAAGAGTAATACACGGGATTTGTTAGTCCCCAAAAAATAAGGGGATGCTCACAGGACGTGAGGTTTCAAAGGATGAAAAAATCACCATTATGCTGCTACCTGTTTTGTGCAGCGATGTCAGCTTCATCAGCCGCGCTGGCTGCTACCGCGCCGGTCTCCGCAGGCGTTATTCATTTCAAAGGCCAGATAGTCGAATATGGTTGTAATCTTGCGCCTCACGATCGCAATATCGAGATATCATGTTTGCGGAATAATATCCCCCATTTACAGACAGTCGCCACACCGTCTGGAAACGCTATTTCGTTGATGGATGGAATAGCCACGGTACGGCACGTGTCGTTAAAAGATCATCCGGAGATTCAAAGCCTGATTGTCCAGTACCGCTAACCGCTTATGGCTCCCGCCGGGAGGAGTTCCGGCAGGCGGCGATTTCGCTCAGTAAAACGCCGCCCGCCTGCATTTTGTTCTTTTCTCTCATTCGTATCCTACAACAGCGATGTTCATCGCTTCGCTATCCTGTACGCTCTACGCGCTCGTTAAGCACGGTACCTATGATAGCTGTCATAAAATGATTGCAAATAAAATCATCACATTTACTATGGTTAACCTTACAAACAGCATTGTCGCTCATGCATTGATAAGGTGAATATATTGACTTAAATATTCTTGTTGGCTATTTTAATTTACTTAATTATAATTTTAAGTGAATATTAAATTTATCTTTACCTTTTAATAGTCAACCACTTTATCAGCCATAATAATGGGGAAGATATGAAGCAGTTAAACGGCGGGAATGTGTATCGTCCCACAGGGAAAGAAAAAAACCTGCAAGCCATTTTAAATATTCATCGACACGTTATTCAAAACATCTCCCCTGTCACTATTACGGCCGGTAAAACACTGGATATCAAGATTGATAATCAATCCCACATCCTGTTAATCACTAAAGGCGCTATTAAAGTATGTCGGCGTATCGACAGCATTGTAATGGGCTGCGGTGTCTCACCAATGATTTTAGGCCTTGTAGATGCCTATGCTGACTTATACCAGTTAGAAGAGAATTCAGACGTCTTTTTTATCGCCGAAACCACCTGTGAATATTATCCTGTCCCAGTAAAAGATTTTGTGGAAATAGCCGATGAAAAGCATCTCTGGCGTGACATTTCGAACATCCTGATGTACCGCATTGCTTTCATGACTAACCGTGACAGAAACCTTATCGGGCAGGACGCCTATAGCCAGATAAAAGCGCTGTTACTTGAACTGTGGTCGTATCCTGAAAGCTCACGATTTGAGATCAACGCACAGAACTTCATACAGCAGAGAACCGGGCTTTCACGCAGCCGTATCATGCAGGTACTTTCAGAACTAAAAGCGGGGGACTATATAAAAATACTGCATGGAAGATTGTTAGAGCTTCGAAACCTGCCGGTTTCATTTTAAACGGACAAGCGTCGTATATTCTTAAAAATAAAGCAATATAGAGTTAAATAAATCCTCCAGGAAATAATAACTATTATCAAAAAAGAGATCTTGCTCTATAAATCCAGTCATCAACCATACTTCTTTAGTGGTATTTTATTAAACTTTGTTACCGGGTCCGAAACTGGACTGCCGTTCAATATTGCATCAGAATTTTTATTGAGTTCATAGTTGATATACGTAGAATAGCCGCCTGCTTATCTACAGAACAGAAAGAAGCGCATACAGAGTAAAATATAATATTTTATTTTATATAGCTATCTTTATTTTTCAGCGAATTGAATCAGGCAACAATTAATATGTTTAATAAGAAAATTATCATCCTGGCAATGTTAACTGCCGTAGCATCCACACCGGTATTTGCCCAGAACACGATTACGTTCAATGGCAAAATTTACGATCAGGCGTGTACGGTTCAGGTTAATGGCTCCACGGATACCACCATTGATTTAGGTAATTACAGCAAAGAACGCATCGCGGAAAAAGGCGCCACAACCGATTACGTGCCGTTTACCGTAAGCCTGGTTAGCTGCCCGGAAGCAGGGACTGGCGTACCGACCCAGGCCATGTTCCGCTTCCACGGCGCAACAGATGATTCCAACCCAACGTACTTCAAAAACGCGGACGAAGGATCGGAAACGGGCGCCGCGGGTGTCGGTATTTCTATTCAGAACGCTTCACATAGCGATGTGACAGATAACACGGATGATGCCGCAGTGAACTTGCCAACCGACGGCTCGAAAGCAGACTTTACCTATTACGCCGCCATGGCAAACGATGGTTCCGCAACCGTAACCGGTGGAGATGTTAGCACTCAGGTTACGTATACCGTTTCGTATCAGTAAGGCATTCTCATCCTGATGTGGACAGGCAGGATGCCAGTCCATAGCGCAAAACATCTTTACAGAGTAAAAAATGAAACACATAAAGAAATCCGTGTTGGTCGTATTACTGACAAGCCATGTTGCCCATGCCAGCATTGTTGTTGGCGGAACCCGACTGGTTTTCGACGGCAATAATGATGAGTCGTCAATCAATGTAGAGAATAAAGACAGCAAAGCGAATCTTGTTCAGTCATGGTTATCGGTTGCCGATCCCCAGGTCACAAATAAGCAGGCGTTTATTATCACCCCGCCTCTTTTTCGCCTTGATGCCGGGCAAAAGAACAGTATTCGGGTTATTCGCTCTGGCGCCCCCCTACCTGCAGATCGGGAGTCTATGTACTGGCTCAATATTAAGGGTATTCCTTCTATTGATGATAATGCCTCCGCGAACCGCGTGGAAATCTCCATTAATACCCAAATAAAGCTTATATATCGACCGCCAGCATTAACAAAATCAACGCCTGATAGCCAGAGCCAACAATTAAAATGGCAGACGGCAGGTGATGTTATTACCGTAAATAACCCCACTCCCTATTATATGAACTTTGCCAGTGTGACGCTTAACAGCCATGAAGTGAAATCAGCGACCTTCGTTCCGCCAAAATCATCAGCGTCATTTAAATTGGGTTCTACTGCCGCCCCTCATGGCACGGTAACGTGGCGATTAATCAGCGATTATGGGATGAGTTTAGAGCCGCATTCCGGTTCATTCTAGCCATTAACGACTTCACTTTACTTTTACCCTTTCAGGACTTTTACTGTGCAATTCTCCAGAGTAGAGCCCCGTTCTCAATTAGCGTTATCGTTTCTCTTTATATGCTGTTCCATAAAACCAGCGTTAGCGCATGATCATTTTAATCCATTATCGTTGGAAAATGATGAACCGGGCGTGGAGAATGTCGATCTATCGGTTTTCGAAAAGGGGGGGCAGGCAGAAGGCACCTATAATGTTGATATTTATATTAATAACACCAGTGTTGAAACAAAAAATATTGCCTTTAAAAATAAAAAATCAGCAGATAATAAGCTCTCCCTACAGCCGTGTCTTAGCGTTGAACAACTCAAGCAGTGGGGCGTAAAAACAGAAAACTTCCCCGAGCTTAAAAATGACCCAAACGGGTGTACCGATCTTAGTCTGCTGGCTGGCGCTGTAGCAAAGTTTAATGTCATCGGTAACCGGCTGGATTTAGCGATCCCTCAAATCGCGTTGATCGCCGACCCGCGAGAATTCGTCCCTACCAGCGAATGGGATGAAGGCATTAATGCTTTTTTGCTGAACTACAGTTTTACCGGATCGCAGGATCACGATATTGATGAAAACCGGACGGAAAATAGCGAATACGCTAACCTGCGCCCTGGTATTAACATTGGCGCATGGCGTTTTCGTAACTACTCAACCTGGAATCATGATAGCGATGGGCAAAATAGCTGGGATTCTGCCTACACCTATGTTTCTCGCGATATCGAATTTTTAAAAGGACAGCTGATCGCCGGGGAAAATAACACGCCCGCGGACGTCTTTGACAGTATTTCATTTAAAGGCGTACAGATCTCTTCTGATGACGATATGTTGCCGGACAGTATGAAAGGGTTCGCCCCGGTCATTCGCGGGGTGGCCAAAAGCAGCGCGCAGGTAACCGTTGAACAAAACGGTTATACCATCTACAAAACTAACGTTCCGGCGGGTCCATTCGCCATCAATGATCTTTATCCAACCGGCGGTTCGGGCGACCTGTACGTCACCATCAAAGAATCCGATGGTTCTGAACAGCATTTCATTGTGCCCTACGCCAGCGTTCCGGTATTACAGCGTGAAGGCCACCTGAAATACGACCTGACGGTAGGCCGCACGCGTTCATCAGATACGCATTCCGCGCAACAGAACTTCGCTGAACTGACGGCCTTATACGGATTAGCAGGCGGCATAACCGCCTATGGCGGAATAGAGAGTACGCTGAGCAATGATGTTTATCATGCGGCGCTCATCGGGACAGGTTTAAACCTTGGCGATCTGGGCGCATTGTCTTTAGACGTCACCAACTCATGGTCAAAAATTAAAGCAGGCGATGTGGTTAGCGATACGCTTACCGGACAATCCTGGCGTATTCGTTACAGCAAAGATATTCAGTCAACAGGCACCAATTTCACTGTCGCCGGCTACCGTTATTCGACCAAAGATTACTACGCTCTTGAGGATGTGCTGGATACCTATAGCGATAATAGTCACTATGATCATGTACGTAATCGCACCGACCTGTCGTTATCGCAAGACATTATCTACGGTTCCATTTCACTCACTTTATATAATGAAGATTACTGGAATGACACTCATACCACATCATTAGGTATTGGCTATAACAACACATGGCATAACGTAAGCTATGGCATTAACTATTCTTATACGCTGAACGCCGATAATTCTCAGGATGAAGATGACGATACGGAAGACAGTAATGACCAGCAAATTTCAATCAATATTAGTATTCCGTTAGATGCCTTTATGCCGTCAACGTATGCCACCTACAATATGAACTCCGCGAAAGACGACGATACCACGCACACTGTCGGTTTAAACGGAACAGCGCTGGCACAGAAAAATCTCTCATGGAGCGTTCAGGAAGGTTATTCCTCTCAAGAGAAAGCCACCAGCGGTAATGTGAGCGCAACCTATAACGGGACGTATGCGGATATTAACGGCGGGTATAGCTACGATAATCATATGCGTCGCCTGAATTATGGCGTTCAGGGCGGCGTACTACTACATCGAAATGGCCTGACACTATCCCAGCCAATGGACGACACCATCATATTGGTTAAAGCCCCTGGCGCAGCGGGTGTCCCCGTGAATAACGAAACGGGCGTGGACACCGATTTTCGGGGCTATGCCGTCGTACCTTATGCTTCGCCTTACCATCGTAATGAAGTGTCTTTAGATACGACGGGCATTAGAAAAAATATTGAGCTCATTGATACCAGTAAAACGCTGGTGCCTACCCGTGGCGCGGTGGTCAGGGCTGAATATAAAACCAATATTGGTTACAAGGCATTGATGGTATTAACCCGCATAAACAATCTGCCTGTTCCTTTTGGCGCGACCGTCTCGTCTTTAACAAAACCAGACAATCACAGCAGTTTTGTTGGTGATGCGGGGCAGGCCTGGTTAACCGGACTGGAAAAACAAGGGCGGTTATTAGTGAAGTGGGGACCAACAGCAGCAGACCGGTGTCAGGTCTCTTACCGTATACCGAGCTCCCCCTCCGCTTCTGGCGTAGAAATCTTACACGAGCAATGCCAGTGATTCTGGTGGGATAAAAGATGAATATGAACAGATTTGCTGCATTAGCCACCCTGTTAACGTTCACGGGTCTGGCATTATGGTCGCCCTCGATCAACGCGGCATACAATACCGCAGATGCCGTAGACATTAACGTTACGGGATTAATTTATGCCGATCCGTGTACCGTTACGGTACCTGACACGATCTCTCTTGGACAATATGCCCGGGCGGATATCGCCGTGGCCGGTGGCAATACCGCCACCATTCCTTTCACCATAAAAATGACGAATTGCCCGGCAACGACCACAAAAGCCGCGATTTCATTTAACGGCGTACCTTATCCCGATCCAAATTATGCTTCTGCGATTTATGCAAACAGCGCGGCCAATCCGGCGCAGGATTTAGGATTACAGCTTTTTAACCTGGACGGTAAAAGTCTGGTCAATCTGGCCAACAACGTCACTTACACGGTGGATATCAACAGTAATACCCATGAAGCCAATTTGCCTGTCGCCGCAAGGATGTATACCCCGTATGGAAAAGTCACGGCAGGGGATTTCACGTCCGTTGTGACGATCACTATCGCATGGCAATAACATCTTTCTATTTCACCTGGTATAAAAGCAGGAATTTTTCATGAGAAGGTTATATCTGGCGCTTATTCTGCTGTTCGCGTGTTCCGGTCATAGTTACGCCTCCTGTAAACGTTCCGGTAATGAAGGCGCGATCACTATCACCCCGCCGTCGCAGCTTGTGGTGGATAGCCACGCCTATACCGCAGGCGAGGTATTGTGGCAATCGGGCTGGGTTTCCACCTCCGAAGTCACAATGGATGGCTGTAGTCGCGATTATAAGGTCGGTTTTTTATATGAACCCGGTAGCGCGCAGTCAAATGCATCAGCGACAATCAATGCGAATGACGGGAACAACACGCCGGTATTTAGCACCGGGATTTCCGGCGTGGGCATTGCGATTAAAACCCAAACGAATGCTGGCCCTTACGATAATGTCATGCCAATCGATAATACCTACCATAATGGCGATGGCAATAAAACACACCATGCGATGGCTCCCGCCTACAATGTTGAACTGGTCGCCTTAGGCGGTCCGATCACCTCCGGTACCGCGACATTCCAAAGTCCACTGGCGCGCGTATCTTTTCGCGATAGCGCAACGGAAGACTCCGGCGGCGATATCCTGACCCATCTGTATTTGGGGAATACGCAATTGATTATGAAAGCGATGGGATGTCGGGTAGAAACACCTGCCATCACCGTGGATTTAGGCAGCGTCAATTTAGGCAGTTTCGCTAACAGTCAAACCGCGGGCACAGGCGAGCAGGATATCTTATTGACCTGCGAACAAGGCACCGCTATTTCCGCATCGTTAAGCGCCCAACCGGCCAGCGGAAACAATCCTGATAATTCAGTCATCCAGTTGAGCAATGCAAGCGCGCCAACCAGCGCAACCGGCGTTGGCGTACAGTTGGGTATTCAGGCGCCGGACGCCGGTTTCTTTACCGACAGTTTGCCAATCAATCAAAAAATTGATCTCTTTACTCACACGATTACCACCAATGCCGATGGCAGCCAGACGGTTAACGGCGGAACCATGAATATGTCGACCACCCTGAAAATTAGCGCGCGCTACTATAAAACCGCCGCCACGGTAACGGCCGGGCAAGCGAATGCCACGGCAACATTAAACCTGACCTATAACTAACGGCATCACAGTTTCTGGCGCTGCGCGGGAAAACGTTAACGCGCGCGCCCGTTAGATTTATTTCCACAAACGTAATTCGTCATCTTTTACTGGCGGTAATGACTTACGTTGCTGACAAGAGAGCGAATACCAGTCCAGATGGCGCGTCAGGAACATCACGCCGCCAAGCGCCAGTAGCAGAACGCCGGTACCCAGAAGCAACGAGCTATCTTCCGAACGCAGCAATCCCCACATCACGCCATCCAGCGCCAATAACGCTAGCGTAAACAGCACGCTATTGCGCCATCCTTTCAGCACCGCCTGCAAATAAACGCTATTCATCAACGCGCCCACCAGGCTGGCGGCGATCCAGGCTGGCGTGAAACCGATATGTTCCGACAGTGCCAGCAACAGCAGGTAGAACATCACCAGCGATAACCCCACCAGCAGATACTGCATCGGGTGTAACCGCTGCCCCGTCAGGGTTTCGAAGACAAAGAAAGCCATAAACGTTAGCGTAATCAACAAAATGGCATATTTCGTCGCTCTGTCCGTCAGTTGATACTGATCGGCTGGCGTCGATACAGCGACGCTAAACGCCGGTAAGTTGTCCCAATCCACCTTTTGCGCATCAGCAAACTGTTCGCCGAGATTCGTGGCAAACCGGCTGGTTTGCCACTGGGCCTGAAATCCCGAACCGCTGATTGCGCGTTTACCGGGAAGAAAATCCCCCACAAAATTTGGGTGCGGCCAGTTGCTGGTCAGGGTCATTTCACTGCTACGCCCGACGGGAACCAGTGAAAAGCTGCCGGTTCCGCTTAAATTTAGCGACATCGCCAACGTCAGGTTGCGCGTCGCCCACTGACTGTCCGGCAGCGGGATATGAATGCCCTCTCTACTTTCCGGTAAGCCGGTCCCCGGTTCTACAGTGAGCGTTTCACCATTCACCTGCGGCGCTTTTACTGCGCTGATACCGCGCGCATCGCCGACGCCCACGACGATAAAGGGCTTTCCAAGGGTAATGTTCGGTCTGTTCAGCTCATGCAGACGGGCCACATCAAACTCCGCCTTTATCGCCATATCGGTATGCCACACCTGCCCCTGATAAATACCTATTTTTCGCGCTTCAACGTTTTGATTGCCTTCGACCAATAGCGACTCCGGCAACCAAAAATAGAGATAGCTGCGCTTATACTGGACCTCTTTCTCCTCTTCCAGCACGGTATAGAGCTCTGTCACCGGAACCGCCACCAGCGGGCCGACAACCTTTTGCGGGCCGCTGGTACTCTGACGAATAGCGGCTTCTACATGGCTTCGATAATCAGCACGTTCCACGATGGTGTGCCGTACCATCATCAGGGGAATTAACAGCAGGATCATGGCGCCGCCTAACGTAATCATTTTCCACAACAGGGGGGATTTCAACATAGCGTTCTCCTTTGCAATGCCAGCAGTGTAAGAACGCGATGTGGGGAGAATTTGAAGTTATGTGAAGTGACGGTGAAGTGTCAACGAGGCCAGCACGCCGCCTTCCGGGCGGTTGCACAACGTCACCTCACCGTTGAGGAGCCGCGCCGCCTCGCTGACAAACGCCAGTCCAAGCCCACTGCTTTTACGCCCGTTTTCACGGGGCAACGAATAGAATCGGTCGAAAATGCGCGGCAGCGCAAAATCAGGAATACCACAGCCGGAATCCGTCACCTGCAGGATCGCTTTCTCCCCCATCGGCTGAGCGCTTAATGTGATAACGCCATTTTCAGGCGTAAAGTCGATGGCATTGTCCAACACATTGCCCAGCGCCTGCGCCAGAAGCTCCGCGTCGGCGACGACAACCAGCGAGGAAGGCCGTAGAGTAAGGGTGATCTTTTTTGCCGCCAACTGAATACTGCGCGCCTCGCCAAGCTGCGTAAATAGCTCATCAACAGCAACCGGCGCGAGAGGGATATCCTGCCGGTTTTCCAGCCGCGCCTGGCGCAGCAGGGTCTCTACCAGCGCCTGCATTCGCGTATTTTGCGCCAGTATATTCTCTGTAAAGCGGGTAACCACATCCGCGGGCGGTCCTTCACGCAGAATCTCCGCCGCGCCGCGTATCGCCGCCAGCGGACTTTTCAGCTCATGAGTCAACGCATACACGTACTGCTCAATCTCATTCTTGCCTTCCAGCTTAATGCGCATACTCTCCAGCGCCTGCGCCAGTTTACGCAGCTCGCTGCTGCCTAATGCAGGTAACGCAAGCGGGCGGTTTTCGGTGACGGAATCCGCATAGCGCGTCAACCGGGCGATGGAGCGGTTAATCCACCAGACCATCCCCGCGCCAATCGCCAGCGCAATTCCCAGTAAAACGGCGCTGGCCCATAGAATGCGCCGTTCGCTGCGCTTAATCACCGGCGCCATTGCCGCATTCGGTTTGCCGACAGTCAGGACACCGATAATCCGTCCATCGCTGATTATCGGCGCGGCTACGTACATCACCGTGCTATTGGGATCGGCAGCATCTTTTGCCGTGCTGCGGGCGCCATACTGTCCGCGCAGCGTAAGCCAGACGTCATTCCAGCGAGAATAATCCTGCCCCACCGCTTTGTTTTCCGAATCAAACAATACCTTCCCCTGCGCATCCGTCATGTAGACATGGTATTCATTGCGCACTTTGACGATCCCGCTGATATTGGCGCGAAACGGGCGATGTTGCAGCTGGGCGAATGCTTTCGCCAACTGGCCGTCAGTCGGGTTGCCGGAGAGAAGATCGTCGCGGGCCAGCGCCGCCAGCAGCGTCGCGGTGTCAATCAGCGTCCCTTCCGTCGCGCGGCGGACGCCCGGCTTTATCTCCTGAACAAAGATAGACAGCACAAACACAGCGGCGACGGCGACAATAAGAAAGTAGCCCAGTAGCAAACGCATTCCGATGCGCATCAGACGCTCCTCAGGCTGTATCCCATTCCACGATGCGTGTTAATTGGCGAGAGATCCGGGTTGATCACGCGTAGCTTAGCGCGCAGGGTTTTGATGTGTGTATCGACCGTCCGATCGAAGGTCTCCTGGGCATCAGACCAGACAATATCCATCAATTGCTGACGCGAGTACACGCGCTCCGGCGACAGCAGCAGGGTTTTAAGAAGCAGAAACTCATAACGCGTCAGCGAGAGCGGCGTACCAAACCAGGCGATCTGCGCCGCCGGTTCATTGAGTTCAAAATGTCCGGTACGCACCACCGGCGACGGCGCAGCAAACTTTTTCACCCGGCGCAACAGCGTGCGCACGCGGGCGCTCACTTCGCGCGGCGAGAACGGCTTGGCGACATAATCATCTGCGCCGATCTCCAGACCAAGCAATCGATCCACTTCATCGCTACGGGCAGTCAGGAAAAGAATCGGCAGCGCAGGATGGCGTTCCAGCAACTGCCGACACAGCTCAAAGCCGCTGATATCCGGCAGTCCCACATCGAGAATCACCGCATCTGGCCGTTGCTGACGCGCTTTTTCCAGCGCGGGCAGCCCGCGAGCGAATAGCTCAACGGTAAACCCTTCCAGTTGCAGGGTGTAGATGAGCGTATCGGCGATTCCCTGTTCATCCTCGACTAACCAGACCTGCGGTTGCTGCATACTCTTTCCCTGTTATTGTCGCCACGGCATGACCGGCACCGCGCTGATGGCGTTCTTCGGCGACCCATCGACTACTTTGTCGGAGTAGGCCAGATACGCCAGCGTGTTGCGTTTCTCATCATAGAAACGCACGACCTGCAATGACTTAAATATCAATGAGGTGCGTTTTTTGAAAACCACCTCTCCCTGCGCCTTGCCGTTCTTAATTTTGTCGCTCAGTTCAATAGGCCCGACCTGCTGGCAAGAGATGGCGGCGTCAGACGTATCTTCCGCCAGCCCTAATCCGCCTTTTATGCCGCCCGTTTTCGCCCGGCTAACATAGCACGTCACGTTTTTGACATCAGGATCGTCAAAAGCTTCCACCACGATTTTATGGTCAGGACCGAACATTTTAAATACCGTATCGACTGAACCAATTTGTTCCGCACGGGCGCTCTGCCCCAGCAGCAACAAAATTGAGAAAAGTACTAAGCTCTTGTATTTCATATTGTTACCATTCATAAAAGTTACGTTGCGTAATTATTAGACATTCTAAAATAAAATGGTTATAGATCACAGGATTAGAATAATTACCTGTCACGTTGCCTAAAAAAAGCATTTAAGCTCAAAAAAAACACTGAATGCTAAAAGAACAAAAAATGCTATTATCCTCTTACCTGATATCGGGTGCTCGTTGTTGAAAGGATGGGGATATTTTATGGATCAGGCTGGCATAATTCGCGACCTGTTAATCTGGCTGGAAGGTCATCTGGATCAGCCGCTGTCACTTGACAATGTGGCGGCAAAAGCAGGCTATTCCAAGTGGCACCTGCAGAGAATGTTTAAGGACGTGACGGGCCACGCCATTGGCGCTTACATCCGCGCCCGTCGTTTATCGAAATCAGCAGTGGCGCTGCGTTTGACCGCGCGTCCAATTCTGGATATTGCTCTTCAGTACCGCTTCGATTCTCAGCAAACCTTTACGCGCGCCTTTAAGAAACAGTTTTCCCAGACGCCAGCGCTGTATCGTCGCTCCTCGGAATGGAGCGCCTTTGGCATTCGCCCGCCATTACGGCTGGGCGAGTTTACCGTGCCGGAACATCAGTTCGTTACGCTGGAAGATACGCCGCTCCTTGGCGTCACGCAGAGCTATTCCTGCTCGCTGGAACAGATTTCCGACTTCCGCCACGAAATGCGCGTGCAATTCTGGCATGATTTCCTCGGTCATTCGCCAACTATTCCGCCAGTGCTTTATGGGCTTAATGAAACGCGCCCCAGCATGGAGAAAGACGATGAGCAGGAAGTATTCTATACCACCGCACTGCCGCAAGAGCAGGCCGATGGCTATGTTCAGTCGGCGCATCCTGTGCTGTTGCAGGGCGGTGAATACGTCATGTTCACCTATGAAGGGTTAGGAACCGGCGTGCAGGATTTTATCCTGACCGTTTACGGCACCTGTATGCCAATGCTGAATCTGACCCGTCGTAAAGGACAGGATATAGAGCGATACTACCCGTCAGAAGATACCAAAACCGGCGATCGCCCTATCAACCTGCGCTGCGAATTTCTGATCCCGATTCGCCGTTAACGCTGTAGCTCATCCAATGCAGGGGCGTCCAGATGCGAAACGTCCCCTGCGGTTTCTACCACCCACCCAGACGCCAGCCACTGACTTTCCTGGTAATCGATGCGGGAAATAGAGCAGTTGCGCAAACGTAACCGGCGTTCCGCCCAGGCGGGTAGTCCCAGTATAGTACTGACCAGACAGCCCAACGCGATACCGTGACTGACCAATAAAGGTCGGCTGCCCTGCGGTAGCTCCAGACAGGACGCCAGCGCGGCATGAACGCGATCGCTCAACTCCTGCATCGATTCCCCACCGGGAATGCGGCCATCCTGCGTGCCGTTGACTAACTGACGACGCCAGCCCTCTTCTTCTTCCGTCAGCGAATCGATCTGGCGCTTTTCCAGCACGCCCATATCCAGCTCGCGCAGGCGGGAGTCAAAGGTGATATCACACCCGCACGCCTGGGCGATAATCTCCGCCGTGCGTTTTGTGCGGCCTAAATCGCTGCTGATGATATGGGTGATGCCGAGGCTGCGGGCGCGTTCTCCTACCTGCATGGCCTGCTGCTCGCCTTTTGCTGTCAGGGGACTGTCCGATTGGCCCTGAATACGTCGCTCGGCGTTCCACTGCGTTTCACCGTGGCGAACAAGGTATACCTGTAACATGTTTTTTTTCCGTTATACTGCGATAAATTTTTAAAACTGAGCTTAATTATGCACCAGGTTATCTCTGCGACCACCAATCCTGCCAAAATTCAGGCAATTCTACAGGCATTTGAAGAGATTTTCGGCGAAGGATCGTGCCATATTACGCCCGTCGCCGTCGAGAGCGGCGTACCGGAGCAGCCCTTCGGAAGCGAGGAAACGCGTGCTGGCGCACGAAATCGCGTGGATAATGCGCGACGCCTGCATCCACAAGCTGATTTCTGGGTAGCCATTGAAGCCGGAATTGACGATGACGCCACCTTCAGTTGGGTGGTGATTGATAACGGCGTTCAGCGCGGTGAAGCGCGATCGGCCACGCTGCCGCTGCCCGCCGTCATTCTCGACAGAGTCCGCCAGGGAGAAGCGCTTGGCCCGGTGATGTCGCAGTACACAGGTATTGACGAGATTGGTCGCAAAGAGGGCGCCATTGGCGTATTTACCGCCGGAAAATTAACGCGCTCCAGCGTTTACTACCAGGCGGTGATCCTGGCGTTAAGCCCGTTTCATAACGCGGTGTATCGATAATTATTTGCGCTATGTTGTAGGCCTGATAAGCACAGCGCCATCAGGCATTTCGCGGCGATGTTGCCGGATGGCCGCTTCGCCTTATCCGGCCTAGGAGCAAATCAGGCGTTTTTCAGCAGTACGTTCTCAAGCCAATGACGCAGTTCAACCGGCGCGGATTTCAGGCTGTTTGACCCGCGCGTGATGGTGGCGATGCCCGCCCCCAGCTCGGTTTTCAACTCGCGCTGGCTCATTTCGCCACGCAGCAACTCCTCAATAATGCGCACGCGCGTTCCCAGCGCTTCACGCTCGTCCGGCGTAAGCATCAGTTGTAATAAAGGCAGATGCAGATCCTCTGCATATGCCTGACGGAGTAACTCCACAAAACGAAGCCACTCCTGATTACGTTGTTCGGCGATAGCCGATGAATAAGGGGAATGCTGGGTCATGTTATACCGCCGTTTGTACTGTTACACGAGTACAAATGATAACATAACCCGTCTGCATTAATACCGTCGCTGCCACTCAGAGTCGCTCATTAAGGCCTCTTTCTGCCCCATAAAGTGGCGATAGTAAGCGTCATAGGCCAGAACGTTTTTCACGTAGCCGCGCGTTTCCGAAAAGGGAATGCTTTCGACAAACGCTACGGCATCGATACGCCCGGCGCTATTGCCAAGCCAGGTGCGCACGCGCCCCGGCCCGGCGTTATACGCCGCCGAGGCGAAAATGCGGTTATTGCCAAACTGCTGATAAACATACTGCAAATAGCTGGTGCCAATGTTGATGTTGGTCTCCGGCTCCAGCAGTTGACCGGGGCCGCGGTAGTCCGGAATCGAAAACATTTTCACCGTATGGGTGGCCGTGCCCGGCATAATCTGCATTAAGCCGCTGGCCCCTACCGGCGATTTTACTTTCGGGTTCCAGGCGCTCTCCTGGCGGGCAATCGCCATGGCATAGCTTTGTGAGATATCTTTTCCGCGGGTATAGCGGGTAAAAAGATCGTTATACGCCAGCGGGAAACGCTCCTCCAGATGATCCCACAGTTTTCCGGCGATCGTCGCCTGTACGCTCAGATCCCACCAGTGCTGGTTAAACGCATAGCGCGCCAGCTGCGCCTGTTCAGATTTACTACGGCTTTTTACCAGATTCGCCCATTCGCTGCGCGCCGTGTTATCCAGGTTCCAGTACATCAGCTCCCGTACACGCGCCATCTCAGGCCCCTGCGTCAACGCGCTGTTTACGTTGGCGGGCGCTTTATCGATTTTAAGCGTGTACTCTTCGCCTAAACGCTGCGCCGCGACCATCGGATAAAAACCGCGCTTCTGCATTAAAGCATGAAGGATCTCTTTCGCTTCGGCGTCACGACCGCGCTCCAGCAATAAATCCGCCTGCCAGTAACGCCACTCGTCTTTCTCTTTCGCCTCCATCGGCAGGCGGGCAAGCCAGGTATTGAGACCGCGACGATCGCCCATCCCCAGCGCCATACGCACGCGCCGCTCGATAAGCGACGTCGATTGCGAGCGCATAATCGCGTCATCGCGCCATTTCGCCTGCGCATCGGTCACATCGTTGCCCATCAGTCGCCAGGCAACGATATCGCGCAGCGCCTGCGTTTGTTCCTCATTAAGTTTCTGCGCCTGTACCAGCGAGGGGATCATCAGACGCGCATTTTCCGCGTCCTGGCGGGCGACGCTGGCAAACGCGACTTCCGCCATCTGGCGGGTAAAATCGGTGGCGCCGGTGGTGCGTGCGAAGGTCAACACGTTATTAGGGTCATTAGCGAGGGTAATGATCGCTGAGGCGATCGTTTGATATTCCGCCGGCATCTGTCCGGCCAGCACCGTAACCAACCCCGTATTCCCGGCTTTCATCGCCAGCCGAATACGTTCCAGATACGCCAGCGGGTCTTGCTTGCCGGAGGCCCGCCAAACGCTGAAAAGTTTATCGCAGGCATTCGGCTGACTTTTGCCGGTCAGCCAAAGGTCTTTCGCGCCCTGCCAGGCCGCTTCCGTTTGCCCGGTACTCCATTTCGCGTAGTAATAGTTACATTGCGCTTCCGTGGTGCCGGGTTTCTCCGGGCTAAACGCCAGCAAGCCGCGCCAGTCTTCACGACGCGCCAGCTCATTGACGAAGCGTGATTGCAGCGTACGCGCAGGCGGAAGCGTAGGATTGGCGCGCACAAACTGCGTGACGGCAATCGCCGGTTGGTTCATCAAATCGTCGGTGATCTTACGGTATTCCAGATACGGGTAGAGCGGATAATCTTTCAGACCCGGCATCATCTGCTCTACCACATCCATCTGGCGGTTGTCCCAGGCCTGCTTAATCTGCGCATAGCGGTTACGCTGCTCTTCCAGTGAGTCGGCCCGCGCGAGGTGACAAAAGGTCAGCAGGCATACGCTGGCGGCGACGAGACGCCAGACAAATGGTTTGGCTCTATCCACAAGCACTTCCTCAATTGTTATCCAATGCAGCATCATGCCGCGTAATGAATTTATGCTAACCAGTCATAGCCATTTGCGCCACGTTACGGACACTTTTTTACTTTTATTGCGAGTGCGATCTGCTGGCTGGGCTTAGGCAGGGAAAAAGGCTACACTTCGCCTTTGAAATCTATTCACCATCACGATAAACATAGAGGCGAAGTCCAACGTGGCTCAATTCGTTTATACCATGCATCGTGTCGGCAAAGTGGTTCCGCCGAAACGTCATATTCTGAAAAACATCTCGCTGAGCTTCTTCCCTGGCGCCAAAATCGGCGTGCTGGGCCTTAACGGCGCCGGTAAGTCTACCCTGCTGCGCATCATGGCGGGTCTCGATAAAGATATCGAGGGTGAAGCGCGCCCGCAGCCCGGCATTAAGATTGGCTACCTGCCGCAGGAACCTCAGCTAAACCCGGAACATACGGTACGCGAGTCGATTGAAGAGGCCGTTTCGGAAGTGGTTAACGCCCTCAAACGTCTGGATGAAGTGTACGCGCTGTATGCCGATCCGGATGCCGACTTCGACAAGCTGGCGGCAGAGCAAGGCCGGCTTGAAGAGATTATCCAGGCGCACGACGGTCATAACCTGAACGTGCAACTTGAGCGCGCAGCTGACGCTCTGCGTCTGCCGGACTGGGATGCCAAAGTCGAAAAACTGTCCGGCGGCGAGCGCCGTCGCGTGGCGCTGTGCCGTCTGTTGCTGGAAAAGCCGGATATGCTGCTGCTCGACGAACCCACCAACCACCTGGATGCCGAATCTGTTGCGTGGCTGGAACGTTTCCTGCACGACTTCGAAGGCACCGTCGTGGCGATTACCCACGACCGTTACTTCCTCGATAACGTCGCCGGTTGGATTCTGGAACTTGACCGCGGCGAAGGTATTCCGTGGGAAGGCAACTACTCCTCCTGGCTGGAGCAGAAAGATCAGCGTCTGGCGCAGGAAGCGTCTGCCGAAGCAGCGCGCCGTAAATCCATTGAGAAAGAGCTGGAGTGGGTGCGTCAGGGCGCGAAAGGCCGTCAGTCGAAAGGTAAGGCGCGTCTGGCTCGCTTTGAAGAACTGAACAGCGTTGAGTATCAGAAACGTAACGAAACCAACGAACTGTTTATTCCACCAGGACCGCGTCTGGGCGACAAAGTCATTGAAGTCAGCAACCTGCGTAAATCCTACGGCGACCGCGTACTGATCGATGACCTGAGTTTCTCGGTGCCGAAAGGCGCTATCGTCGGGATCATCGGGCCAAACGGCGCGGGTAAATCGACCCTGTTCCGCATGATGTCCGGTCAGGAGCAGCCTGATAGCGGCACCATTACGCTGGGTGAAACCGTCAAGCTGGCCTCGGTCGATCAGTTCCGCGACGCGATGGACAACAGCAAAACCGTCTGGGAAGAAGTGTCCGGCGGGCTGGATATCATGAAGATCGGCAACACTGAAATGCCAAGCCGCGCCTATGTAGGCCGCTTCAACTTCAAAGGCGTCGATCAGGGCAAACGCGTTGGCGAACTGTCCGGCGGTGAGCGCGGTCGTTTGCATCTGGCGAAGCTGCTGCAGGTGGGCGGCAACGTCCTGCTGCTCGACGAACCGACGAACGACCTGGATATCGAAACCCTGCGCGCGCTGGAAAACGCCCTGCTGGAGTTCCCTGGCTGCGCGATGGTTATCTCG
Source organism: Salmonella sp. SAL04213 (assembly GCF_046550535.1). Lineage (NCBI taxonomy): Bacteria > Pseudomonadati > Pseudomonadota > Gammaproteobacteria > Enterobacterales > Enterobacteriaceae > Salmonella > Salmonella sp. SAL04213. Next base: position 205,001 of record NZ_JBGDXS010000003.1, on the reverse strand, counting down.
CACGACCGTTGGTTCCTTGACCGTATCGCCACCCACATCCTGGATTATCAGGATGAAGGTAAGGTGGAATTCTTCGAAGGCAACTTTACCGAATACGAAGAGTACAAGAAACGCACGCTGGGCGCCGAGGCGCTGGAGCCGAAGCGTATCAAGTACAAGCGTATTGCCAAATAAATGTCTGAATGCCGGGTGGCGCTTGCGCTTACCCGGCCTACAAACCCAGCGATTCCAGTACGTTGTGAAACTGTAGGCCTGATAAGACGCGGTAAGCGTCGCATCAGGCATGGGTTCTTATCCCTGCTCGCCCATCATCTCTTTCACCAGTTCCACACAGCGCAAAAAGCGGCCATCGTAATCAGCCTCTTTAACGTGAACGAACTCAATGTTGTTTTCTTTCAGCATCTCGACCAGCAGGTTCTGGAACGCTTTGCGATCCACTGAACTGCCCAGGCTTCGCAGTCCGTCAGCTATCCACGGCGTATTATTCTCCAGCAAAATCACCAGGTCGAAGCGATACTCGTCGATCAGCGCCTGGACAAACGGATGCTCGCGCCCTTCGTATTTTTTGCAAAATGCCTGGGTGGTGACGAAATCGGTATCGATAAACGCCACTTTATTCGCATATTTCACTGCAAAATCAATATATTGCGCATGACCCAGCGCAATTTTATCGTAGTCGGAATACTGTAACGCCATCTCATCGCCGCCCAGATGCGAAAAGACATAGTCGCGGCCATATTCCCAGGCGCTGGTGGTATTAAAAATATTGGCGAGCTTATTGACCAGCGTAGACTTGCCGCTTGATTCCCCGCCCAGAATCGCGACGGTACGCACGAAAAACGGCTTCACTTCGGTAGGAATATATTCCCAGTAACGAAACGGATTTTCGCGGATTTGCGCCCCGCTGATATTCATAAACGTGCGTTCAGGATCGACCAGCACCGTCTCAATCCCTAAATGCTCAAGATACTGCGGCGCATCAGCCTCTTCGGAAGTGTAGATCCAGCTCGGCTGTATTCCCTTCTCTGCCATAAACGCTTTAATGCCGTTGCTCCAGACGTCCCAGCCATGCGGATAAGGCTCCATCCCCTCTTCATTAAAGGCGTGGATGCGAATATTTTTTTGGTATTTGAAGGTTTGCAATAACCAGCGCAGGCGATCCGACACGGTGGGCTGCTGCGACATGGCGCTATCCTCAAACAGCCCGCGGTCGCGCGTATCGTCATATCCCATAATGATGTGCAACTCATCCACCTGGCTACAGGCGCGCTGGATCAAGTAGATGTGTCCGGTATGCAATGGATAAAATTTACCGAACACCACGCCAATGTTTTTCTGTCGGCGGGGAAACTCCAGCCCGAGAAAACGGTGTAGCGCCTCCAGTTTTTGCGCGCTGGGGCTTTTGATTTTGGCGTTAAGTAACTGACTCAGATACCCCTTGGTCATACCGCTGGCGTCAGCCACCTGTTGCAGAGTGCAACCTTGCTGCTTAATCGCGGTTTTGAGATAGTCGAACGATGACACAAGAGCCTCCTGCTGGAAAAATCGCATAACACTGCCTGACGGCGCTTCGCTTATCAGGCCTACAACATCAATCCGTATCAATCCGTAGGCCGGATAAGACGCATTGCATCGCCATCCGGCAAATTATACAACATCACTACATACAGAGAATTATAAGTCGTCAAACACGCTTAACGCATCTGCGAGCTTTTTAACACCGAACACCTGCATTCCTTCCGGCGGCTTTTTCGGTACGTTGGCGGCAGGCACAATCGCCCGACGAAAACCGTGTTTCGCCGCCTCGGAAATACGCTCCTGCCCGCTCGGCACCGGACGAATCTCGCCTGCCAGCCCCACTTCGCCAAACACCACCAGATCCTGCGGCAACGGCCTGTCACGCAGGCTGGAGACCATCGCCAGCAGTAAAGCCAGATCCGCGCTGGTTTCGGTGACTTTCACGCCGCCGACCACGTTGACGAAGACGTCCTGATCCGACATTTGCAGACCGCCGTGTCGATGCAGCACCGCCAGCAGGATTGCCAGACGGTTTTGTTCCAGACCGACCGCCACGCGTCTGGGGTTCGCCATCATCGAGTGATCGACCAGCGCCTGAATCTCCACCAGCAACGGTCGCGTACCTTCCCAGACGACCATCACTGAACTGCCGGAAGTGACCTCATCGCCACGGCTTAAAAAGATGGCGGACGGATTGCTCACTTCGCGCAACCCCTGTTCGGTCATGGCGAAGACGCCCAGCTCATTGACTGCGCCAAAGCGGTTTTTGTGGCTGCGCAGCGTGCGGAAACGAGAATCGGCGTCGCCGTCGAGCAATACTGAGCAATCGATACAGTGTTCCAGCACTTTCGGCCCCGCCAGCGACCCGTCTTTGGTGACGTGGCCGACCATCACGATCGCCACGCCGCGCGTTTTGGCGAAGCGCGTCAGGTAGGCTGCCGTTTCGCGGACCTGGGCGACGCTGCCTGGCGACGACTGAATGTCCGCCATATGCATCACCTGTATGGAGTCGATCACCATCAGTTTCGGCTGTTCTTCTTCGGCAATCAGGCAAATTTGTTCGATGCTGGTTTCCGACAGCATATTCAGATTAGCGGTCGGCAGGCCGAGACGGTGCGCACGCATCGCCACCTGCTGTAGCGACTCTTCGCCGGTGACGTACAGTGTTTTCATCTGCTCGGCGAGCTTGCACAGCGTTTGTAGCAGCAACGTTGATTTGCCCGCGCCGGGATTACCGCCAATCAAAATGGCGCTGCCGGGTACCACCCCGCCGCCCAGCACGCGGTCAAACTCTTTAAAACCGGTAGAAAAGCGCGGCAGTTCCTCAAGACTGATGTCAGACAGTTTCTGCACTTTTGATACGCCCGCACTGCCGGCGTATCCGCTCAGACGTTCGTTACGCGCCACCGTCGGCGATGCGGCAAGGCGCACCTCGGTAATGGTGTTCCAGGCATGGCAGGCGCTGCATTGCCCCTGCCAGCGCGGGTAATCGGCCCCGCATTCATTACAAACAAAGGCGCGTTTGGGAGCTTTTGCCACGTTTTACCTCTTTCGTTAACGCTGTTGCCGGATGGCGCTGACGCTTATCCGGCCTACGGTCGCCTTGCCATTGGGCAGGTTAATCATTTCTGGTTCATGCTGCCGGAGAGAATGCAAAACACGCCCATCAGGTCAGCGTGGCGGATCGTAATCTCCGTCTTTTCGTTTACTTTTGGCTTGGCATGGAAGGCAATACCTAACCCTGCCGCTTTGATCATGGGCAGATCGTTAGCGCCGTCGCCAATCGCCACCGTCTGCGCCAGCGGGATGTCATGCTCTTGCGCCAGACGAAGCAAGGTATTGGCTTTATACTCAGCATCCACAATATCGCCGATAACGTGGCCGGTAAATTTACCGTCCATGATCTCCAGCTCATTGGCGACCGCCGCCGTCAGGCGTAGCTGGTCACGCAGATAGTCGGCGAAGAAAGTGAAGCCGCCGGAGGCGATAGCGATTTTCCAGCCAAGCGCTTCCAGTTTTAGCACCAGCTGCGTTAATCCTGGCATTAGCGGCAGATTCCCGCGCACCTGGCGCAAAATATCGGCATCCGCGCCTTTCAGCGTCGCCACGCGGCTGCGCAGGCTGGCGGTAAAATCAAGCTCGCCGCGCATCGCGCGCTCCGTCACTTCAGCCACCTTCTCACCGGTACCGGCCAGCTTCGCGATTTCATCGATACACTCAATCTGGATCGCCGTGGAATCCATATCCATGACCAGCAGCCCCGGTGTGCGCAGATGCGGAATTTTACCCAGCGGCGCGACATCCAGCTGCGCCTCATGCGCCAGCCGCGTCGCACGCGGCGTCAGCGACCCCGCCAGACGAATGACCTGATAATCCTCCACGCACCAGGCGGCGACAATCACCATTGCGGCGCCCAGTTTGGTCTGATATTGAGTTAAACGCTGCTTATCCAGCCCGCGCCCATACAACAGCCAACCGCTGCGGCCTGCATGGTAATCCAGAGGCATCACCTCGTCGCCGCTTAAAGAAAGAGGCAAACCAGGCCATAAAGAGACATCTTCAGGCAGATCGCACCAGGTAATGTTAGGCATTAAAGCTCCTGTAAATCGTTCAGGCCGGTAACCGCCCCGCGGAAAATAACGCATGAGGCTACCTTGTAACCATCGCTTCTGGCAACATTAAGCCTCAAATTTTCAGCAGGTGGAATATGGCTCGCGCAAAACTGAAATTTCGGCTGCATCGTGCAGTCATTGTATTGTTCTGTCTCACACTGCTCGTCGCGCTCATGCAGGGCGCGTCCTGGTTTAGTCAAAACCACCAGCGACAGCGCAATCCGCAGCTGGAAGAGCTGGCCCGCACGCTGGCGCGCCAGGTGACGCTCAACATCGCCCCGCTGATGCGCAGCGAAACACCGGATGAAAATCGCATCAACGCCGTGCTGCGTCAGCTCACGCAAGAGAGCCGTATTCTGGATGCCGGCGTCTATGATGAACAGGGCGATCTTATTACTCGCGCTGGCGAAAGCGTCAATGTGCGCGACAGGCTGGCGCTGGATGGCAAAAAAGCGGGCAGCTATTTTAACCAACAAATTGTCGAGCCTATCCAGGGGAAAAACGGCCCATTGGGCTACCTGCGTCTGACGCTGGATACCCACACGCTGGCCACCGAAGCAAAGCAGGTCGATAACACCACCAACATTCTACGTCTGATGCTGCTACTCTCGCTGGCGATAGGCGTGGTGCTGACGCGCACCTTGCTACAAGGTAAACGCACCCGCTGGCAGCAGTCGCCCTTCCTGTTAACGGCCAGCAAGCCTGTTCCGGAAGAGGAAGAGCGTGAGGAAAAAGAGTAAAATGACGGCTTAATAAAGGTAAGGAAAACCACCATGACAACATTACGCCTGCTTATTTCTGACTCTTACCATCCCTGGTTTAACCTGGCGGTCGAGGAGTGCATTTTCCGCCAGATGCCCGCCACCCAGCGCGTGCTGTTCCTGTGGCGCAACGCGGATACGGTGGTGATTGGACGCGCGCAAAACCCGTGGAAAGAGTGTAATACGCGGCGTATGGAAGAAGATAACGTCCGTCTGGCCCGCCGTAGCAGCGGCGGCGGCGCGGTATTCCATGACCTCGGTAATACCTGCTTTACCTTTATGGCCGGTAAACCGGAATACGATAAAACTATCTCCACCCATATTGTGCTCGCGGCGCTGAATTCGCTGGGGGTCATGGCCGATGCTTCGGGACGCAACGATCTGGTCGTAAAAACGCCGGACGGCGATCGCAAAGTCTCCGGTTCAGCCTATCGCGAAACCAAAGATCGCGGTTTCCATCACGGCACGCTGCTGTTGAACGCCGACCTCAGCCGCCTGGCGAACTATCTGAATCCCGATAAAAAGAAACTTGCGGCGAAAGGGATTACCTCCGTTCGCTCCCGCGTGACCAATCTTACCGAGCTAATACCGGGTATCACCCATGAACAGGTCTGCCAGGCGGTCACTGAAGCCTTTTTCGCCCATTACGGCGAACGCGTCGACGCGGAAGTGATTTCACCGGATAAAACGCCGGATCTGCCGAATTTTGCCGAAACCTTTGCGCGCCAGAGCAGTTGGGAGTGGAATTTCGGCCAGGCACCGGCGTTCAGCCATCTACTGGACGAACGTTTCACCTGGGGCGGCGTCGAGCTGCATTTTGACGTCGAGAAAGGTGTGATTACCCGCGCACAGGTGTTTACCGATAGCCTGAACCCGGCACCGCTGGAAGCGCTGGCCGAGCGGCTGCAAGGGTGCTTGTACCGCGCGGATATGCTGCAACAGGCGTGCGAAGCGCTACTGGTTGATTTCCCGGAGCAGGAAAAAGAACTGCGGGAATTATCGGCGTGGATTGCCAGAGCAGTGCGCTAAATGAATAATATCAGAGAGATGAATGTGTCTCTGATATTATTTAAACATAACAACATATTCTGAAAAATGAGTGAATAGCACAAATAGTTAAAACACACTCACCAACTACTATAATCTTTAAAATTAATATTATTTCCCCGCACTTCATAAACCCAGCGAATTATAAACCATTTATCATCACCAATGATGATTAAAGTTTTTCTTAAGCAAGATTTAATTTTATTAAATTTACAACCTATCATTCTCTTCATAGAATCCCGGCGCGCATTACATGTTCTTTGGAAATATACTTAATCGTTAGGGATTACTGATGAAAAAATTATTAATAGCGACCTCTGTCGTAATAGGATTATCAACTTCAGCGCAAGCGGTTGAATCCACTGCTGTATTAAAACTGACTGGCGTTTTAACCAACGGCGCATGTATACCAGAGTTAAGTGATGGTGGAGTTGTAGATTTCGGTACTAAGGCCGTTAGCGATCTGCTGCCAACTGAGACGAATCAACTGGGATACAAAGATATAACACTCACGATTCAGTGTCTTGCACCGGCAAAAGTTGGCTGGACCGCTACCGATAATCATGCCGATTCGGTAACATCATTGACTATCGATGACGCAACATTTAGACATCAGAACAATAGAATACCAAACTATCAGCTAGGTCTGGGTAAAACAGCAGGTGGTATCAACATTGGTTCATTCGGCCTCTCTATGGACTTGAATAATGCGACCGCCGATGGCATTCAGACGAAAATGGTAGCGTCAAGTAGTAATAATCCAGATTTGTGGGCTATCACAGGAAACGAATTCGTTGCGCTTACAAATACATTTCCAAATATCACAACATATAGTGTCGGCGATGAAAATGGCCCCGCCGCTTTTACCATTGCAACATTTCCTATACGCGTAGCTGCCGCTATACAGGGAACGGACACACTGGCTATTACCGATAACACCACGCTTGATGGTCAGGCGACCTTTACACTCGTATATCTGTAACTCCAGCATTCACATGGAATATTCAACACCTCTTTAATGGAACTATAATGAAAAAAATTTTGCTTATTACTGCAATTGCAGCAGCCTTTGCTACAACCAGCGTGAATGCTGACACCACCGCCGTATTAAAAGTCACCGGTCAACTGATTGTTGGCGGTTGTACCCCAGAACTCAGCGACGGCGGCGTGGTTGATTACGGTACTATCCGCCTCGCCACACTTTCCGCAACCGATGTAAACCAACTGGGCACTAAAGATGTCTCTCTGAGTATCTCTTGTCCGTCTGCAACCAAAGCAGCCTGGACTATTACCGATGACCGTGCGGACACCCACCCAGGCGCATCCGTTATCTCCATAGCCAATGGCAATATGACTAATGGTATAGTATCTGATACCACAATGTCCTACGGCGTTGGCAAAACAACCGAAGGTGTAAAAATCGGCGCGTTCTCTATTTACACCGATACCGCGAACGTTACCGCTGATGGTGTAAAATCTGACGCTATCTCAGGAACCGTTGATAGCCCAGTCTGGCAGAAGTCCACCACCGGGATTATCAAAAACGGCAATATGGAAATGTTTACCGTTGCTACAAAAGGCACCACCGAACCGGTTCCGTATACTCTTGCCATTTTCCCGCTGAAAACCTCACTGGCCATTCAGGATACTGCAACGCTGGCCATTACTGATGATACTGTTCTGGATGGTCAGGCAACCATCACGCTTAAATATCTCTGATCCAGACCGTATAAAAAGGTTATTGATCTGTCTCCCTTATTATGGGGAGACAGATCAAAATTAAAGGACTAATTCTGATGCCAGCAGTGACTAAACTTCCATTATTATTACTCAGCGTCCCCTTTGTTTTTTCAGCACTCTTTTCACAGGCTAACGCTGCCGGCATGGTACCGGAAACTACGCTACTGGTGATTGAAGAATCCACACACAGCGGCGTAATGAATGTTAAAAACACCGACAGCAATCCGGCTTTGTTATATACCACCGTCGTTGATTTACCTGACGACAATGGTGTGAAACTGGATGTCACTCAACCGGTTGTTCGCGTTGAAGCAGGCCAGCAGCAGCAACTACGCTTTATTATGGAAAGCACGGAACCGCTCACCGTCGAGCACTATAAACGCGTCACGTTTGAAGGTATTCCTCCGAAATCTACCAATAAGGGAATGAAAATAGGTTTTAATCTACGCCAGGATTTGCCGGTATTAATTCGTCCTAAAAATCTACCGGTCGTTACTGATGCCTGGAAATTATTAACCTGGTCCAGAAACGGACAAACAATCAACGTCAAAAATCCGTCTCCCTACGTTGTACGTTTAGCCCAAAATATTACCTTCTTACCTTCCGGGGGCGAAGGCACGATTAAAAAAACCTATATTCTGCCCGGCGAAACATTGAACGTCAGTATAAAAACGCCCCTTGCTGCTGATACATCCGTACGTTTTTACCCTGCCAGCCGTTACGGCATTGAAGTCCCCAGCTTTACCTCACCGCTGGTGCCGTGATGAGAGCTAGCACGTGAAGTATTTAAAACTGCCGCTATACATCAAAACTGCGCTTTATTGCTCACTGGCGACCACGACGTTTTCGGCTCTGGCGGAGGAGCTGAATTTTGACATGGGTATTCTCACCTCCAGAGGCATTAGCCCCAACGTGGCACAATATTTTTCCCGTGCGCCGCGTTTTCTACCAGGCAGCCACACCGTCATGGTAAAGATCAATGGCGTAAATAGAGGGTCGTTGGTCGCGCGTTTCGACACAGAAGGCCAACTTTGCGTGGATGACGATTTCCTCAGCGCCAGCGGGCTCGTACCGCTTAATATCAGCGCCAAAGAAACCTGCCATAGCCTACAAGAAGATTATCCCTCAGCGATTATTACCCCACTGCCAAACAGTGAATCGCTGGAGCTTTTTGTTCCGGCGCAGGCTCTGGATAATAACTTACTCTCGCTAAACAACGTGATTAAAGGCGGCACCGCCGGGTTATTTAACTATAACCTGTACGCCAGTCGCAGCGAGTCATCCGGTAGCGATAGCCGAAACTATGCCCAGGCAAACCTTGAAGCTGGCTTAAACTTCGCGGAATGGACGCTGCGCAGCCGCTACATGCTGACGAATAATGATGGAGAATACCGTACCGATAGTCTATATACCTATGCGGAGCACGTATTTCAGGCACAAAAAATGCGTGCGCAAGTTGGGCAGATCAACGTCAACTCCAGTCTATTCAGTGGCGCGCCGATCAACGGCGTACAGCTTATCCCTGAACAAGGGCTGGCACAGGATACACAAGGCGTAACCATTAACGGTATTGCCCGAACCCATCAGGCTCGCGTTGAAGTTCGTCAGTCCGGACAGATTATTTATACCGCACCAGTGAACGCTGGGGCATTTACCCTTGAAAATGTCCCCATCATACGCAGCAATACCGACCTTAACGTCAGCGTCGTTGAAACCGATGGCTCAACGACAACCTTCACGGTGCCGGCAGTATCTTTTAATTTACGCGAACTCACGCCCGCAGGCTTGACAATGTCCATAGGGCGCGTACGTGATACCACCAGCGACTATTCTCTCCCCTGGATCTATAACATCAGCGATGGTTGGAAACTGAGTGAAAACTGGCTGGCGCAGGCGTCTGGCGTACTGGCACAAGACTATCAAGCGGCAGGAGGTATGCTGCAATGGCTTCCAACCAACAAATGGACGTTTTCCGGCTCAATGCTGGGCAGTAAAGCGTCCTTCGGCGAATCTCTGCAGGGTGCGAAAAGTGAGCTACGCGCCAGCATGGCGCTGCCCGGGGAAATTAGACTTGACGTCAGCACCGCCCGCTACAGCGACGGATATCGTGAGTTAACGGATGCGCTCAATAAAGATGCTTACGAATACCAAAGTAGCTCCAGTGCTAATATCGCCTGGAACCATAATCTGTTAGGTACCTTCTCTCTGGGTTATTACACTTATCAGGCTACGGATAATGACAACGACTCTCGCAGTATAATGGCTTCCTGGGGCAAAACATTTAAATATGCCTCAATTACCGCTAACTGGCAGCACGCTGTTAATCAGGATGATGCGAATCATAACGGCAGTAATGATGATGATATGTTTTACATCAACATCAGCATTCCACTCGGTGAGCAGCGCGTCGGCGCTTATATGCGTAATCAAGGTGATAAAACAACCTACGGGCTACAAAATAATGGTTCGCTGAGTAAAGATACCCATTACTATATTTCTGCGGATCGTGATGCAAAAAACCAGCAAAATAGCTTCAACGGTAATCTCAATAGCAATCTCCATTACACTCAACTCAGCGTGGGCGGCGGCACTGATGGCGATAATTACCGCAACTATAACGCAACCTTCAGCGGAGGCATCGCTGCACACGAACATGGCATAACGTTCTCGCCTTACACCATCAAAAATACCTTTGCTATCGCACGCCTGAGCGAACCAGAAAGCGGCATTGAAATCGCCACGCCACAGGGGCGAATCTGGACTGACCGCTGGGGGCAGGCCGTCATTCCGGGGCTAACTGAATGGCGGAAATCCCGCGTAGAGGTTAATGCGAATACGCTACCAAAGAGCATGGAACTGGCAAACGGTATTAAGAATATTACCGTCGCGCACAGCGCTTTTCGGGTACTGGATTTCAACGTGCTGAATACACGCCGTGTGATGCTGACAGTAAAGCGTCCGGACGGCTCATGGCTACCTAAAGGCACCAGCATTGTAGATGAAAAAAATAACTATTTGGTCAGCGCTGTCGACAGCGGACGCGTATTTATCACCGATGTTGGGGATAATCCTGCGTTATATGCCGCTGATGATGATATGAATCGTCTGTGTCGCATCCACTACACGCTGCAGAAAACCCAGGATAAAGAGGCATTTTATGAAACGGCAAAGGGAGTCTGTCAATGAAATCCAACAGCAAATGGTTGGGGATTGCTATATGTTGTCTCTTCACCGCACTACTCCCTCCATCAGCCCGGGCCGACGATGACTGCCAAATAACGTTCTCTTCACCAAACGTCAGCTTTGGCTGGCTTAAGCAAGATGATATCGTCAATTCTCAGCAAGGCTGGAATCAAATGTCTTCACAGGAGGTTCACGTTAGTGTGAGTTGCCCAGAAAGCCAGAATATTGCTCTTTTTGTGCAAGCCTCAGCGGGGGAAAAGGGACGATTTTATTTTGGAAATAACGGTGGTCTCGCCGTACGTGTTAGTCAGATGATAGTAGATGGTAAAAGTTATCCTATTGCCAGCACCCTTGATAGAGTGAGCTTTGCTCCCAATGACAGTGCCCTGGATAGTCTGTTGCTACATAATAACAACGGTATCATCGCGATGGATAATAACCAGCAGGTCAGTGGGAAAATGATGAACGTCACGCTGACATTAACACCTGTCTTGAACGATAATCAATTTACGCATGCTACCGATACGGTCATGCTAGAAAGCAATTTACAGTGGGAAGTGCTGACGAAATAAACGATGAAGGGGGCCTGCTCTGGCCCCCTTCACAATCTTACTCTTTATCGCCCAGCAGTACGGATTCCAGCGCGATTTTAATCATATCGTTGAAGGTCGTCTGACGTTCAGCGGCTGTGGTCTGCTCGTGGGTACGGATGTGGTCGGACACGGTGCAGATGGTCAGCGCTTTCGCGCCAAACTCAGCCGCAACACCGTAGATACCCGCCGCTTCCATCTCTACGCCCAGTACGCCGTATTTTTCCATCACGTCGAACATTTCGCCGTCCGGAGAATAGAACAGGTCTGCGGAGAACAGGTTGCCCACGCGCGCGTCTACGCCCAGCGCTTTTGCCGCGTCAACCGCGTTACGTACCATGTCGAAGTCAGCGATAGCCGCAAAGTCATGATCTTTAAAGCGGATACGGTTCACTTTGGAGTCGGTGCAGGCACCCATACCGATCACCACGTCGCGCAGTTTGACGTCCATGCGCACAGCGCCGCAGGAGCCGACGCGAATGATTTTCTTCACGCCGAAATCGGTGATCAGCTCTTTGGTGTAGATGGAGCAGGACGGGATACCCATACCGTGGCCCATCACGGAGATCTTACGGCCTTTGTAAGTCCCGGTGAAACCTAACATGCCGCGAACGTTGTTCACTTCGCGAACATCTTCGAGGAAAGTCTCAGCAATGTGCTTCGCGCGCAGCGGGTCGCCCGGCATCAATACGACGTCAGCAAAATCACCCATTTCTGCATTAATATGTGGAGTTGCCATCTTCAGTTCCCTTTAAATTTGTTGTTATTGCCTGATGGCGGCTACGCCTTATCAGGCCTACAAAACGTGCGTAAAAACAGTGAAATACCCTAAGGATTTCGCGTTGCAGGAAGGCGACGAATTCGTGAATCCCCGGGAGCATAGATTAACTATGTGACCGGGGTGAGCGAATGAAGTCAACGCATCTACAGCGCGAAAGACAATGGGTATCACAGCATGTTTTTACCGTAGTCCATCGGCGATGTGCCAAAGTAGGTCGCCAGCGTCTGGCCGATATCCGCGAAGGTTTCACGGTGACCTAAAGAGCCCGGTTTGACTTTCGGACCGTAGATCAGCACCGGAATGTGCTCACGGGTATGGTCAGTACCGGTCCAGCTCGGGTCACAGCCGTGGTCAGCGGTCAGGATTAGAATGTCATCTTCCCCCACCAGCTCCATCAGCTCCGGCAGACGGCGGTCAAACAGCTCCAGGCCTGCGGCGTAGCCCGCGATGTCGCGACGGTGGCCCCAGGAAGAGTCGAAGTCGACGAAGTTAGTGAAGACGATGGTTTTATCGCCCGCTTCTTTCATCTCTTTGAGGGTCGCGTCGAACAGCGCGTCCAGACCGGTCGCTTTCACTTTCTTAGTGATGCCGCAGTTGGCGTAGATGTCGGCAATCTTACCGACGGACACCACGTGTCCCTGTTTTTCATCGACCAGTTTCTGCAGCACGGTCGGCGCTGGCGGTTCTACGGCCAGGTCGTGACGGTTACCGGTACGCTGGAAGTTACCGGCCTTGTCGCCGATAAACGGACGCGCGATCACGCGGCCAATGTTATAGCCGCCTTCGGTCAGCTCTTCACGGGCGATTTCGCACAGCTCGTAGAGTTTATCCAGGCCAAAGGTCTCTTCGTGGCAGGCAATCTGGAACACGGAGTCAGCGGAGGTGTAGAAAATCGGCTTGCCGGTTTTCATGTGCTCTTCGCCGAGCTGGTCCAGAATAACGGTGCCGGAAGAGTGGCAGTTACCGAGATAGCCCGGCAGGTTGGCGCGTTTCACCAGCTTATCCAGCAGTTCCTGCGGGAAGCTGTTTTCGTGGTCGCTGAAATAGCCCCAGTCGAACAGCACCGGCACGCCGGCGATTTCCCAGTGGCCGGACGGCGTATCTTTGCCGGAGGACAGTTCGTGCGCCCATGCGTATGCGCCAATAACGTCCGCGTTGCCGTCCATGCCGGCGGCAATTTTACCGGTAGAGCCTTCATGCGCTTTCACCAGCCCCAGACGAGTCAGGTTAGGCAGATTCAACGGGCCTTTACGGCCATTGTCAGCTTCGCCTTTGGCGCAAGCTTCTGCGATGTGGCCCAGAGTGTCGGAACCTACGTCGCCAAAACGATCCGCGTCTTCAGTAGCGCCGATGCCGAATGAGTCCAGCACCATAATAAATGCACGTTTCATATCTTCTCCGTACTTAGTGCTTCAAAAATAATTGATCAGATCAGTATACAACTATTCAGTAATTCGACGATAGACCGAAGGTGTGCTTGCTGGCGCTTTATCGTCAAGGATAATTGCCGCTTTGACGGCCTTCGCCGCTTCCTGCCAACTGGCTTCGTCTTTGGCATGAATCACCGCCAGCGGGCGCTGCCCGTCGATGCTGTCGCCCAGACGGGCCATGTCGGTAAAGCCAACGCTGTAATCAATGGTATCTGACGCCTGACGACGGCCGCCGCCCATCGAGACGACCGCCATCCCCAGCGCACGCGTATCCATTGCGCTGATAAACCCTTCGGTATCAGCATATACCGCTTTGCTCAACATGGCGGTCGGCAAGTATTTATCGTAGTTCTCAACGAAATCGCTTGGCCCTTTCTGCGCGGCCACCATACGACCAAAGACTTCTGCCGCTTTACCGTTATCCAGCACCGCCTGTAATTTCGCACGCGCTTCGGCGTCGTCTTTCGCCAGCTGGCCGGAGATCAGCATCTCCACGCATAGCGCCATAGTGACGTCAAACAAGCGCGGATTGCGGTATTCACCGGTCAGGAACTGCACGGCTTCACGCACTTCCACCGCGTTACCGGCGCTTGAAGCCAGCACCTGGTTCATATCGGTTAACAACGCCGTAGTGCGAACTCCCGCGCCATTTGCCACGCCGACAATCGCTTCAGCAAGGGCTTCAGAAAGTTCATAGGTTGGCATAAACGCGCCGCTGCCGACTTTTACGTCCATTACCAGCGCATCCAGCCCTTCGGCCAGTTTCTTGGCGAGGATGGAGCCGGTGATCAGCGGAATAGAGTCCACCGTCGCGGTAATATCGCGGGTGGCGTAAAAACGTTTGTCCGCCGGTGCAAGCGAGCTGGTTTGCCCAATAATCGCCACACCCACGTCTTGAATAATTTCGCGGAAACGGTTGTCGTCCGGGAAGATATCGAAGCCCGGGATCGCTTCCAGTTTGTCGAGCGTACCGCCGGTATGTCCGAGGCCGCGACCGGAGATCATCGGCACATAACCGCCGCAAGCCGCTACCATTGGCCCCAACATCAGAGACGTCACGTCCCCTACGCCGCCGGTCGAATGCTTATCGACAATCGGGCCATTGAGATTCAGGCTTTTCCAGTCAAGGACAGTACCGGAATCCCGCATCGCCATGGTCAGCGAAACACGCTCCGGCATGGTCATATCGTGGAAGAAGATGGTCATCGCCAGGGCGGCAATCTGCCCTTCAGAGATAGTATTGTCACGAATACCATTGATAAAGAAACGAATTTCTTCGTCACTCAACGCATGACCATCACGCTTTTTACGAATAATTTCTTGTGCGAGAAACACGGTACCCTCCTGAGGGAAAAGAGTAGAAGGCTTACATCGCCGGATGGCGGCTAACGCCTTATCCGGCCTACAGGCCTGGATTTGTAGGCCGGATAAGCACAGCGCCATCCGGCAAATCAGAGCTTAGTAGCTGCTGGCGCTCTTACCGTCGCCGTGACCCAGCGCTTTCAGCAGGCTTGCCAGCAGGCTGGATGCGCCAAAGCGGTAGTGACGAGAATCTGCCCAGTCAGCGCCAAACAGTTCGTCTGCAATCGCGAGGAATTTCTGCGCGTCTTCCGCCGTACGTACGCCGCCCGCCGGTTTGAAGCCAACGGTTTTGGAAACGCCCATGTCGCGGATCACTTCCATCATGATGCGCGCGCTTTCCGGCGTAGCGTTTACCGGCACTTTACCGGTAGAGGTTTTGATGAAATCCGCACCGGCTTTGATGGAGATTTCAGAGGCTTTGCGAATCAGCGCCTCTTCTTTCAGCTCGCCAGTTTCGATGATCACTTTCAGCAATACGTTCGCTGCGGCACAAGCGTCTTTACAGGCTTTTACCAGGTCAAAACCCACCTGCTCGTTACCGGCGATCAACGCGCGGTACGGGAATACCACGTCCACTTCGTCGGCGCCGTAGGCGATCGCCGCACGGGTTTCCGCCAGCGCAATATCGATGTCATCATTGCCATGCGGGAAGTTAGTCACCGTTGCAATGCGGATGTCCGGCGTACCTTGTTCTTTCAGAGTTTTACGCGCAATCGGGATAAAACGCGGGTAAATACAAATCGCCGCCGTATTCCCGACCGGGGTTTTTGCCTGATGACACAACGCGATCACTTTTTCATTGGTGTCGTCATCGTTCAGAGTGGTCAGATCCATCAGTTTGAGCGCACGCAGGCTGCTTGCTTTTAAATCAGTCATGACATTCTCCAACGGCATTGCCGTATAAAATTTCACCTTGCGAGTCTGTTAATATTCTAACATTCACTCGCGTTTACACTTCGATATACATCACAGTTAATGAAAACTACGTACAAATTTGCATTACTGTAATGAGATCTGAATCAAATTATCCCGCCGTCACCGCCTGTTCTTCGAGCGATAAGCGCATCAGGATCAAAGTCGGTTTGCCGCCATTTTCTACAATAGCGCATCGTCCCGGCATAAAGAGGAAACGAAGATGCCTGCCTCATGCGAAACTGCGCTCCAGCAGCGTTGCCAGCAAATTGTGACCAGCCCGGTGCTCACGCCTGAACAAAAACGCCATTTTCTGGCGCTGGAAGCTGAAAACGCCCTGCCTTATCCCACTCTGCCGGAAGATGCCCGCCAGGCGCTGGATGAAGGCGTCATTTGCGATATGTTTGAGGGGCACGCCCCCTTCAAACCGCGCTACGTGTTGCCCGATTACGCCCGATTTCTGGCTAACGGTTCACAGTGGCTGGAACTGGAAGGCGCGAAAGATCTGGATGATGCGTTATCCCTACTCACCATTCTGTATCATCACGTTCCTTCCGTGACGTCCATGCCGGTTTATCTCGGCCAGCTTGATGCGTTGCTGCAACCGTATGTTAGAATTCTAACACAAGATGCGATCGATATTCGAATAAAACGTTTCTGGCGTTATCTCGACAGAACGCTGCCAGACGCCTTTATGCATGCCAATATTGGCCCTGCCGATACGCCTGTCACACGAGCGATTTTGCGCGCTGATGCCGAGCTAAAGCAGGTGGCGCCTAACCTGACGTTTATCTACGATGCGGAAATTACGCCGGACGATCTGCTGCTGGAGGTCGCCAAAAACATTTGCGAATGCAGTAAGCCACACATTTCCAATGGCCCTGTAAATGATAAAATTTTCACAAAAGGCCATTATGGCATCGTCAGTTGTTATAACTCGTTACCGCTTGGCGGCGGTGGCAGTACGCTGGTACGTCTCAACCTGAAAGCCGTGGCAGAACGCAGTACGTCTGTCGATGACTTCTTTTCACGTACGCTACCGCACTACTGCCGACAGCAGATCGCCATCATTAATTCACGATGTGAATTCCTCTATGAAAAGTCACATTTCTTTGAGAATAGCTTTCTTGTACAGGAAGGTTTGATCGATCCCGAACGTTTTGCGCCGATGTTCGGTATGTACGGGCTGGCGGAAGCCGTGAATCTGCTGTGCGAAAACGCGGGCCTGAACGCCCGTTACGGCAAGAATGAAACGGCGAACGAGCTGGGCTACCGTATTAGCGCCCAACTGGCGGATTTCGTCGAAAATACGCCAGTGAAGTATGGCTGGAAGCAACGGGCGCTGCTCCATGCCCAGTCTGGCATCAGTTCCGATATTGGCACTACGCCGGGCGCACGTCTGCCGTATGGCGATGAACCGGACCCTATCACCCATTTGCAAACCGTCGCGCCGCACCATGCCTTTTATCATGCCGGGATCAGCGACATTCTGACGCTGGACGAAACCATCAAGCGTAATCCGCAGGCGCTGGTTCAGCTTTGTCTTGGCGCGTTCAAAGCCGGGATGCGGGAATTTACCGCCAATGTCAGCGGCAACGATCTGGTGCGCGTCACCGGTTATATGGTGCGCCTGTCGGATCTGGCGAAATTTCGCGCCGAAGGCTCGCGCACGAATACCACCTGGCTGGGAGAAGAAGCCGCACGTAATACCCGCATCCTGGAACGACAGCCACGCGTAGTCAGCCATGAACAACAGATGCGCTTTAGTCAGTAAGATCATTGCGTTTTCCTGCGTCGATGGGCCAGGCAGCCGCCTGGCATTATTCTTACAGGGCTGCAATTTGCGCTGCAAGAATTGCCATAACCCGTGGACGATGGGACGCTGTAACGACTGCGGGGAATGCGTATCGCAGTGTCCGCACCACGCCCTCAGCGTTGATGGCGGGAAAGTGGTATGGCGGTCGGACGTCTGCGAGCAGTGCGATACCTGCCTGAAAATGTGCCCACAGCAGGCAACGCCAATGGCGCAGACCATGAGCGTTGACGATGTGCTGCGTCATATTCGTAAAGCATCGCTGTTTATTGAAGGTATTACCGTCAGCGGCGGAGAGGCGACCACGCAATTACCGTTTATTGTGGCGCTATTTACAGCGATCAAAGCCGATCCGCAGTTACAACGACTGACCTGCCTGGTGGACAGTAATGGTCAGTTAAGCGAGACCGGCTGGCAGAAACTACTGCCGGTTTGCGACGGCGTAATGCTCGATCTGAAAGCCTGGAAGAGCGAGTGTCATCACCGTCTGACCGGACGTGATAATACGCATATTAAGCACAGTATCCGCTTCCTTGCTGCGCGGGGAAAACTGGCGGAGCTGCGGTTGCTGGCTATCCCGGGTCAGGTGGACTATGCGTCGCATATTGATTCACTGGCGGCGTTTATTACTTCGCTGGGCGAGGTTCCGGTGCGCCTGAATGCCTTTCATGCGCACGGCGTCTATGGCGAAGCGAAAGCCTGGCCAGGCGCGACGCCGCAAGAGGTGGAACGGCTGGCTGACGGATTGCGCGCGCGTGGAGTAGCGAAGCTGATTTTGCCGGCGCTATATTTGTAAGCGTCGCCTGCCGGACGGCGGCTGCGATGCCATCAGAGCCGAAACAAGGTAATGGTATTGCGATACAGCGTATCGGCTATCACCTCTGCGGGCTCCGGACGTAATTCACAGAGCGCATCAAATACGCGCGCCGCCTGCTCCGGGCGGTTCGGCTGCCCCTGAAACCCCTTTAGCGGCATATCCGGCGCATCGGTCTCCAGCAACAGCGCGTCCAGCGGCAACCGCGCCATAACATCACGGGTTTTACTGGCGCGCGGGTAGGTGATGGTGCCGCCGACGCCGATTTTATAGCCCAGTCGCACAAAGCGTTCGGCCTGTTGCAGACTGCCGGCAAAACCATGCACCACACCGGTTCGCGGTAGATCCTGGCGCTTTACGTGCATCGCCAGTTTGTCATGCGTGCGCCGCGAGTGCAGGATCACCGGCAGATCGTAGCGTTTTGCCAGTTGCAGCTGCGCGTCTAAAAATCGCTCTTGCCTGGCGAACTGCGGGTCGTCGCGATAAAGATCGAGACCGATCTCGCCTACCGCCACGACGTTCTGTTGTTGCGCCAGCGCCTGTTGTAGCTTATCAGGATCGTCATCGGCATGACGCTCAATCACAATGGGGTGTAATCCCAGCGCAGCATAAAGCGACGGGAAACGCGCCGCCAGCGCCAGCACGCGGGGAAAGTGAGCCGCCTCGGTCGCCGGCACGATGATTTTTTCAACGCCCGCCTCACAGGCACGCTGAATACTGGCGCGCTCATCGCCCGTAAAGGGCGGGAAATCAAAATGGCAATGCGTATCGATAAAGCGCCAGCTCACGCCAGATCCTCGTCGGTAAATGTGGTGTCGTTTGCCTGCGGCGCGCTAATGACCTCCGCCACATGCGTATCATTGGCCACCGGTGCCGGAGGCACGACCACCGTTTCCGGCACGGCAATCCGCGACGAATGGCGCAAGAGAGGCGGCGTTGCGGCGAGCAATTTACCAACGGTGGCAAGGAAATAACGCCCGCATAATTGCCCGGTTTTGTAATCCTCACGCAGCGCCGGGATACGGCTGCCCAGCGCCATGCTGTGCAGCGGTTTCGGCGGATAAATTTCAATGATCCGCAGCTTACCCGGCGGCTTTTCAATAAATTGTTGGATCGCGCTGTAGGACGTTTCATGATGCTGCACCAGGTTGACCAACGGCTGTAGACTGCTCTCTCCCAGCCAGCGCTCCATACGCTTAAACCACTGCGGCGTGTAATACATTTGCGAGGGTACGGTGCGGATCACCACAATGGTTTTCGCCCCCCGCTTTGCCGCCTCCTGAACCGGAATGGCGTCGCTAATGCCACCGTCCAGATAGTTGATGCCCTCTAACGTAACGCCGGTACGGTAGAAACCCGGTATGGCGCTGGAGGCGCGAATGATATCAAGCCAGTTTTGTTTTGTCGGCGAGAAATAGCCCGGCGTGTAATCATCCCCCCGGCAGGCGCACATATAAAAGGATTTTCCGCTGTCGAACAGGCGCGCTGCGGTATCCATTTGCAGCGGCATCCGGGCGGCGGTGGATTCCACCAGCCAGTCGAGGTCAATAAGGTTTCCTCCGCGTACAAATCGTAGCGGATCAAAAAATTCGCGCCTGGTGGTATAGCGCATAATGACTTTACGCCCGTAGCCGGGCTGGTTGCAGAGATACGCCGAGAGATTTTGCGCACCGGCTGATGTGCCGAAGTAGAGATGGAAAGGATTAAACTGCGCACGCATAAACTCATCCAGCACGCCTGCGGTAAAGATACCCCGCTGCCCCCCGCCCTCACAGACCAGCGCCATACGGCCTGGCCGGAACGGTGTTAATGATAACGGCGCAATATTGCCGAGCGTAACCGGTATTCGCTGGCCCACCTCTGCCTTCCTGTTTTTCATTTTTTTCCAGGCTGACAAGGTAACGCAAAACGTTAACGGCTAAAACCGTAAAAGCCAGTCCGGTGGACTGGCTTGATAGCAATATATCTTTACAGATGCCTGCTAGGGTCGTTTACGGCCCATGAACAGGCTGACCAGGAAGAGCACGATCCCGACGACGAAGACGATTTTCGCCGCGCCGGCAGCCGTACCAGCCAGTCCACCAAAACCCAATGCGGCGGCAATTAACGCGATAACCAGAAATATAATGCCCCAACGAAACATAAGCCTCTCCTTTACCATAGTTAATGTCGACCGCTAAATATGAGCGCTCAGGCTACTCATTCGCGATATTTTTAGTGTGGTGCACATTACGCCTCCCGACAAACGTCGGGAGGACGAATTACGACGAATTACTGAACTTTCAGATCGTTTTTAACACTTTTTACGCCATCAACGGCTTTCGCGATGCTTTCAGCGCGGTCGCTTTGTTCCTGAGTTTCAACAGTACCGGAGAGCTGTACGACGCCATCGGTCGTTTCCACTTTCACTTTACGGGAAGGGACGAGATCGTCCGCCAGCAACTTGGCTTTGACTTCACTGGTCGTGGCCGTATCGCCGGCATAACCTTTCACGGAACCTTCTTTATTGTCGCGAACGTGAAGTTTGTCGCTAACGGAGGTCACGCCTTCTACGCCTTTCGCCACTTTCACGGCGGCTTCAGCCTGCGCCTGGCTTTCTACAAAGCCGCTCAGGGTGACGACTTTCTGATTGGTTTCGACAGAAATATCGGTGCTTTTAATATTGTCATGGTCTACCAGCGCAGCTTTGACTTTCGCAGTGATAGCGCTGTCATCCATGAAGTTACCGACTTTATTCATAGAGCTATCGACTTTTTGCCCTGCGGTTTCGGTTCCGCTTTGCGCCTTGTCCGTTGTTGCGTTTTCTGCAAAGGCAGAACCTGTCGCAACAGCAGAGGTCAACATTACGGCCAGCAGAGTTTTAGAAATCTTCAGTCTTGTCATAGTCATCGATTTTGTCCTGTATAGTTTGCTCGTAATTTGAGCTCAGGCAACACGAGGTTGCATTGCTGAATGCGGTGAAACTCACCGGTTTCTGAAGTCAATGACTGGCATCACATTCGTGAATTTGTAACGACGCGTCGCCTGCCACCCTTCCGTTTCAGTTATTAATATCGTGACTGAAACAAATCTCAGCTTTAAGCTCTCATATTCACGCATTGAACAGGCATTAAAGCCGACATTTATGTCATCACTTTGTTAAATATAGATCACAATTTTAAAATCGCTTGTCGGTGCGTATAAAAAACAGGCAGATCGGAGAAAAAACGCGGGATTTAAGAACATTCCGTAAGCGGTTAAAAAGGCAGGGAAAGTACGAAGGCGCGGCGGATGCCGCGCCCGGAAAGGGATCAGTGTTCGCGCGTTTTACGGAACTGAACGTCAGGGTAACGTTCCTGGGTCAGGTTCAGGTTAACCATCGTGGGGGCGATATAGGTGAGATTGTCGCCGCCATCCAGCGCCAGCTGCGTTTCATTCTTACGCTTAAACTCTTCGAATTTCTTCGCATCGGCGCTTTCCACCCAGCGCGCCGTCGCCACGTTGACGGATTCATAAATCGCCTCAACGTTGTATTCGCTTTTCAGGCGCGCGACAACAACGTCAAACTGCAAAACGCCCACGGCGCCGACAATCAGATCGTTGTTGGAGATGGGACGGAATACCTGCACCGCCCCCTCTTCAGAAAGCTGCACCAGCCCTTTCAGTAGCTGCTTCTGCTTGAGCGGATCTTTCAGGCGAATACGACGGAACAGTTCCGGCGCAAAGTTCGGGATACCGGTAAACTTCATCATCTCGCCCTGAGTGAAGGTATCGCCGATCTGAATGGTGCCGTGGTTATGCAGACCCAAAATATCGCCCGGGTACGCTTCTTCAACGTGCGAACGGTCGCCCGCCATAAAAGTTAACGCGTCGGAAATCACCACATCTTTGCCGGTACGGACCTGGCGTAGCTTCATGCCCTTCTCATACTTACCGGAAACCACGCGCATAAACGCCACGCGGTCGCGGTGTTTCGGATCCATATTGGCCTGAATTTTAAAGACAAAACCGGTGAATTTCTCTTCCGAGGCTTCCACTATGCGGGTATCGGTTTGACGCGGCATCGGCGCAGGCGCCCACGCCACTAAACCATCCAGCATATGGTCAACGCCAAAGTTACCCAGCGCGGTACCGAAAAATACCGGGGTAATTTCCCCTGCCAGGAACAGCTCTTCATCAAACTCGTTAGACGCGCCCTGCACCAGTTCCAGCTCGTCGCGCAGTTGCTGCGCCAGGTCTTCACCGACGGCGGCGTCCAGATCCGGGTTATTCAGCCCTTTAACGATGCGCACTTCCTGAATGGTGTGGCCCTTACCGGTCTGATACAGATAAGTTTCATCTTTATAAAGGTGATAAACGCCCTTAAACAGCTTGCCGCAGCCAATCGGCCAGGTGATCGGCGCACAGCCGATTTTCAGCTCATTTTCCACTTCATCCAGCAGCTCCATCGGGTCGCGGATGTCACGGTCGAGTTTGTTCATAAAGGTCAGGATCGGCGTATCACGCAGACGGGTAACTTCCATCAGCTTACGAGTCCTGTCTTCAACACCTTTTGCGGCGTCGATCACCATCAGACAGCAGTCCACCGCCGTCAGGGTACGGTAGGTATCTTCGGAGAAGTCTTCGTGCCCCGGGGTGTCCAGCAGGTTCACCAGACAGTCGTGATACGGGAACTGCATCACCGAGGTGGTGATAGAGATACCACGCTGTTTTTCCATCTCCATCCAGTCAGATTTTGCATGTTGGCTGGAGCCACGGCCTTTTACCGTACCGGCGGTCTGAATCGCCTGTCCGAACAGCAACACTTTTTCGGTAATGGTGGTTTTACCGGCGTCCGGGTGAGAAATAATGGCAAAAGTGCGGCGTTTGGCCACCTCTTGCAAATAAGGAGACAACGTCATAGTCAAATCTTCTTGAGTAAGCGCGGCGTTTGACCACGCATGTTGAATACGAAAAATGCGGCTATTTTACCCATCAACCTGGGGGAGGCAATCAGTGTTTACACAGGAGCTGCTCCAGTTCGCTTAATGACGCCACAGTCCAGGTTGGATGAATACCCGCGGGCTGCTCGCGATGATGCGCGTTAAGCCAGCAGGTCGACAGTCCGGCGTTAATGCCGCCAAGAATATCGGATTCCGCGGTATCGCCAACCATTAATACGCGCGAGCGGTCAGGATTCCCCGCCTGCTCCAGGGCGTAGTTAAAGATTTTCGGATCGGGCTTCGCGACGCCAACCTGCTCGGAAATCACCAGCAGATCGAAATACTCACGCAGCCCGGTGCGCTCCAGACGAGTTTGTTGTAGCGCGGTAAAACCGTTAGTAATAATACCGATTTTAGCCTGCCCGCGAATCGCATTAAGTAGCGAAACGGCGCCCGGCAAAGGAGAACAGATCTCCGCCATCGCACTAATAAAAGCGTCATTCAGCAGCCCCGGCGCAACGTTTAGCCGTTCAGCCCAACTTTGAAAGCGCGCGTGCTGCAATTGTAATGAGGTAATCGCGCCGTTCTGATAATCCACCCATAGCGGCTTATTCACGGCCTGGTAATCCTGGAAATCCTCAGCGGTAAAGGTGACGCTATAGTCAAGGAACATCCGCTGTAAGCCGGTGAAAGAATCAAACGTAAACAGCGTTTCATCGGCATCAAAGAAAATCCAGTCCCACTTCATCATTACACCTTGCCTCTTTTATTACATGCTTATCGGTAACGCCATGATGATGGCGTCCTCATGCCCTTGTGCCGTGGGATAGTAATTGCGGCGAATCGTCGCCTCGTTAAACCCCAGACTTTCATACAGCGCGATGGCGGCAGCGTTAGAGGCGCGTACCTCCAGCCATAGCGTTACAACCCCACGTTTTTCCAGTTCATCAATCAGATGCTCAAGCAGCATACGCCCCAGCCCCCGACGCTGAAAATCCGGATCGACGGCAATATTGAACAGCGTCGCTTCGTCCAGCACCACCTGTGTAATGGCAAACGCGGCCATTCTGTCATCAGCGGTCAGCTTAAGGTTGAGATACCGTTCGCCCTGGTTGCCGAAAAACGTTTTTTCGCTCCACGGAAACGAATGAGCGCGTTGCTCAATCTGCCAGGCTGCGGGGAGATCGGTCGTGCTGAGGATAGAAATCGTGTTCATGTTCGCAGATTTGTTGCCATAGTGCGGCGCGTGCCGCCGGGTTTGCCCGGAGTTCATTAAACGCCGGCGTCGTGACCTGAGCGCCTTCGAGTTGGAGCGGCACGTCAGTTCCTAACCGCCAGCTATTACAACGGCTGCCCTGCGGCAGCATGGCGACGCGCTCAGGCGCCAGGGGTAAAACCTGATCGGGACTCACGGTCAACGCGCGTAAAATATCGCGCATTAGCGGCTCGTTCAGCGCGGGTAATTCCTCTGCAACCACGATCAGACGAACGTGCGCGGGAAGGGAAATCGCAATCTCGCCCTGTAGCGCGCCAGGACGTCGCAGCGCCCACTGCGTAATACCCAGTTGCTGTAACTGCCAGTCTCGTCGGGATGTCATAGCGAAACGCTCCTGTAATCAGGGGCGCAAATATAGCAAATCTGTCGAATCTCCGCCATCAAACTACTATAATCGCCGCCAGTCTGAATTAAGGAGCATTCCATGTCTGCTTTTACCCCGGCAAGTGAAGTCTTGCTGCGCCACAGTGATGATTTCGAACAAAGCCGTATTCTTTTTGCCGGAGATTTGCAGGATGACCTGCCCGCGCGCTTTGAATGCGCCGCCAGCCGCGCGCATACGCAACAGTTTCACCACTGGCAGGCGTTAAGCCGCCAGATGGGCAATAACATCCGTTTTAGCCTGGTCGCGCAAGCCAGCGATGTCGCTGACTGCGATACGCTGATCTACTACTGGCCGAAAAATAAACCCGAAGCGCAGTTCCAGTTGATGAATATTTTGTCGCTGATGCCGGTGGGCAGCGATGTTTTCGTCGTGGGAGAAAACCGCAGCGGCGTGCGTAGCGCCGAACCGATGCTGGCGGACTATGCGCCGCTGAACAAAGTAGATAGCGCGCGACGTTGCGGCCTTTACCATGGTCGTCTGGAAAAGCAGCCGCAGTTTAGTCTTGAATCCTGGTGGGCCGAGTACAATATCGACGGGCTGACCATCAAAACGTTGCCGGGCGTATTCAGCCGCGACGGACTGGATGTTGGTAGCCAACTGCTGCTGTCTACGCTGACGCCGCACACCAAAGGTAAAGTGCTGGATGTCGGCTGCGGCGCTGGCGTGCTTTCCGCCGCGCTGGCCAGCCATTCGCCGAAAGTGCGCCTGACGCTGTGTGACGTCAGCGCGCCGGCGGTGGAAGCCAGCCGCGCCACGCTTGCCGCTAATGGTCTTGAAGGCGAGGTATTCGCCAGCAACATCTTTTCGGAAGTCAAAGGACGTTTTGACATGATCATCTCCAACCCGCCGTTCCACGACGGAATGCAAACCAGCCTCGATGCGGCGCAAACGCTCATTCGCGGCGCAGTGCGCCATCTGAACAGCGGCGGAGAGTTACGCATCGTGGCGAACGCCTTTCTGCCCTATCCTAAGATTCTGGATGAGACTTTTGGCTTCCATGAAGTCATCGCGCAAACCGGGCGCTTTAAGGTTTATCGTACCGTGATGACCCGTCAGGCGAAGAAATAGTTGGCCTGATAAGCGCAGCGCCATCTGGTTGCATGTGCCGGATGGCGACGCCAGGCGTCTTATCCAACCTACGTCTCGCGCCCATTTTTGCAGCAATCAATCTGTCCCATGCAATTAACTGTTGACGAATAGCTGAAAACCACTAGAATGCGCCTCCGTGGTAGTGATTCTTTTCAAGAATCGATGGTATGCGAAGGTGGCGGAATTGGTAGACGCGCTAGCTTCAGGTGTTAGTGTCCTTACGGACGTGGGGGTTCAAGTCCCCCCCCTCGCACCAAAACCACGTTGATATTGCTCGCACTGGGCGAAGGTGGCGGAATTGGTAGACGCGCTAGCTTCAGGTGTTAGTGTTCTTACGGACGTGGGGGTTCAAGTCCCCCCCCTCGCACCAACGAGGCGATATCAAAAAGTAAGATAACTGTGCGAAGGTGGCGGAATTGGTAGACGCGCTAGCTTCAGGTGTTAGTGTCCTTACGGACGTGGGGGTTCAAGTCCCCCCCCTCGCACCAATTATCTTATCCTTCCTTAGTCTCTTCATTTTCATCCCTGATTCCAGTTCATCATTGCCAACATCATGCCGCCAATAAGCGCTATACACGATGGCAGCAGTACAAAATGCCGTAATTGTTTGTGATACAACATCAGCGCAGACAGTAGCAATCCTGATACAATCAACAGCTTCAGCGCATAAGCTGACAGGCCGATAAACGCCAGTCCAACGATAATCACTCCAGGCAATAACACGCCCCATCCGCTGCCTAACGTCCGCTGCAACATGGTTTTACCTCTGGAATTGATAATGATAACCAATATCATATGATATATTTTCTCATTTGTCAGCCAGGGAGAAAG
The DNA here is from genome assembly GCF_046550535.1 of Salmonella sp. SAL04213. Lineage (NCBI taxonomy): Bacteria > Pseudomonadati > Pseudomonadota > Gammaproteobacteria > Enterobacterales > Enterobacteriaceae > Salmonella > Salmonella sp. SAL04213. The sequence goes on along the minus strand of NZ_JBGDXS010000003.1, from coordinate 177,956 downwards.
CTAAAGAGATGAGTTTTACTTAACGGTTAATGACACGTATTCAGTAAGGTGATAAATTGTCCGACTGTTAACGTAAAAACAACAACACCTCGCTTTAGGCGACCTTTTCTCATACGTTATTTTCATGTTGGCGCCCGATTCCGTGTATATCACCGATAAATAACGACAATTACCCATGACAACACCATCCTGGCGGTCGCTTCGTATTAAGAAGTATCAGTTTTCTTTACGTCTTTTCTTGTTTCTCAACGCCGTGTCGGCGCTATTTACTCTCGTTTTCCCCCTTTATCAGATCAATGTATTTTGCACGCCAATGATCGGGATAGTGGTCCTGAGCGTATTACTGTTGATATGGCATGGGAAATATGGGCAAAAAAGAATTAATCTCCCCTTTATCTCCCTACTCTTTGGGGGAATATGGGCGGCGCATATTGCGCTAAAGTATCCGGCGTTAGGCCATTATGATTTCTCTTTTTTACTGATCTCCCTGCTTAGCGTTCTGTTTATCGGCTCGATAGCCTTTGCCGCGAATATCGTCGCGTTTACGCTCTATTCGCTACCGCCAGTCGCGGTCTGCCTGTGGCTGAACGGTAATGAACAAGGTTTGCGAATTCTCTATTTGCTGGCCCTGCCAATGGTGGGAATCGCTATTCAACATGTTATCCAGAAACGCTACGATAATTTTGCCCAACAGCTCATGTTTAAGCTGCTGGCCGAGCGGGAAACCCTCAATGGCCTGAGTATGCTTGATCCATTAACCGGCTTATATAACCGCCGTGGCCTGCAAAATCGGCTGGATACGTTACAGGCGCCGGGCAGCCATGAACACTACGTCCTGCTATTGGATATCGATCATTTCAAAGCGTACAACGATCACTACGGTCATATGATGGGCGATCAGGCGTTAATCCGCGTCTCAGCGGCAATTCGGGACGCCGTGCGATCGCGCGATGTCGTCTGCCGTTTTGGCGGGGAAGAATTTCTGGTGTTGCTGACCACCGCCGAACCACAGCAAGCCCGCGCTACCGCAGAACGTATCCGACAGGAAGTATACGATCTTAAAATCCCGCATATGTTTAACGAAAGCGTCGCCACCAATGTCACTGTCAGTATCGGCATTGCGCCCCTGACGGATCGCAATATCGGAGACGCTATCGAAAAAGCGGATAAAGCGCTCTACGAAGCCAAGCATCTTGGACGTAACCACATTCTGGTCAGCGACGACATGCGCGCCCTATGAATCCTGCTGACGTAATCGTGCTACGCCAACAGCGTTAACCATAAACCGCTTGCCATCGTTTATCGCTATCGATAGGATTAGCAATCATTATCATTTAGATTAACATCATTAAACTGCGCTATGGCCTACCGTTCCGCACCGATTGCTGACGATATTATCTGGCGAGCTGCTCCCCAGCCGGAAGACGCCTCGCTGGCGGACGCAGTACGCGAGACGATCGCCTCTACCCGTGAGCACCTGTTGGACTTCATCCGGCTGGATGAAACACCGCCGCCAACGGCAATGACTCTTGCCCAGTGGACGCGCCCCGCGACGTTTCGTTCATTGCTGGCCGCCTATTCCGATCACATCTATCGGCACACGCCAGGCCTGGCACGTGAAAATAAGCCGTTACTCTCCCTGTGGGCGCAATGGTATATCGGGCTGATGGCGCCGCCGCTGATGCTGGCATTACTGACGCAAGCGCGCGCTATCGATGTCTCGGCAGAACATATTCACGTTGAATTTCATGAAACCGGGCGCGCCGCGTGTTTCTGGCTTGACGTGCATCAGGATAACCTGGCAACGGGGCGTTCCCCGGAAGAACGAATGGAAACGCTGATAGTCTCCGCACTACAGCCGGTCATTCAGGCGCTGGAGGCGACTGGCGACATCAACGCGAAACTTATCTGGAGCAATACCGGTTATTTAATTAACTGGTATCTGACTGAGATGAAACCGCTGCTTGGCGAAGCCCTGCTGGCAACGCTACGCCAGCGCTGTTTTTTTGAAAAGCAGCTATCCGACGGTCAGGATAACCCGCTGTGGCGGACCGTCGTAATGCGCGACGGTCTTCTGGTACGCAGAACCTGCTGTCAACGTTACCGCTTACCTGATGTACAGCAGTGCGGCGACTGCACGCTAAAGTAAACCGCTTTACGCTACCTTCAGTTATCGTCACGGCTTACTGCTGCTGGCCTGTCACATTATTATATTTACAGCGGCGCTCTCCGTATGCCAAATTACGTTTTGCCATTTTTGGGTCTACCGTGGCTATTGGTAAGGTCTCAGGAGAGAAGAATGAGTCTGCAATCTGTACGGCAATTTCTGGCCGATCATGCTCCCGATATTGAAATTATCGAATTAAATCAAAGTACAGCGACTGTCGAACTGGCAGCCAAAGCGCACAACGTAGAGCCAGGGCAGATAGCTAAGACGCTCTCGCTTAAAGTAAAAGACACCATTATCCTGGTGGTCGCGAAAGGCGATGCCCGCCTGGATAATAAGAAGCTTAAAACCACTTTCGGCGCAAAAGCCCGTATGTTGAGCAGCGATGAAGTGGTCAATGCAACCGGACATCCTGTCGGCGGCGTATGTCCTTTCGGGCTGGAGCACCCGCTGCCCGTTTATTGCGACATCTCTCTGAAGGGGTATAACGAAGTATTGCCTGCCGCAGGCGCCACGCACAGCGCGGTACGCATCACGCCGGAAAGAATGGCTGAACTGACATCGGCGACCTGGGTAGACGTGTGCCAATAACGTGCCTGACACCCGGATTCCCCGAACAAGCACGGCGCATCCGGCGCGGGCTATACCCGATGCTGGAGCGCGGTAGCATCGCCGGCGCGCAGATATAACAGAATATCCGCCGCATCGAGTAACCCGGCATCAGAACTCACGCCCAGCTTGGACATCACATTAAACTTATGCGCCCGGATAGTCTTAATGTTACGTTCTAACTGGACGGCAATTTGCGGCATTGAGTAGCCGTTCGACATGAAACGCAGAATCTCCCGCTCGGTTGGACTAAGCATACAATTCTGGTGAAGCTCCCAAAGATTGTCTGTACGCTCCGTTGTCCGCCGGGCGCTATTAAGCGATGTAAATAAGGCATCCTGTAAAACATCCAACGGCGACGCTTTGCTGATGACCCCATCCAGCGGCAGCGGGGATAATGCGCTGATTAAGCGGGCTTCAGCATCATCATCGGCAATCACCAGACGCCGCATATGGGGATAATTTATCGCCAGTTCCGTCAGGCTGGATAATCCTGTCCGGCGTTCAGTTCTTAACGCAGAAAGAGAAAAAATAACGGCAGAAAACGGCGTCTTTAGCGCAGCCTTATAAAACGCGGATGGTTTTGAAAAAATATGAAGCGTATGTCGGCAATCCGGCATTGCATCAAATAGCCCTTTAATACCAATGGTGCTCATCACGCATTTTTCTACGAGCGCAACATTTCTCTTGCTGATTCTGTTTTCCATTCCATGGTTTCTCCATATACCGAAGGTAGGTTCAATTCTCTGGCTCCCTGAGAACTGTTTATCCATGCATACATCTCTGCATTACTGTGTATTGATAAGCGTCGCATGGCGCTATTTTTTTGGGCGCTAATTGTTTTATTACTTTTTTTAAGTAACGCCGCAATTTGGTTAATGCCCCACCCTTTTCCTAAAAGGCGTAATACTTTTCGTTCAGACAGCGTAAGGACAATCGGCCTGTCGTGGGCCTGCTGAATTTCAGACGGTACCTGAGGCGATAATAACGTTTTGCTTATTCTTTCTGAGCGAGCGTTTCCCGCATGGATAACGCTAATAAGATTCTCGATTGGCTCTTCGTCTGAAAGCAAGGTGCTGACGGGGCCCATCAGGAGATCAACCGCATGTGGATAGCAGGATTTAGGAACCAGAAATACCCAATGTATGTCGCGATATTGCGAGATTAAGCTATAAAAATATTCGCAGATAGCGCGGGAAGAGGCATTGTTAACTGCTAAATCAGCAATAACTAAATTACTCCGGCGTAGCTGTAGCAGCGTTAGCTCTTCTATCGTACGACAATACGCCAGTTTATAATCGGGGAAATTACCTGTTATAGCCCCTTTAAGGCCTTCCTGTATAAGAGGGGTTTTACTGATAATAAGTCCATTTTTGCAGCATCCTGGCAGCATAATTCCTCCGCACCCACGCCGCCACTTTTCATTGCCCCATTAATAAAAACACTATTAACAATGATCGCAAAGAAATATAGGCCGAGTGGATTAATTATCCTTGTTTTATTTTTAAATATCTAACATCGATTGCGCTACAATCCACATAGCACAAAAACATGAAATCACTATCGCATAGTTACTCATAAAACCAGAAGCAAGACAATTAAATTAACTAAATTTGCACATTAGCAATTCTAACGAAAACGCATCATATTAATAAATTTAAAATATGAGTTCGCCCTTCATTCATATTGCTGAGTCCTAAAACAAAAGCCCAACAATACTGTCTACCATCCATAAAACCCATGTAATATCTACGAATTACACTAAGTCATGCCTATTTTTACGCCCGCTGCTCACGCCATTGTGGTTAAACCATTAATGCATATCGTTGATAAAATTCACCACATCATTGATTCAAAAATGAGCGGCCAGGCTGGCATAATGCCTCTATTCTGGAAACGGACATACAAGAACCGTCGCCCATAAGGATATCCTGCCTGTGACGAAGCGCACGTCTCAGGAAGCTTATGCGTTGCGTCTGGCGGCTGACGTTTTTATCAACAAGAAATTGATCTTAACCAACGCCATCATGCCTGCGCTTCGTGTTAAAAAGAAAGCCTCTGTCATAGTGGCGGCGCATAGAATGTCTTTTCGGACAGGACGAGTCATGCAAGAAGAGCAATCAATTCAACGAGCAGTAACACGGTTATGTATTCAATGCGGGCTGCTTTTATTGCAGCACGGGGCGGAAAGCGCACTGGTTGATGAGCTTTCCACCCGACTCGGTTTGGCGCTCGGTATGGATAGCGTCGAAAGCGCGATCTCCTCTAACGCCATTGTCCTGACGACCATTAAAGACGGACAATGTCTGACATCGACACGTAAAAACCAGGATCGCGGCATTAATATGCATGTCGTCACGGAGGTTCAGCATATCGTTATCCTCGCGGAACATCGTCTGCTGGATTACAAAGGCGTGGAAAAACGCTTTAGCCAGCTCCGCCCGCTGCGTTATCCGCGCTGGCTGGTGGCGTTTATGGTCGGTCTTTCCTGCTCCTGCTTTTGTAAGCTGAATAATGGCGGCTGGGATGGCGCGGTTATCACCTTTTTCGCCAGTATGATAGCCATGTATATTCGCCAGATGCTGGCGCAGCGGCATTTACATCCGCAGATCAATTTTTGCATTACCGCCTTTGTCGCTACCACGATTTCCGGGCTGATGCTCACCCTTCCCGCCTTTAGCCAGACGCCCACTATCGCCATGGCGGCGAGCGTACTGCTACTGGTGCCGGGCTTTCCGCTGATTAATTCCGTCGCAGATATGTTTAAAGGACATATTAATACCGGGCTGGCGCGCTGGGCTATCGCCAGCCTGTTGACACTGGCCACCTGTGTGGGCGTAGTGATGTCAATGACAGTATGGGGGCTACGAGGATGGGTATAATCGACTTTTTACTGGCGCTAATGCAGGACATGATCTTGTCTGCGATCCCCGCCGTCGGGTTTGCGATGGTCTTTAATGTTCCCCACCGGGCGCTTCCGTGGTGCGCGCTACTGGGGGCGCTGGGTCATGGCTCGCGTATGCTGATGATGAGCGCAGGCTTTAATATCGAATGGTCGACGTTTATGGCTTCGCTGCTGGTCGGCAGTATTGGTATTCAGTGGTCACGCTGGTATCTCGCTCACCCTAAAGTGTTTACCGTCGCGGCCGTGATCCCGATGTTTCCGGGGATTTCCGCCTATACCGCGATGATTTCCGCAGTAAAAATTAGCCATCTGGGCTATAGCGAACCGATGATGATTACGCTGCTGACCAATTTTCTGAAAGCCTCTTCCATTGTTGGCGCGCTCTCAATTGGCCTCTCTGTACCGGGATTATGGCTGTACCGCAAACGCCCCCGCGTGTGATCGGTGGAACGCCTCCTGCTGTTCTTACAGGTCTGTGTGGTACTATAAAAACAGTCGCCCTTCTCGGTTGTTGTTCCATATTGAGAAACATTATGTCTTCCAGAATTTTAACGTCGGACGTCATCGGTATTGACGCCCTTTTACACGATCATCATGCTGTGCTGGCGAAGTCAACGGGCGGCGCAGTGGCGGTATTCGCTAATAATGCGCCTGCCTTTTATGCCGTGACGCCTGCACGCATGGCTGAACTGCTGGCGCTTGAAGAAAAGTTATCACGTCCGGGAAGCGATGTGGCGTTAGACGCGCAATTTTACGAAGAACCCGAAGCCGCCCCCGTTGCGATTCCCTGCGGAAAATTCGCCATGTATCCCGCCTGGCAACCGGATGCGGATTTTCAGCGTCAGGCTGCCCTTTGGGGCGTGGCGCTTCGGGAGCCAGTCACCGCAGAAGAGCTGGCGGCGTTTATCGCCTACTGGCAGGCGGAAGGTAAGGTTTTTCACCATATCCAGTGGCAGCAAAAGCTGGCGCGCAGCGTGCAAATCAGCCGCTCCAGCAATGGCGGAATGCCGCAGCGCGACATCAATAGCGTCAGCGAACCTGACAATCATATTCCACCAGGTTTTAGGGGGTAACGATGAAAAATGTTGGCGACCTGATGCAGCGTCTACAAAAAATGATGCCTGCGCATATTACGCCGGCGTTTAAAACGGGCGAAGAATTGCTGGCGTGGCAGAAAGAGCAAGGCGAGATCCGGGCGGCGGCGCTGGCGCGGGAAAATCGGGCGATGAAAATGCAGCGCACCTTTAACCGTTCCGGCATTCGACCGCTGCATCAAAACTGTTCGTTTGATAACTATCGGGTTGAGTGCGACGGACAAATGAACGCGTTAAGCAAAGCCCGACAGTACGTTGATGAATTTGACGGCAATATCGCCAGCTTTGTCTTTTCCGGCAAGCCTGGAACCGGTAAAAACCATCTCGCCGCGGCTATTTGTAACGAGCTGCTGCTGCGCGGAAAGTCAGTACTGATTATCACCGTAGCAGATATTATGTCAGCGATGAAAGACACGTTCAGCAATCGGGAAACCAGCGAAGAGCAGTTGCTTAACGATCTGAGTAACGTTGATCTGTTGGTGATCGACGAGATCGGCGTGCAGACCGAATCCCGCTATGAAAAAGTGATCATCAATCAAATTGTCGATCGTCGTTCCTCGTCAAAACGTCCCACCGGCATGTTGACGAACAGCAATATGGAAGAGATGACGAAAATGCTTGGCGAACGCGTCATGGACCGTATGCGTCTCGGCAACAGTTTATGGGTTAATTTTACCTGGGACAGTTACCGCAGCCGGGTGACGGGTAAAGAGTATTAAATTGCAACGTGCGCCAGGGCGATACGACGCCTGGCTGGCATAACACAGGTGATTACCATGAATACAGCAAAACATGTTCTGTGCTGCGCGGCGATCGCCAGCGTACTGATTTCCACCAGCGGTATTGCCGCCAGTCAGTTAAGCGCTCAGGGCGCGAACGCACAGCAGGGCGGGATGTCGCTTTCTGCGCTAACCGGTCTGCTCAGCAGAGGTGCCCAGTCGCTCAGCGCCGATAATATGAATAATGCCGCCGGTATTTTGCAGTACTGCGCCAAACAGAAACTGGCGTCCGCTACCAACGTGGAAAACGTTAAAAATCAGATTCTGAACAAGTTGGGGTTGGATACCGCACAGCAGGAGCAGGACACTAACTACCTGAACGGCCTGCAAGGGTTGCTCAAGACGAAGGACGGCCAGCAGTTGAACCTCAATAATATCGGCAGTACGCCGCTGGCGGAAAAGGTGAAAACCAAAGCTTGCGATCTGGTGTTGCAGCAAGGGCTGAATTTCCTCTCCTGACTGCGCTTTTCTGACCGTGCGCCACGCCGGGACGCCCTGTTAAAAGCCGTGTTTTGGCCCTTTACCCGCCAACACGGCATTAACCCGATTTTTCTCTTCGTCTTTTCCTGTTATTAACCGCTATGGCAGGAAGTGATGCCGATCAAAAAACCAACTTTCTAAACTCATTCTAAATAACAGCGCCGTGTAAAGTTATTAGAATTGCAGCAATGTGACATCGCTATTACATTGTTAGAAATTTTTTCCTGCCAGCGATAAGCCTGGTTTATTGAGGATCGTCAGTTGTCCGAGTTGCTCTCTGTCGCTCTGTTTCTCGCCTCTGTGCTGATATATGCCTGGAAGGCGGGCCGTAACACCTGGTGGTTTGCCGCCACTCTCACGGTGCTGGGACTTTTTGTCATTCTGAATATTACCCTGTATGCCAGCGACTATTTTACCGGCGACGGGATCAACGACGCAGTGCTTTATACGCTCACGAATAGTCTGACGGGAGCGGGAGTCGGCAAATATATTCTGCCGGGAATCGGCATTGCCCTGGCGTTAGTGGCGGTATTCGGCGCGCTGGGATGGGTACTACGCCGCCGCCGTCATCATCCTCATCATGTCGGTTACAGCCTGCTGGCGTTACTGCTGGCGTTGGGTTCGGTCGACGCCAGCCCGGCGTTTCGCCAGATTACCGAACTGGTAAAATCACAAATGCGCGATGGCGATCCGGATTTTGCCGTTTATTATAAAGAACCAGCAAAAACCATTCCTCATCCGAAGCTCAATCTGGTCTATATCTACGGCGAGAGCCTGGAACGGACCTATTTTGATAATGACGCGTTCCCCAATCTCACGCCAGAGTTGGGCGCGCTGAAAAATGAGGGGCTGGATTTCAGCCATACCATGCAACTGCCGGGAACGGATTACACCATCGCCGGGATGGTGGCTTCCCAGTGTGGTATTCCGCTGTTTGCGCCGTTTGAGGGCAATGCCTCAGCGTCGGTTTCCAGCTTCTTCCCGCAGAATATCTGCCTCGGCGATATTCTGAAAAACTCCGGCTACCAGAACTATTTCGTGCAGGGCGCTAACCTGCGTTTTGCCGGGAAAGACGTGTTCCTGAAATCACACGGATTTGATCATCTGTACGGCGCTGAAGAGCTAAAAACGGTGGTGGCGGACCCGTCTTATCGTAACGACTGGGGCTTCTACGACGATACGGTGCTTGATGAGGCATGGAAGAAATTTGAAGCGCTTTCCCGCTCAGGCCAGCGTTTTTCGCTGTTTACGCTGACCGTAGATACTCACCACCCGGACGGGTTTATCTCACGCACCTGCAACCGCAAACGCTACGATTACGACGGCAAGCCCAACCAGTCCTTTAGCGCCGTAAGTTGCAGCCAGGAAAACATCGCCGAGTTTATCAACAAAATCAAAGCGTCACCGTGGTTTAAAGATACCGTTATCGTCGTCTCTTCCGACCATCTGGCGATGAACAATACGGCCTGGAAATACCTGAATAAGCAAGATCGCAACAATCTGTTTTTCATTCTGCGCGGCGATAAACCACAGCAGGAGACGCTGGCGGTCAAACGCAACACGATGGACAACGGCGCAACGGTGCTGGATATTCTCGGCGGCGATAATTTTATCGGTCTGGGACGTAGCAGCCTTTCCGGGCAGTCGCTGTCGGAAGTGTTCCTGAATGTAAAAGAGAAAGTGCTGGCGATGAAGCCGGATATCATTCGCCTGTGGAATTTCCCGAAAGAGATAAAAGATTTTACCGTCGATCGGGACAAAAACATGATCGCTTTTTCCGGCAGCCACTTCCGCCTGCCGTTACTACTGCGCGTATCGGATAAGCGTGTTGAACCGTTACCGGAAAGTGAATACTCCGCTCCGCTACGGTTCCAGTTGGCCGACTTTGCCCCGCGCGATAACTTCGTCTGGGTCGACCGCTGCTACAAGATGGCGCAGTTATGGGCGCCGGAGCTGGCGCTTTCTACCGACTGGTGTGTCTCGCAGGGCCAGCTTGGCGGGCAGCAAACCGTACAGCATGTCGATAAAGCGCAGTGGAAAGGCAAGACAGCGTTTAAAGACACGATGATCGATATGGAACGCTATAAAGGCAACGTCGATACCTTAAAGATTGTCGATAACGATATTCGTTATAAAGCTGATAGCTTTATCTTTAATGTGGCGGGCGCGCCGGAGGAGGTGAAGCAGTTTAGCGGCATTTCCCGGCCGGAGTCCTGGGGCCGCTGGTCAAATGCGCAGTTGGGCGATGAGGTTAAAATCGAATATAAAGCGCCGCTGCCGAAAAAGTTTGATCTGGTGATCACCGCCAAAGCCTTCGGCGACAACGCGAATCGGCCGATTCCGGTACGCGTAGGCAACGAAGAGCAGACGCTGGTGCTGGGTCACGATGTGTCCACTATCACGCTGCATTTCAACAACCCGACGGACGCGAATACCTTAGTCATTGCGCCGCCCGCTCCCGTCTCCACCAACGAAGGTAATATTTTGGGCCATTCGCCGCGCAAATTGGGGATTGGCATGGTGGAGATCAAAGTGGTGAATGTTGAGGGTTAAAAGAGAATGTCGTATATGCCGGGTGGCGGCTGCGCCTTACCCGGCCTACACATCATCTTTATCAATAAACTGGCGCACAGGCCTGATAAGCGAAGCGCCATCAGGCAAAAGTGTGAACATCTCATCCGGCCTACGGTCGTCTGTAGGCCGACTGTTCACCATACGCCCTTAAAACGTTTCCCAATTATCGCTGCCGTCGGCCACAGCGGCCTTTGGTGACGACACGGCTGCCGGGGTTTTTACCGCAGCCACTTCACGCGCACGCTGCTGTTGCTGGTGAATACGGAACACCGCGACGGCCTGGGTCAGACGGCTGGCTTGCTCTTCCAGCGCCGCAGCCGCGGCGGCGGACTCTTCCACCAGCGAGGCGTTCTGCTGCGTTACGCGATCCATCTCCGCTACCGCCAGGCCCACCTGGTCGATACCACGGCTTTGCTCGTCGGACGCCGAGGCAATCTCGCCCATGATATCGGTCACGCGGGTCACTGCATTGACGATCTCATCCATGGTTTCACCGGCGCTTTCGACCAGCGTCGACCCCACATCAACACGGCTCACGGAATCCTCAATCAGACTCTTGATCTCTCGTGCCGCCTGCGCGCTACGCTGGGCCAGATTACGGACTTCACCGGCTACCACCGCGAACCCGCGTCCCTGCTCGCCTGCGCGCGCCGCTTCTACCGCCGCATTCAGCGCCAGAATATTGGTCTGGAAAGCAATACCGTCGATTACACTGATAATATCGGCGATTTTCTGCGAACTGGAGGCGATATCGCGCATTGTTTGTACGACGTTATCCACCACTTTGCCGCCTTTTTGCGCTGTTTCAGAGGCGCTCAATGCCAGATGGCTGGCCTGACGGGCGTTTTCGGCGTTCTGTTTCACGGTGGCGGTCAGTTGTTCCATACTGGCGGCGGTCTCTTCCAGAGACGCTGCCTGCTGCTCAGTACGGGAAGAGAGATCGTTGTTGCCCATCGCAATCTCGCTGGCACCGCTATAGATCGCATTCGCGCCGTTACGTACATCGCCAACGGTACGCATCAGTTCACTTTGCATATGACGCAGGTTTTCAGCCAACTGCCCCATTTCGTTGGAGCCTTCCACGTCGATACGCTTCACCAGATCGCCGCTGGCGATATGACGAATGCTTTCAATCAGACGATTCATCGGGGCGATAAGCGACAGTTTGATGCCGAACCAGACGGCGATAATGACCACCAGAACGGCAATCAGCACACTGACCAGTACCCACATCGCCTGGTTGTAGGAACTGTTGTTATCCTCAACAGCAATATCGTACAGACGATCGTTTTGCTGCATATAGGCCATGTACTGCTTCTCAAAAGCGTCCTGATAGCTTTGAGTCGGTTGATCAAAAAACTCGTTAATCTTACCCGCGCCAAGAAGCTGAATAAGCTCCGCCAACGCGCCGTGGTAGATATCATAGGTTCGTTTGATCTCAAGGAAAGCCGCTTCACTCTGACGTGGATCGCGCGGTAACGCCTCATACTGCGCCCAGTTTTTTTCGGTGAGCTTCAGCGTATTGGTCGCCCCCTGCATCAGTTCAGCGACAGTTGCGCCGCTGCCAATATTGCTCTGGTCCATCATCCAGCGGATACCCGCGCGATTCAGGGTATTACGCGTTTGCAACAGCTCCACCCAGGTTGCATTCAGGGCAGACTGCTGCTGACGAATGGTTTGCAATACGGTGAAGTTTTCTTTGTCATTCTTCAGCGAGTTGAAGAACAGCCCGCCGGATGTCAGTTGTAAAAGGCCAAATAGCGCCAATACCAGCAGTAAGCTGGTAACAATTTTAATTCGCTTTAACATGTTTTCTCTTTCCGCTAGACAGATACAGAATTTTCGGCCTGGAAAGGGAAAACTTTATGGGATGCGCGCCATTAATATCACGATTAGCTCAGTTAAGTCGTTATGACGCCCCGCGCAACAAGGATCATCCCATTTTATATCGTGATCTCAATCACATAAAATAGCCCACGCCCTCCTCCGCGAAACCGCTTACCGGTACGTCCGACCGCTTAAACCGCCATACAACCACTCACTGATTTACCTAACTTTACGCGCGCGATGATCTGGCAAGATCCTCTCAGCATAGCAGTCAATCTACCTCCTCAAACACGAACTCAATGTCCACCCAGCTTCGGCTGATAATTAAACTTACAACCAGGTTTTACTATGGATACGAAAAAGATATTCAAGCACATACCCTGGGTGATTCTCGGAATCATCGGTGCTTTCTGCCTCTCGGTCGTTGCCCTACGTCGGGGTGAACACGTGAGCGCCCTGTGGATCGTGGTCGCTTCCGTTTCCGTCTATCTGGTGGCTTACCGCTACTACAGCCTGTATATCGCCCAGAAGGTCATGAAACTCGACCCGACGCGCGCGACGCCGGCGGTCATCAATAACGACGGCCTGAACTACGTGCCGACTAACCGCTACGTGCTGTTTGGTCACCACTTCGCCGCCATCGCCGGCGCAGGTCCGCTGGTCGGGCCGGTATTGGCCGCGCAGATGGGCTATCTGCCGGGGACGCTGTGGTTACTGGCGGGCGTGGTGCTCGCGGGCGCAGTGCAGGACTTTATGGTGCTGTTCATCTCTTCCCGCCGTAACGGCGCCTCTCTTGGCGAGATGATCAAAGAAGAGATGGGTACCGTTCCAGGCACCATCGCGCTGTTCGGCTGCTTCTTAATCATGATCATCATCCTCGCGGTGCTGGCATTAATCGTGGTTAAAGCGCTGGCCGAAAGCCCGTGGGGCGTCTTCACCGTCTGCTCAACGGTGCCGATTGCGCTGTTTATGGGCATCTACATGCGCTTCCTGCGTCCGGGACGCGTAGGCGAAGTCTCCGTTATTGGTATCGTGCTGCTGGTGGCGTCTATTTACTTCGGCGGCGTGATTGCCCACGACCCTTACTGGGGCCCGGCGCTGACCTTTAAAGACACCACCATTACCTTCGCGCTGATCGGCTACGCCTTTGTTTCCGCGCTGCTGCCGGTATGGCTGATCCTCGCCCCGCGCGACTATCTCGCTACCTTCCTGAAAATCGGCGTGATCGTCGGTCTGGCGCTGGGGATTGTGATCCTCAACCCGGAACTGAAAATGCCGGCGTTGACGCAGTACGTCGACGGTACCGGCCCGCTGTGGAAAGGCGCTCTGTTCCCGTTCCTGTTCATCACCATCGCCTGTGGCGCCGTCTCTGGCTTCCACGCGCTCATCTCTTCCGGTACCACGCCGAAACTGCTGGCCTGTGAGACTGATGCGCGTTTTATCGGCTACGGCGCGATGCTGATGGAGTCCTTTGTTGCGGTGATGGCGCTGGTGGCGGCCTCGATCATTGAACCGGGTCTCTACTTCGCGATGAACACCCCGCCGGCAGGTCTGGGCATTACCATGCCAAACCTGCACGAGATGGGCGGCGAGAACGCGCCGCTGATTATGGCGCAGTTGAAAGACGTTACCGCACATGCAGCGGCGACCGTCAGCTCCTGGGGCTTTGTGATTTCCCCGGAACAAATCCTGCAAACGGCGAAAGATATCGGTGAACCGTCAGTATTGAACCGCGCAGGCGGCGCGCCAACGCTGGCAGTAGGTATCGCGCATGTGTTCCACAAAGTCCTGCCGATGGCGGATATGGGCTTCTGGTATCACTTCGGTATTCTGTTCGAAGCGCTGTTTATCCTGACCGCACTGGATGCGGGTACCCGTTCCGGCCGCTTTATGTTGCAGGATTTGCTGGGTAACTTCGTCCCGTTCCTGAAAAAAACCGATTCTCTGGTCGCGGGTATCATCGGTACCGCAGGCTGCGTCGGTTTGTGGGGCTATCTGCTGTATCAGGGCGTGGTCGACCCGCTGGGCGGCGTGAAGAGCCTGTGGCCGCTGTTCGGTATCTCTAACCAGATGCTGGCCGCCGTGGCGCTGGTGTTGAGCACCGTGGTACTAATCAAAATGCAGCGCACCAAATACATCTGGGTGACGGTGATCCCGGCGGTATGGCTGCTGATCTGCACCACCTGGGCACTGGGCCTGAAACTGTTCAGCGCCAACCCACAGATGGAAGGTTTCTTCTACATGGCAAACCTGTATAAAGAGAAGATTGCCAACGGCGCCAACCTGACCGAGCAGCAGATTGCCAACATGAACCATATCGTGGTGAACAACTACACTAACGCTGGTTTGAGTATTCTGTTCCTGGTGGTGGTGTACAGTATTATCTTCTACGGTTTCACCACCTGGATGAAGGTACGCAACAGCGATAAACGTACCGACAAAGAAACCCCGTATGTGCCCGTGCCGGAAGGCGGCGTGAAGATCTCTTCACACCACTAAAACTGATGCCGGGTAGCGCACAGCGACCCCGGCTAGTGTAGGCCGGATAAGGCGCAAGCCGCCATCCGGCTTTATTCATTAACAGGACGGCAGAATGTTTGATACTTTAGGTCAGGCAAAAAAATATCTCGGCCAGGCGGCAAAAATGTTGATTGGTATTCCGGACTACGACAACTATGTCGAGCACATGAAAACCAACCATCCCGACAAGCCGTACATGACCTATGAAGAGTTCTTCCGCGAACGTCAGCAAGCACGTTACGGCGGCGATGGCAAAGGCGGTATGCGCTGTTGTTAATGGAGAGACTATGACCCCGATTGCAGTTACCCTACTTACCGGTTTTCTTGGTGCCGGCAAAACCACCCTACTACGCCATATCCTCAACGAACAACATGGTTTTAAAATCGCCGTTATCGAAAACGAATTTGGCGAAGTCTCCGTTGACGATCAACTGATTGGCGATCGCGCCACACAGATCAAAACCCTGACCAACGGCTGCATCTGTTGTACCCGCTCCAACGAGCTGGAAGATGCGCTATTAGACCTGCTCGACAGCCGCGACCGCGGCGATATTGCTTTCGACCGCCTGGTGATTGAATGCACCGGCATGGCCGACCCCGGCCCGATTATTCAGACCTTTTTCTCCCATGACGTATTATGCGAACGCTACCTGTTAGACGGCGTGATTGCGCTGGTCGACGCGGTGCACGCTAACGAGCAGATGAACCAGTTCACCATCGCCCAGTCGCAGATAGGCTACGCCGACCGTATCCTGCTGACCAAAACCGACGTGGCAGGCGACAGCGAGAAACTGCGCGAGCGGCTGGCGCGTATCAACGCCCGCGCCCCGGTTTACACCGTGGTACACGGCGATATTGACCTGAGTCAGTTGTTTAATACCAGCGGCTTTATGCTGGAAGAGAACGTGCTGGCAAGCCAACCGCGTTTCCACTTTATTGCCGATAAACAGAACGATGTGTCGTCAATTGTGGTGGAGCTGGATTACCCGGTGGATATCAGCGAGGTTTCGCGGGTGATGGAAAACCTGCTGCTGGAATCAGCGGATAAACTGCTGCGTTACAAAGGGATGCTGTGGATCGACGGCGAACCCAACCGTCTGCTGTTCCAGGGTGTGCAGCGTCTCTACAGCGCCGACTGGGACAGACCGTGGGGCGACGAAACGCCGCACAGCACGCTAGTGTTTATCGGGATCCAGTTGCCGGAAGACGAGATCAGAGCGGCGTTTGCGGGGTTAAGGAAGTAACCCGCATCAAGGCCATCACAGAATGATGGCCTTCAAAGCAGATATGGCACTCTCTATTCACCGTTAGTATATTATATCTTCCACCAGCGCACCACTACATAATGATAAATACAAACTACCTTAACCACGAGGGGATATTATACTCCGGCAAAGGCTCCACACTATAAGTATCTCTCCTGTCGCTCCCTTTTTTGCAGGTGATCTCATAGAAACCCCACTTATCATTTTTATCCGAATAAAACACAGTATATTTATCAGTATTAAAACCAAAATATTTTTCGTTTTTATTCTTCACTTCCAATTCACCGCACTTTGCTTCATTGCGCCATTCATGGTTGATGGTCTTTTTTAGCACAAAATAAGCGACATCACCAATCAACATAGGAACAAGCAGAAACAAAAACATAGACATAATAAAAGCACCTGTTAATGTAAAGATTCGATACCCTTTTGCTTTATCACCGTAACGCAGAAATAGCCCATAGCAAATAGGTTGTGATAACCACAGGAAAAACATAAGAAATGCGGTGGCTTTCCAACAATATTCTAACCATGGAGAAGAGGATAGCTCCAGATTACTGATTTGCCAGAAAATACTGGCAGAGTAACTACTAGTAAAAACAAAAACACCTGAAAATGCGGTAACCGCCAAGCCGATTACCTTAAAGGTTTTTGCTGTATTATTTCTGGCAAAATCTAAAATAGTCAAAATGCTACTAATGAGGATAGAGACTGAAAATAAAATAGCTAACCAATACGTTATGGTGTTGACAAACACATTAGCAGACAACAACAAAAGCAAAAAAATTGACCATGCAGTTAGCGATAGAATACCAGCAAACCGAGTCAATAAATGATCATTGTCTGTGCGTACAAAGAAACTGATATATTCCCTAATTCGATTTTCTTGAGTGCAAGAGAATATTAGAATAGATACAAAGAGAAATGCAACCAGGTAACTTTTTAAAGGAACTTTATAGGGGATTAAATAGATTGCGATCACGCCATAGACAATCACCGCAGAATCTAATTTTTTCTGTTTAAAATGTTTAAGAAAGGATCTCCAAATCTTAATAACTTCCATATTAAAACCTTATATGTTGGGTACAGAATTCACGAATTCATCTAAAACAGAGACTTAACACCAATAATGCACACAGAGTGTAATGATTTCATCTGATTTTGTGTGTAGAATTTGCGCATCGCTATTCGATGAGAATCCCCAATGGCTGACCTGAACCTGAGTACCCTGACGGAAGCAGACATCATCACCAAACGCGTTATGCCCGCCATCCTGAAAGCTGGCTGGGATAACACAACTCAAATCCGACAGGAAGTCAAACTCCGGGACGGTAAGGTCATCGTGCGCGGCAAAGTCGCGGCGCGTAGAACGGTGAAATCTGCCGATATCGTGCTGTACCACAAATTAAACATGCCGCTGGCGGTGATCGAAGCTAAAGCCAATAAACATGAAATCGGCAAAGGTATGCAGCAGGCGCTGGGTTATGCGCACCTGCTGGACGTTCCTTTCGTCTTCGCTACCAATGGCGATGGCTTTATCTTCCATGATAAAACGGCAACCGGCGCGATTGAGCGAGAAATTACCCTCGACGAATTCCCAACGCCTGATGAATTGTGGCAAAAATACTGCCAGTGGAAAGGGTACACCGCCGCGCAAATGCCGATCGTCACCCAGGATTATTACAACGACGGCAGCGAAAAGCGGCTGCGCTACTACCAGCTTCAGGCCATCAACAAAACGCTGGAGGCTGTGTCTAACGGGCAAAACAGATTATTACTGGTCATGGCGACAGGAACCGGTAAAACGCTGACGGCGTTTCACATCATCTGGCGTTTATGGCGGTCAGGCGTTAAAAAACGCATCCTGTTCCTGGCAGACCGAAACGTCCTTGTTGACCAGACCCGACTTGATGACTTTCAGCCTTTCGGCTCCGCAATGACCAAAATCACCGGGCGCACTCTCGACCCCGCTTTCGAAATCCATCTTGCGCTCTATCAGGCGTTAACCGGCAATGAAGAGCATCAAAAAGCGTTTAAGCAGGTTTCGCCGGATTTCTTTGATCTGATTATCATCGACGAATGCCACCGAGGCAGCGCCTCTGAAGACAGCGCCTGGCGTGAAATTCTGGATTATTTCAGCTCCGCCACACAGATTGGTATGACCGCCACGCCGAAGGAAACTCACGAGGTCTCCAATAGCGACTACTTTGGCGATCCTATTTACACTTATTCGTTGAAAGAAGGGATCGAGGACGGATTCCTCGCTCCTTACAAAGTGGTTCGTGTCGATATTGATGTTGATTTACAAGGCTGGCGACCCGTGCGCGGCCAGAGCGACCTCAACGGTGAACTGATCGATGACAGAATCTATAACCAGAAAGATTTCGACCGCACGATGGTCATCGACGAGCGGACTGAACTGGTGGCGAAAACCATTACCGATTACCTCAAACGCACCAATCCGATGGATAAAACCATCGTGTTTTGCGAAGACATTCCGCATGCTGAACGTATGCGCCGGGCGCTGATCAACCTCAACCCGGAGATGGTAAAACGTAACGATAAATATGTGATGAAAATCACCGGGGATGACGAAGAAGGGAAAGGCCAGCTGCAGAATTTCAGCGACAAGAAAAAAGAATGGCCGGTGATTGTGACCACCTCAGAACTCATGACTACTGGCGTAAACGTTAAGACCTGCAAACTGATCGTGCTGGACCAAACCATCCGCTCAATGACTAAATTTAAACAGATCATTGGCCGGGGTACCCGCATCGAACAAGACTACGGCAAACTGTGGTTCACCATTCTTGATTTCAAAAAGGCCACTGAACTGTTTGCCGACGAGCGCTTTGACGGTATCCCGGAAAAAGTGATGGAAGCCACGCCAGATGACATTTCGGCCCCGGACTCCGGCTTCAACGAAACGCTGGAGGAAGAAACGCCTGACGTCTTTGCCGACGAGGATATCAACGGGGCAGACGAAGATCCGGCCACCTACACCACCAGCACGATGGGCGGCTCCGGCCCGTTACCGGAAGAGGAAGACAACCGGGTCCGTAAATTCCACATTAACGGCGTCACCGTTGGTGTGGTCTCGCAACGCGTCCAGTATTACGACGCCGACGGCAGGCTGGTCACCGAATCCTTCAAAGATTACACCCGCAAAACCGTGCTCAAAGAGTGCGCCTCACTGGATGATTTTGTCCGGAAATGGCAAGATGCTGACCGCAAAGCGGCGGTGATCAAAGAGCTCGAATTACAGGGCATCCTTTGGGATGTTCTGGCGGAAGAGGTGGGCAAAGATCTTGACCCGTTCGACATGCTCTGTCATGTGGTGTATGGTCAGCCGCCGCTCACGCGCAAAGAGCGCGCAGACAATGTTCGCAAGCGTAATTATTTCACCAAATATTCCGATGCCGCGCAGACTGTACTCAGCAATTTGCTGGACAAATATGCCGATGCGGGCGTGGAAGAAATCGAGAATATTCAGGTGCTGAAGCTCAAACCGTTCGACCAGATGGGCACTCTGCAGGAGATCATCACCGACGGCTTTGGTGACAAAGGCACCTATATGCAGGCAGTGAGTGACCTGGAAAGCGAAATTTACCAGCTTCCTCCCCGCTCCGCCTGAACATCCTGATTACGCCACCTGCGGCCCGTCTGCCGCAGGTGGCTTTGTTTTTTTATAAAGGGACGACCCCATGTCAATCAGCTCGGCTATCAAATCATTACAAGACATCATGCGCAAAGATGCAGGCGTCGATGGCGACGCACAGCGTCTGGGTCAGCTCTCCTGGTTATTGTTCCTGAAGATCTTCGACGCCCAGGAACAGGCGCTGGAAATCGAGCAGGAAAAATACAGGCTGCCGATGCCGGAGCGCTACCTGTGGCGCAACTGGGCGGCCGATAACGAAGGGATCACCGGCGATAAACTGCTGGCGTTCGTCAACGACGACCTGTTTCCGACGCTAAAAGATCTGCCCGCGCAGATCGATATCAACCCGCGCGGCTATGTGGTTAAGCAGGCATTCAGCGATGCCTATAACTACATGAAAAACGGTACCCTGCTGCGTCAGGTGATCAACAAGCTGAACGAGATCGATTTTACCCGCGCCAGCGAACGTCATCTGTTCGGCGATATCTACGAACAGATCCTCCGGGATTTACAGGCCGCAGGCAACGCGGGTGAATTCTACACCCCACGCGCCGTGACCCGTTTTATGGTCGAGCGCGTCGATCCGAAACTCGGCGAATCGATTATGGATCCGGCCTGCGGCACCGGCGGCTTCCTCGCCTGCGCGTTTGATCATGTTAAAAATCATTATGCGCACACGGTCACCGACCACCAGATCCTGCAAAAACAGATCCACGGCGTGGAGAAAAAGCAGCTGCCGCATCTGCTTTGCACCACCAATATGCTGCTGCACGGCATTGAAGTACCGGTACAGATCCGTCACGACAACACCCTGAACAAACCGCTCTCCTCCTGGGACGAGCAGATGGATGTGATTATCACCAATCCCCCGTTCGGCGGCACCGAAGAAGACGGCATCGAGAAGAACTTCCCTTCCGATATGCAGACCCGTGAAACGGCGGATCTGTTCCTGCAATTGATTATTGAAGTGCTGGCGAAAAATGGCCGCGCGGCGGTGGTGCTGCCGGACGGCACGCTGTTTGGCGAAGGCGTGAAAACCAAGATCAAAAAGCTGCTCACCGAGGAGTGCAACCTGCACACCATCGTGCGTCTGCCGAACGGCGTGTTTAACCCGTACACCGGGATCAAAACCAACCTGCTGTTCTTTACCAAAGGTCAGCCGACCAAAGACATCTGGTTCTACGAGCATCCGTACCCGGCGGGGGTGAAGAACTACAGCAAAACCAAACCGATGAAGTTTGAGGAGTTCCAGGCCGAGATCGACTGGTGGGGCAACGAGGCTGACGGCTTCGCCAGCCGCGTCGAGAACGAACAGGCGTGGAAGGTCAGCATCGACGAGGTGATTGCCCGCAACTTTAACCTCGATATCAAGAACCCGCACCAGGCGGAAACCGTCAGCCACGATCCGGATGAACTGCTGGCGCAGTACGCCAAGCAGCAGGAAGCAATTCAGACCCTGCGCCACCAGCTGCGCGATATTCTCGGCGCGGCGCTCTCCGGTAAGGGGGCCAACTGATGGCGGTGGAAAAACTGATTGTCGACCATATCGATACCTGGACTACGGCGCTGCAAACCCGCTCCACGGCGGGGCGCGGCAGTTCGGGCAAGATTGACCTGTACGGCATTAAGAAGCTGCGCGAGCTGATCCTGGAGCTGGCGGTGCGCGGCAAGCTGGTGCCGCAGGATCCGAACGATGAACCGGCGTCTGAGCTGCTAAAACGCATTGCGGCGGAAAAGGCCGAGCTGGTGAAGCAGGGGAAAATTAAAAAGCAAAAGCCGCTGCCGGAGATTAGCGAGGAGGAGAAACCGTTTGAGCTACCGGAGGGGTGGGAGTGGGCAAGATTACCACAAATATACATCCCTCAGTCAGAATCATCACATAAAGTTAAGTCATCTGATATTATAGATGAAGGCCGTCACCCTGTTATTGAACAAAATGCTGAATTTATATCTGGTTACTCTAACAACTCAGAGCTATTAATTAATATTAACAATCCCGTTATAATATTTGGCGATCATACCAGAAATATAAAATATATTGATTTTGATTTTATCGTGGGTGCTGATGGTGTGAAAATACTTTCCCCTGTCATTATTAACGAAAAATATTTTTACTGGCAGCTTAAGTCTTTTAAAATTGAATCAAGGGGGTATTCTAGGCATTATAAAATGTTAAATGAGAAATTATTTTCTCTACCACCTTTATGTGAACAAATCCGAATAGTAACTAAGGTCGAAGAGCTAATGTCCCTCTGCGACCAACTGGAGCAGCATTCCCTGACCAGTCTGGACACCCACCAACAGCTGGTTGAAACCCTGCTAACCACGCTAACCGACAGCCAGAACGCCGATCAACTGGCCGAAAACTGGTCGCGTATCAGCGAGCATTTCGACACACTGTTTACCACCGAAGCCAGCATTGACGCCTTAAAACAGACCATTCTGCAACTGGCGGTGATGGGCAAACTGGTACCGCAGGATCCGAACGATGAACCGGCCTCTGAACTGCTCAAACGTATTGCGCAGGAAAAAGCACAGCTGGTGAAAGACGGGAAAATGAAAAAGCAAAAACCGTTGCCACCGATTAGTGATGAGGAAAAACCATTTGAACTGCCAGATGGGTGGGAATGGGTTAAATTGGGAAATATACTCCATGATATAAAATATGGAACTTCTCAAAAATGTGATTATAATATTTCAGGCTATCCTGTTCTAAGAATTCCTAACATTGTAAAAGGTATTATCGATCTTGCCGACATAAAGTATGGTGCATTAACCGATTCTGAATTAAAAGATCTTACACTAAATAAAAATGATCTCTTATTTATAAGATCTAATGGCAGCACTAATATTGTCGGTCAAAGTACATTAGTTCAACACGATCTAAAAGATCATGCTTATGCTGGCTATATAATTAGAGTACGGCTACATAACGAATATATTAATGCCAGATATATAAACATGGTAATGAAATCAAATTTAATACGTGAGCAAATTGAAGGTCCTATTAGAACAACTACAGGTGTCAAAAACATTAATTCAAATGAACTTATGGGACTTCTTGTACCTCTTCCACCAAAAAATGAACAAGGGATAATCATTAAAAAAATTAATGAAATAGATACAACTTTATCTAATTTGAAAGTTAGCATCCAATCCGCCCAACAAACCCAGGTCCACCTGGCCGACGCCCTCACCGACGCAGCCATCAATTAACCCGCCCTTCATAAACCAATAAAGCGGCTAAATAGCCGCTTTATTCCCATCACCAAAAATAATCCATCCTCGCATCCACCCCACTATTTTCATTCATTTTCAGCTGGACTTTCCTTCTATTCCCTGATGATATATACAGGTATTTAACGCAAGACGCCCGTGCTGCAACACGAGCGCCTCGCTAATCACAATCACTATTTTAGGAGAATAGCCATCATGACTACCCCGCATTCTATTGCAGAATTCACCGATCCAGAAGTCTCCCCAACAAATAACCGCCTCGCCACCGTCAGTTATGCGAGCCGCTACCCGGAATACACCCGTATTCCCGCCATCACCCTGAAAGGCCAGTGGCTGGAAGCCGCCGGTTTTACCACCGGCAGTAAAATGGATATTAAGGTGATGGAAGGCTGCATCGTGCTGACCATGAAACCACCCGAGCCTGAGCTGGTTGAGTCTTTACGGCAAGTAAGCAAGCTGTCAGTACGTAAACAAAAGCAAGTTCAAACGTTTATCCGCGTGATTTCTTCTAAATAGGCAGGAAACCCAGGTGCGATTTAATTCGTACCTGGGTTGCAGTATCAGACATCAATCTCGTCTGTTGCTGTCTCTAATTCAGCAACATCATCCTGACTAATATTTTTCCCCATTGCCGCTTCGATCAATTTCAGCAATTGTTTTTTTCGATCGGCAAAAAATGCCTCGAAACTATCCTGCCGTAACAGCGAAGGCTCAATAAAGTGGCTGCGTAGGATCGCATCCATCTCGGCATCCTCCAGACCGACCTGCGGATGCGTCTGGATCTGCGACAGATACTCAGCCGGAGATCTCCCACCAATCATTCGGTTGGCCTTATAGGAGATTGATGTTTTATTAATGATAGAGTTATACACTGCTGGACTAATATTATTATTCTCGCACCATATCTTTGGGAAAATATGGTGAATATCGAGTGCAATCTCACCATAATCTAACTTTTGGATCGTCGACTTCCAGAAAAAGTCTTGAGCACCATTGCGTAGGATCAACACGCTTAACGCTTTATACGCGGCGCTCAATCGGGAACGTAACGTCAATAAACGCCCTGGCTGGAATGAGGCTTCATAAATCGTCCGGGGCTCTTCACCTTCCCCCTCAATCCAGTTTAGTAACTCTTCCACATCGTTTGCGATACGTGTTTCTACCGCGCCGCCGTACAGTTCCCCCAGGACACCGCACCAGAACCAGCGCGCCAGTTTGTCATAAATTTTGGGCTCCAGCCAATTGCCTTGTAATTTCGATAATACTGCCGCCAGCGGCACAAGCTGCGTACGATAAGGAAGATCCCATGAGTGCATAAAACATTCATGATGGAGAAATTTAGCGGCAAGTAAGAAGCCTTTTTCCACATCGTCGGCCCAGCAATGATAATCTTCAAGAGAAAGGGCTAATACTGAAACTCGTTTAGCACTTACTGCAGTAACTGATTTCCCTGTCTTCCCTTCGGCCAGATCGGCACGCCGTTTTTTTAGCGTATTCAATATGCTGATAGCCTGTAAAAAGTCTGTCGGCTCTACGCCCTGTAGGATAGCTTCTTTATTCAGTACATTTCGGCGGCCAAATTTTTGACGCAAATTACTGCCAAACCAGTCATCCCGAAGATTAAACCCATCAGCCGCAAAACTGGCGGTCACCAGTTCAAATACGGATAGTGGAACACCACCGGTATTAACCTTTTCAAACACCAGGCAAACGGCCTCTTTGCTAGTTGATTTACCCAATTTAATAACAGGCAGCAAATAGTTCCTAAAGGCATTCAGAATTTTTTCACGGAACTGCATATAAGTGAAAAACTTTTCTTGTGAGCACTTATATAAATGACTTTCCCATGCATCAGAGTTGATAATTTGGTTACAAGGGAAAAATAATGCTTCGCACTCTTTTTGCACGGTAGAAAAATCCATTTCAACCGTTTCCCCAAATGAGTTAACAAAAGTTTTTATATCACGACCAAAATTCATCGTTACTTTTTTAGACTTTTCAACAGAAATAAAAGCTTCATCAAGCCTATTGTCCAGAGCGGCCTCAATATCAATATAATAAAAACGGTCTATCTGCTTTCCTTTCTCGTTAAAAGTCTTAACGGGCGTATCCAGCATCAGGACTTGAGTCAAGGACGTTAAACGTTGCTGGCCATCCAGAATCAACATCTCAGGCTCGGTTTTCTGCAATTCTACATTTTCAACGGGACGCACCTGGAAGCGAACTTCTCCCCCAGTCTCCAGCAGCATAACCGCACCAACGGGAAAAGAACGGGCAATACTGACCAGCAAAGACCGGACATGCTCATCATCCCATACCCACCCTCTCTGGAAATCAGGCAACTGTACCCGTCCATCAGTAATCTGCCCCAGGATATCTTTTAAAGCAATTTTCGTCGTGTCAAACGTACTCATTCTGGCGCTCCTGCCATTTTCTCTTTTCAAATTAATAAATTACCACAAATAACATATCCTCAGACTCAATTTTATGCTTTCTGATTCTACTCTGTGCAGTATCATACCCGGTAATATGAAAGACAGGAGGGATCCATGAGCGATATCCAGCTTTTCCGCCTCGGTGGCGGGAAAGTACAAGAACTGCCGGGCAAAGCCGCAGCCATTGAAAAAGATCTGCAAATGCTGATCGAATCCCATATGGAAACGTTCCTTGGCGTCCGCTTTCTCGAGACCGAATACCACACGGGTAAAACCCATCGTGGGCGAATTGATTCCCTCGGCCTCGATGAAAATAACTGCCCGGTGATTATTGAATATAAGCGCCACAGCAATGAAAACGTCATTAACCAGGGGCTCTTTTATCTCGACTGGCTGCTCGATCATAAAGCGGAATTTCAGTTGCTGGTGATGGAAAAAATAAGTAAAACCGCGGCCAAAGCCATTGACTGGTCCGGCACACGGTTAATCTGTATTGCCGCCGATTTTAATAAATACGACGAACATGCCGTTCAGCAAATCAACCGCAATATCAACCTGATTCGCTACAAGCTTTTTGCCGACGACCTGTTAATGCTGGAACTGGTTAACGCCGTGGTCGAAAATAGCCCTCAGTACATCATCGCGAACGGTTCCGTCAGCAGCGGTAAACGCCATACCCGCACGCAGCGCGAACAGCTCTCTTCGGCCTCTCCCGCGCTGCTTTCATTATATGAACAGCTAAAAAGTTATGTGCTGTCACTCAGTGATGAGGTTCAGTTTAAAGAGCTTAAGCTCTATGACGCCTTCCGCCTCATTCGCAACTTTCTGTGCGTAGCCGTTTATCCCGTGACCGACCCACACCTACGCCTGTGGCTGAAAATCAATCCACAGCATATCCAGCTTGAAGAAGGATTTAGCCGGGACGTCACAAACGTTGGCCACTGGGGAACCGGCGACGTCGAATTGATTGTGCGTAACGAACATGATCTGGATAAAGCCAAGCTGCTGATCGAGAAAGCCTGGCAAGAAAATTAGCGTTCCAGGATACCCGCCTACTGGAGAGGTTAAGATAAGATTATCCAGCCTTTCCAGTTTTACTGGCTCTTATCTGTTATTCCACATCCTTCCTTTCCAACCCTATATCCCTTAACTGCTCGTCACTCATTCGTCGCAGCGCCTGACAGGCCCGCTTACGCAGCCACCACCTTTTTAGCGCCCGTCTGAGCTGCACAAAGCCAATGAATGGTTGTCTGGGGCGGTTCTCGTAAAATTCCATACCGGCCTCCGCATAGAACAGAAAATGCGGGCATCATGAATGTCTGTACAAACAATATCGGGATAAAAAGCACGGTTAGTGCAACGTGGATAAATAAGGAGGGCGATTGAAGGTGTTTTGTTCGCTTATTTCGTTCTGATTTAAGATCCGCGTCCTTCGCTGCAAAAAGCCAGGCCCCTCCCGTTTTCAGAGGGGCAACAGGGATTAGCGACGCACCACTACCAGCTTCTGGTTCACAAACTCCTTAATCCCCAGATCCGATAGCTCGCGTCCGAAGCCCGAACGCTTAACGCCGCCGAACGGCAGCTCCGCTGCGGTGTCGGTCAGCCAGTTGATATAAACCATCCCGGTTTCAATCCGGGAGGCCATGCGTTTAGCGCGTTCGATATTCTGACTAAACACCGCGCCGCCCAGGCCGTAGTGGGAATCGTTGGCGAGTTTTACCGCCTCGTCATCGTCTTTCACCACATACATCTGCGCCACCGGGCCGAAGAACTCTTCAAAGTACGCCGGGTTGTCACGCGTAATGTGGGTCAGAATGGTCGGCTCAAAGAAGTTGCCTTTGCTTTCCAGCGGCTTGCCGCCAACGTGCA
This sequence comes from Salmonella sp. SAL04213, assembly GCF_046550535.1. NCBI lineage: Bacteria > Pseudomonadati > Pseudomonadota > Gammaproteobacteria > Enterobacterales > Enterobacteriaceae > Salmonella > Salmonella sp. SAL04213. The sequence goes on along the minus strand of NZ_JBGDXS010000003.1, from coordinate 150,537 downwards.
GCGTCGCGCCATTTTTCACCGCTTCCTCGACCTGTCTGGTCAATGTTTCCAGCGCATCTTTCGACGACAGCGGCCCCAGTTCGGTAGATGCGTCCATCTGATCCCCCACCTTCACCTTCCTGAACGCCTCGGTGAACTGGCTGAAGAATTGATCGGCGATTTTCTCATGCAGGATAAAGCGCTTCGCCGCCGTACATACCTGCCCCGCATTAGTGAGCCGTGCCTGCACGCCAATTTTCACCGCTTTCTCAAGATCGGCATCGTCCAGCACGACGAACACATCGTTCCCGCCCAGTTCCAGCGTCGATTTTTTAATGTGCTTCGCCGCCTGTGCCGCCACGGCGCTCCCCGCTTTTTCAGATCCGGTCAGCGCCGCGCCCTGCACGCGCGGGTCGGCGATGATGTTCGCTACCTGATCGGAGGAAATAAACAGGTTGGTCCATGCGCCGTCCGGCGCGCCGGCTTCACGCACCAGATGGGCAAACGTCTCGGCGCAGTGCGGTACGATGCTGGCATGTTTCGCCAGCACCGGGTTACCTGCGGCCAGGTTCGGCGCCAGCACACGCATCAACTGATAGTACGGGAAGTTCCACGGCTCAACAGCCATGATGACGCCAATCGGATGATGTTCTACCCACGCGTCGCCAAACTCGGTTTTATAAGGCACCGGGGCAAGAAACTGCTTCGCGTTATCCGCATAATAGCGAGCGATCTGCGCACACAGTTTGACTTCGCCACGGCTCTGCTCGATGAGCTTGCCCATCTCCTGGCTGGCGATTTTTGCCAGTTCTTCAACACGGCTGTCAATCAAGTCAGCCAGCTTATGCAGTACCGGCAGACGTTGGTCAATCTCTCCTTTGGACCAATCGGAGTGATAGAGCGCGTCAGCTTTTTGCAGCGCGGCTTCAATATCCGCGTCCGTGTGCGGGGGGTACTCTTTAATGAGCTGATTATTGGCAGGATTCACTGTCTGGTAAGCCATATCACATGTCTCCTTGTTATCGTCATTAAGGCAGCCGGAAATGCCGCTCAGAACAATAAGGGTAGTAGAGATGGCTGGCGCTATCGGTAAAGTTCGGTATATTCGTGCGGTTATCAGCGATAATTATAGAGAGCGTTGCCCGGCGGGCACCGGGCCTGCAACATTCAGACTGGAACCGCGTTAGTGGCTAACATCCTGAAGCTCTTCAGCCGTAAGGCCGGTGAACCGCTGGACAGTCTCGCGGTCAAGTCCGTCCGCCAGCATCTGTCTGGCGATACGCAATGCGGCAACATGCTGACCTTTTTCCAGCCCTTTTTCCAGCCCTTCCTCCAGACCGAGCTGTCTTCCTTGCCGTTCCCCTTTTCTGCGATCCGCTGCGCGGATCCTCTCTATCAGCGTCATCAGTCTCTCCTTAGTGTGCGGGACATGCCCTACCACATCACGAATAAACGTGGTGAAACGAGGCGTATGTCCGTGCTGAATCATAAGATAATTAAACAGCGCTTTAAGCTGCCTGTCATTAGCGCAACCAGTAACTAACAGCGAAGCAATCCGTTCAACCAGTCCCAGCAGGTCCCGCTGGCGGATATGTTTTTGAATGAGCTCCAGCAGCGCAATGCGGCGGTGCTGCATAATGTCATCATCCGATACCACCGTAATATCGACCAGCGGAAAGGCAGCGGCATAGAGTCTTCTTGCCACTTCCGGGTTCGCAAACTCATCCAGCCAGCACAGCGAAAAAGGATACGGGCTATCAACACCGTGATAAAACAGCATCGGCACCACCAGCGGAAGATGCTTATGCCCCGCATCCAAATGCTGTTGCATTGCCGCCATCGCATACCGCATCAGCCGAAACGCCATATGCGCATCCGGCGTGCTCTGATGTTCAATCACGACATAGATATAACCGTCGCCCTCGAGCGTTTTCAGCGACCAAAGCACATCGGAATAATAGGCTCGCAGATTTTTTTCAATAAAGCTGCCGGGCTCCAGCTTTAGCGTCCGCAGGTCGCAAAGCTGGCGTAACGACACCGGCAGATGAATCTCCATAAAATCGCGGGCGGTTTCCGGGTGGCGCAAAAAGGTTTTAAACACCGCATCATGCGGTGTTGAGGTCGTCGATTTTTTCATGGCGCTCCGTCACCCCAAACCAGGATGCTGCGACTCTACCTCCTGAAAATTCCTTTCTCATCCGTACCTTTTCAGCATTGCGAGGCGCGACGAAAGATAAATCCTGTTATCTGTAATGCACATGCATTTTCGGAACTGAACACGCAAAATGCCAGTCTGCGCGCCCTGCCTTTATCTTTATTAACCAGACAAACTCTTTTGATTAACATCAAAATTTAATTACACTTAATGTGTATATTTTCCGTGCAACGTAAATTTCCCGAGGTGTGATGTGCTGATTGTTATCTGTAATCGCCACACGTTCTGACGAGATTCAGAACGCGTCTCTTCCTGTCTGTGTTTTCACCGGCAGCGTTTTTGATTACATGAAATTCAGTACATCCGCAGCCGCTGTTTCCATCGCCTGCCTGACGTCACGATGACGGTATTGAGTTTCGCTGTCCCATCATGGGGTTCTCCGACATGGAGCGCATTTTTTATGCAACGGATTATTCACTTTTTCTCCCAACGCGCCACAACGTTATTTTTCCCGATGGCGCTGATTTTGTACGATTTTGCCGCCTATCTGACGACGGATCTGATTCAGCCTGGCATCATTAACGTCGTGCGCGATTTTAATGCTGACGTCAGTCTTGCGCCGGCCTCGGTCAGTCTCTATCTGGCGGGCGGAATGGCGTTGCAATGGCTTCTGGGGCCGCTATCCGACAGGATTGGCCGCCGGCCAGTGCTGATCGCAGGGGCATTAATTTTTACTCTCTCCTGCGCGGCAACGCTGTTGACGACCTCAATGACGCAGTTTCTGATTGCCCGTTTTGTGCAGGGCACCAGCATTTGCTTTATCGCAACGGTCGGCTACGTCACGGTACAGGAGGCCTTCGGTCAAACCAAAGCCATTAAGCTGATGGCGATTATTACCTCCATTGTGCTGGTCGCGCCGGTTATCGGCCCGCTCTCCGGCGCCGCGCTGATGCACTTCGTTCACTGGAAGGTATTGTTCGGTATTATTGCGGTGATGGGACTGTTGGCGTTGTGCGGCCTGCTGCTGGCGATGCCAGAAACGGTGCAACGCGGCGCGGTGCCGTTCAGCGCGGTGAGCGTACTGCGCGATTTTCGTAATGTGTTTCGCAACCCGATTTTTCTCACCGGGGCGGCGACGCTGTCGTTGAGCTACATCCCGATGATGAGCTGGGTGGCGGTGTCGCCGGTGATCCTGATCGATGCCGGCGGGATGAGTACTTCGCAATTCGCCTGGGCGCAGGTGCCCGTATTCGGCGCGGTGATCGTGGCCAATATGATCGTTGTGCGCCTGGTGAAAGATCCGACCCGACCGCGTTTTATCTGGCGCGCCGTACCAATCCAGTTAAGCGGGCTGGCGACATTACTCCTCGGTAATCTTCTTCTGCCGCACGTCTGGCTTTGGTCTGTGCTGGGCACCAGCCTGTACGCGTTCGGCATTGGCATGATTTTCCCGACGCTGTTTCGCTTCACGCTTTTCTCCAACAACTTGCCAAAAGGGACGGTTTCAGCCTCGCTGAACATGGTGATTCTGACGGTAATGGCGGTGTCGGTCGAAGTTGGCCGCTGGCTGTGGTTTCACGGCGGGAGACTGCCGTTTCACCTGCTGGCAGCGGTGGCCGGGGTGATTGTGGTCTTCACCCTGGCGACATTATTACAGCGCGTGCGCCAGCATGAGGCGGCAGAACTGGCCGCTGAGAAGTAAACACTCTGCCGGATAGAGGCTTATCCGGCACAGGATCATCTGATGTTTTTTGCACGTTCCTGCCGTCTGGCTCTATCCTTAACCCTATGAATAAAATCGCCGAACTCAAACGCGCCAAACGCCTGGCGCTCTCACTGTTGCTGATAGCCGCCGCGACGTTTGTGACCACGCTTTTCCTGCCGCCCAGTTTTTGGGTGCTGGGCGTAAAAGCTATTGCCGAAGCGGCGATGGTTGGCGCGCTGGCGGACTGGTTTGCCGTGGTGGCGCTATTTCGCCGCATTCCCATTCCGTTTATTTCACGACATACGGCGATTATTCCCCGTAACAAAGACCGAATCGGAGAAAATCTTGGGCAATTTGTGCAGGAGAAGTTCCTTGATACGCAGTCGCTGATCGCGCTAATCCGCCGCCATGAACCCGCGCTGCTTATCGGAAACTGGTTCAGCCAGCCGGACAACGCCAGCCGGGTCGGGCAGCATCTGCTGCAAATTATGAGCGGCTTTCTGGAACTGACCGATGACGCCCGTATTCAGCGGCTGCTCAAGCGAGCGGTACATAAGGCGATTGATAAAGTGGATCTTTCCGGCACCAGCGCCCTGATGCTGGAAAGCATGACCAAAAACGATCGTCACCAGGTGTTACTCGATACGCTGATCGCCCAGCTTATCGCCCTGTTACAGCGTGACAGCTCCCGAACATTTATCGCCAGACAGATCATACGCTGGCTGGAGACCGAACATCCGTTAAAAGCGAAGATCCTGCCGACCGAATGGCTGGGAGAACACAGCGCTGAACTGGTCTCCGACGCGGTAAATTCTCTGCTGGATGATATCAGTCACGATCGCGCGCATCAGATTCGTCATGCCTTCGATCGCGCGACGTATAAGCTGATCGATAAACTTAAACATGATCCGGAAATGGCTGCCCGGGCAGAAAACATTAAAAGTTACCTGAAGGAAGATGAGGCATTTAACCGTTATCTCGGCGAGATCTGGGCGGATCTGCGCCAGTGGTTAAAAACAGATATCAACGCCGAAGACTCAAAGGTGAAGCAGCGCATCGCTCATGCCGGACAATGGTTTGGCGAGACGCTGATCGCCGACGACGCATTACGCGCCTCGCTTAACGGTCATCTGGAACAGGCCGCGCACCGCGTCGCGCCGGAATTCGCCGCCTTCCTGACGCGCCACATCAGCGATACCGTAAAAGGCTGGGATGCGCGCGATATGTCGCAGCAGATTGAGCTTAATATCGGTAAAGATTTGCAGTTTATCCGCGTGAACGGCACGCTGGTCGGCGGCGCTATCGGTCTGGTGTTATATTTACTGTCGCAAATACCGGCACTGCTCAGTATCTAAGAAGGGGAAGGCGCAATTCTCGTTCAGATTAACTGCCAAACCCCGCACGTGGGAGGCATTAATTTAATGCCATTTCCCACCGATGCCCCTCTTCTCAATCCGTTATTCGCCTGCGCTTCACTTTCTTTTCTTGCAAACTTGAAACATTAATTTTACTTTTTATTATCATTTGCAACAACAATCCGGCATTCTTGCCTTACTTTAGCAAAGAGAAAAACCATGGTTCATGCTCAGAGCGCTTCACCTCGCCATCCCATTTTTACGGCGCTTTTCGGTATGATGGTATTGACGCTGGGGATGGGAGTTGGCCGCTTTCTGTATACGCCCATGCTGCCGGTAATGCTGGCGGAAAAGCAGCTAACGTTTAATCAGCTCTCCTGGATTGCCAGCGCCAATTATGCAGGGTACCTGGCGGGAAGCTTACTGTTTTCCTTTGGCCTTTTTCATCTCCCCTCTCGTCTACGCCCCATGCTGCTGGCTTCGGCGGTCGCCACCGGTATTCTTATTCTGGCCATGGCGATATTTACTCAGCCCGCGGTCGTCATGTTGGTACGCTTCCTGGCAGGCGTCGCGAGCGCGGGAATGATGATTTTTGGATCAATGATTGTGTTGCATCATACCCGCCATCCGTTTGTTATCGCCGCGCTCTTTTCCGGCGTCGGGGCCGGGATTGCACTGGGCAACGAATATGTCATTGGCGGTTTACATTATGCGCTTTCGGCCCATTCGCTATGGCTGGGGGCCGGAGCGCTCGCCGGTATATTACTATTAATCGTGGCAATGTTGATTCCCCCCCGCGCTCATGCGCTGCCGCCTGCGCCCTTAGCAAGAATCGAAAATCAGCCTATGCCCTGGTGGCAACTGGCGCTGTTGTACGGTTTCGCCGGATTCGGCTACATCATTGTCGCTACCTATTTGCCGCTGATGGCGAAAAGCGCGGGCTCTCCGCTACTCACGGCGCACCTTTGGTCGTTGGTCGGCCTGGCGATCATTCCCGGCTGCTTCGGCTGGCTGTGGGCGGCAAAACATTGGGGCGTCCTGCCATGCCTGACCGCGAACCTGTTGATCCAGAGCGCCTGCGTGCTGCTGTCTCTCGCCAGCGACTCGTTGTTGCTGTTAATACTGAGCAGTATTGGTTTTGGCGCCACGTTTATGGGCACAACCTCGCTGGTGATGCCGCTTGCCCGACAACTCAGCGCGCCGGGCAATATTAATTTGTTAGGCCTGGTGACGCTAACGTATGGTATTGGGCAAATTCTCGGTCCGCTCGCCGCCAGTCTGTCAGGCAATGGCGCGTCGGCAATTATCAACGCCACGCTTTGCGGTGCCGCGGCGCTCTTTTTTGCCGCGCTGATCAGCGCCGCGCAGCAGATAAAACAAAAACGGTTTGTGATACGTGAATAAGCGGTAGAGTAAACCCACGCTCTCCGCACCAGGTTGTATCTTTAATGCTATTCGCGGCGCAATGCGGATCTGTTTTTAATAGCACATCCTCAACACGTTATTTCAAGGTAAAGATGCCACTAAAAACTATACTTATTCTATGGTTTTTAGTGCTATCAAACTGCCTATTATTTTATATACCCTTCCTACTTCAAGTGGCTTCTGTGTTGGCTACGGATTACCCGGCCCATCCATGGGCCTCGCCCTGACGGGCCGTTGCTCACTCCAGTTACATCGTTATCTATGCTCCCGGGGACTCACTCCCTTGCAGCCTTTAAGCAACTCGAATTATTTTGGGTATATATTCCATTATGATGATTATCGCTGCCTCTCAAATCATCACAATTATAAATAAATCACATCATGAAATTAATTCGATTATTCGTTTTTTATTACCTGCCCGTAGGATTCTTAGGGCGCAAGCTGACCTATCAGCGGCTACTGACCTGACCGTGACAATTCCTCTTAAGGCGTGAAAAATTACAGTAAAAAAGTAAAATTTAGGTTAAAAAATCCTATTTTTTAACAACGATAATTAAGTGGCGTGAAATTGACTAACGTCAAATTTATTTCTCCTTTTTTCCTGCTCCCAGCTCCGGCCTGCGTCAACACCTGTTTCTTTGCTTTTTTACCTCGCGTTATACCGTCCACGGTTCCCCGCGCCTCCGGCAGTAGCGAGGATGGTGATTTTTCGCGCTGCTATGCAAGAAACGCATAGCACGATACATACTTGCATTTTGTCCTTACCCTTATGGCTGATAAGGTCTTTCTGTTTCGGGCTTTTTGGCCTGTGGCTACAACCAACACATCATCAAAAAAATTCGGGGATCGCTATGGCGCAACAAGTGGACGGGGCGGCCATGCCGCTTGATACAGAAAAGGTCGGGATAAAGGGATACCTGGCGTTTTTTCTCACCATTATTTTCTTTTCCGGCGTATTTTCCGGAAGCGAAGGCTGGTGGCGCGTTTTTGATTTTACCGTACTCAACGGGTCATTCGGTCATGTGACCGGTACGCAGACCTTTCGCGGCGCGGGCGGAACGGGCGCGAAAGATGGCTTCCTTTTTGCGCTGGAGCTGGCGCCGTCGGTTATCCTTTCTCTGGGTATCATCGCGATTACGGATGGGCTTGGCGGTCTGCGGGCGGCACAGCAATTGATGACGCCCATCCTGAAACCATTGCTTGGCATTCCCGGCATTTGCTCACTGGCGCTGATCGCCAACCTGCAAAATACCGACGCCGCGGCGGGTATGACTAAAGAGCTGGCGCAGGAAGGTGAAATCACCGAACGCGATAAAGTGATTTTTGCCGCCTGGCAGACCAGCGGCAGCGCTATTATCACCAACTATTTCTCCTCCGGCGTTGCGGTATTCGCCTTTCTGGGGACGTCAGTCATCATTCCGCTGGTGGTCATTCTGCTATTCAAATTTATCGGCGCAAACCTTTTGCGCGTCTGGATTAACATCGAAGAACGCCGTCACCCTGCGCAAGGAGCCCAATCATGACGACTCAGGTACGTAAGAATGTCATGGATATGTTTATCGATGGCGCACGCCGCGGTTTTACCATCGCCACGACCAACCTGTTACCCAATGTGGTCATGGCATTTGTCATTATTCAGGCGCTGAAAATTACCGGTCTGCTCGACTGGGTAGGCCATATCTGCCAGCCCGTGATGGCGTTGTGGGGGCTTCCCGGCGAAGCGGCTACGGTGCTTCTGGCTTCGCTGATGAGTATGGGCGGCGCCGTTGGCGTGGCGGCCAGTCTGGCTACCGCCGGCGCGCTAAGCGGCCACGATGTTACCGTACTACTGCCAGCCATTTACCTGATGGGAAACCCGGTACAGAATGTCGGCCGCTGTCTCGGTACTGCCGAAGTCAACGCCAAATATTACCCGCATATTATCGCAGTCTGCGCCATCAATGCGCTGCTGTCGATCTGGGTCATGCAGCTTATTGTTTAATAAGGAGTTATCATGCCTGATTTATCCGCCGCGGAGTTTACCTTATTACAGGGTGCGCACCTGTTTGCGCCAGAAGACCGGGGCATCTGCGATGTTCTGCTCGCGAATGGCAAAATTATTGCCGTCGGCGCTGACATCCCCGGCGATATCGTACCGGACTGTGCGGTGATTAATCTTAGCGGTCGTATGCTGTGCCCGGGCTTTATCGACCAACACGTTCATCTGATCGGCGGCGGCGGCGAAGCGGGGCCGACGACGCGGACGCCGGAAGTCTCCCTGAGCCGCCTGACGGAAGCCGGGATAACAACGGTCGTCGGCCTGCTTGGCACCGACTCCGTCAGCCGTCATCCCGCGTCGCTGTTAGCCAAAACGCGAGCGCTAAATGAGGAGGGGATCACCGCCTGGATGCTCACGGGCGCTTATCACGTTCCGTCGCCGACCATTACTGGCTCGGTAGAAAAAGACGTCGCGCTGATCGATCGCGTCATTGGCGTGAAATGCGCAGTCTCCGACCACCGTTCCGCCGCGCCCAGCGGGAATCAACTCGCCAGCATGGCCGCCGAATCACGCGTTGGCGGCCTGCTGGGCGGCAAACCCGGTGTCAGCGTTTTTCATATGGGCAGCAGCAAAAAAGGGTTACAGCCGCTGTATGACATCCTGGAAAACAGCGACGTGCCGATCGGTAAACTGCTGCCTACCCACGTCAACCGTAGCGAATCTCTTTTCGAGCAGGCGCTGGCGTTTGCGCTTAAAGGCGGCGTGATCGACATTACCACCAGTATCCCGGATCCCGTCGCGCCGGCGGAGGGCATTGCCAGAGCGGTAAAAGCCGGCGTCCCGCTTTCCCGGGTGACGCTCAGTTCAGACGGCAACGGCAGCCAGCCGCTATTTGACGCTGCCGGAAATCTGACGGGCATCGGCGTCGCGGGCTTCGAAAGTTTGCTGGAGACGTTGCAGACGCTGGTTAACCACTACGGATTCAGCCTGACCGATGCTCTGCGTCCGCTGACGACCAGCGTAGCCGCCTTCCTCAGTCTGGACGGCAAAGGCGAAATCCGTCCCGGTAACGATGCGGATCTGCTCGTCTTTAGCGCAGATTTACGCATTGAGCAGGTGTATGCGCGCGGCAAACGCATGGTCAATGAGGGGAAAGCCTGCGTAAAAGGTACCTTTGAACCGGCGTAATTCCCGCTAGTTTCAGGCTGCCCCATCACGGCATTCTGAAAGAGGACGGGATAAGCGGTTGTCAGCCGCCCGAATGGACGTAGAATGCCCCTTCGGGCGGCTGACAGGATAACGGTAAATGGATGTAACTGGAGCAGGTTTGCACAATATTGAGACAAAATGGCTGTATGATTTTCTGACGCTGGAAAAGTGCCGCAATTTCTCTCAGGCCGCCATTATCCGCAACGTATCGCAACCCGCTTTTAGCCGGCGGATTCGCGCCCTGGAACATGCCGTGGGCGTTGAACTGTTTAACCGACAGGTCTCGCCGCTACAGCTTTCCGAACAGGGTAAAATCTTTCACTCCCAGGTTCGCCACCTGTTACAGCAGCTGGAAAGTAATCTGACCGAACTGCGCGGCGGCAGCGATTATACGCTGCGTAAAATCAAGATTGCCGCCGCCCACTCGCTCTCCCTCGGCCTGTTGCCGACCATCGTTAAGCAGATGCCGACGCAGTTTACCTACGCCGTTGAGGCGATAGATGTCGACCAGGCGGTGGATATGTTACGTGAGGGGCAAAGCGATTTTATCTTTTCTTATCACGATGAAAATCTGCAACAAGCGCCGTTTGATAACATCCGCCTGTTTGAGTCGAGACTGTTTCCGGTTTGCGCCAACAATGGCCGGGGCGAGCCGCGCTATACGCTTGAGCAGCCGCACTTTCCCCTGCTTAATTACAGTCAGAACTCCTATATGGGCCGGCTGATAAATCGTACTCTGACTCGCCATGCTGAACTGAGTTTCAGTACATTTTTCGTCTCTTCGATGAGTGAATTGTTAAAACAGGTTGCGATGGACGGCTGCGGAATCGCCTGGTTGCCCGAGTATGCTATCCGTCAGGAGATTACCGACGGGCGCCTGATAGTGCTTGATGCCGACGAACTGGTTATCCCGATCCAGGCTTATGCTTATCGCATGAATACCCGCATGAGTCAGGTAGCCGAAACATTTTGGCGCGACCTGCGTGGGCTTCAGGCCGCGCTGTAAACACCTCAGGCGGTAAGGCGTTGTTCCCCGGTCAAAGAGGCGCGGGTGTCTGGCCAGGACTCATACCAACGAATCGCCGCGCGCACCAGCGACGCTGTGGAATCAATCATCGGGCACGCTATCGCGCGTTCATGTCCGGCCACAATAAGCGGAATTTCGGTACACCCCATAATAATTGCCTGAGCGCCACGGGCAATAAGGCTATCGATTTGCGGCAGCAGCAGCGCTTGCGCCGCAGTTTTATCGCCACGTTTAAGCGTATAAATAGCCTGCATTACCAACGCCTGCCCCGCGTCTTCTGGCTGAATTAACGTCAGCCCCCGCGCCAGCGCTTTCTTTTGATATAACCCGGTCGCCAGCGTCGCATTGGTCGCCAGCAGACCAACGTGCCGCGCCGATGGCGGAATATCCCCCAGGGTAGCGTCCAGAATGCTGATCATTCGCGCTTTCGCGACGTTCTGTAAATCATCAAACCAATAATGCGCAGTGTTGCATGGGATAACGATACACTCCGCCCCGGCGTCTTCCAGCATATGCAGATAACGCTCCAGATAACGGTATGGCGAAGGCCCGCCGGATAACAGACATGCTGTACGATCGGGAATATCAGGGATAGAGCTGACAATGAGCGGGATGTGTTGTTGATCACAACTGGCATGTCGCAATTCAACAAATTTTTCCAACATATCCGCCGTTGCCGCAGGTCCCATCCCCCCCAGTATCCCAATGGTGTGTTTCATCGCTTTTCCCGCTTATTTACGTCAAGGTCAGAAACACACTATCAACTTGATGTGTATATAAAAAATGCCGTTTTATTAGCGGCTATGCGTAAAAATCATAACGGATGTAAGAGCCACGCGTTATCGCCTTTTCAGGCAATCGATTGGTTACATGAGCGCTCATCGACCTTCGCAAGCCGCTAAATGCCATTTCGCTATACAGCATCGCCCACTGCGAGTCCGCAAACTTGTTTTGTCCTCATCGCCACAGCGCCTGTCGGTGAAGGGGCCGCCGTGTTTTGCTTTTCGACGCTAATGCGGGAATATCCCAGCGAATATGGCTATAAACCAAATCCACGGTCTCCGTGGCGCTGCCTTCGGCGTCGCCATGATTGCTCATGCGTGAAATTCGCACATTGGTGAGCGTATAAATAATAAATGGCAGTATTGCGCCCTTATCACGACGGCATAATGTCAGCACGCCTTCTTTCACCGTTTTCCCGTTACAATAGTGCTCATAGAGGCCAGGCGTAGCAAGATCGACAGGCTTTGTCAGTGTCAACCCTCCAATATAAGTCCCTCTCGCTTCGCCGGACTCCCGTTTCGTCGGGTTGTGGTTGTAAGCAATAAGTTTTATTTGGTTTTCAAAACCTTTGATCCGGCTTTCGCCTTCAATACCGTCCAGTTTTAAATAGATGGCGTCCATCCCCCCTCCGTGATTATCATGCGGCAAAGCAGGCTGACAAGGACGGAACGCCAACAATGAAAGAACGTTCCATTTTCCAGCCATTTCGTTGGTGTCTCTGTATACCAGATTAAATACCGACAATCTGCTATAACTGGATTCTTGCTAAATACCTTCTGCCATCAACAATCCATTTTACAATAGCGCTACTGACCTGAAATCTATTACGCCAGGCATTCAAGCATCGTTTCCTGAATAACCATAGCCGCTATAAGAACCATATCAAAAAAGAAATATCAATATCATTTCTTATTTTTATCCGAGAAATTACTTAATTACACCGAATCGGAATATAGACAATTCTTATTCCTTTTCACATCAATGGGCTTTTTAGACTTTTGTCATATCGAAAACAACCATTCCAATAGAACATATTTACTATGTGAATATATTTAATGTTTTTATCGCGCACAGTGTTATCACAGTAATAAATGATTTGCATCAAAAATGCGCCTTTCAGCGCCACGTATTTTTGGGCAGCAAATTATAAAATCGCGTTTCAAAGTCAGTAACATGTTCTCTGTTCAGGCGATATGACTTTATGCCCGGACGACACGCCAGCCGCTTTACCCTTACGTTTAGTCGTGATACGTTAGATCACATGAACACGAAACGATCCAACGCTACGCAACGTCATCTCCGCTGGTGGCTGCCTTCCTGAAGGCGGCACGGATCACTATCCCTCTTTAAGTAGCCGCCGAAAGGCGGCTACTGCGTTTCGGGACGTCTTTCGGCTTTACAGTAAGCATAAAGGAGTCCTTAATGAACACCCTTCCCATCATTCTGACTGGCGATCGCCCTACCGGCTCGCTGCACCTCGGCCATTATGTCGGTTCACTGCACCAGCGCGTCGCGCTACAGCAGGATCACCAACAGTATGTCCTGATTGCCGATCTGCAGGGACTCACCGATAACGGCAGTAATCCGCAAAAAATCCGCGATAATATTCCGCAAGTGTTAGCTGACTATCTGGCCGTCGGCATCGATCCCGCGCTAACGACGATCTGCCTGCAATCCGCGTTACCCGCCCTCGCCGAATTAACGGTGCTGTATATGAATATTGTTACCGTCGCCCGAGTGGAGCGTAATCCTACGGTAAAAAATGAGATTGCCCAAAAAGGCTTTACCCGTTCCCTGCCGGTCGGGTTCATGGCGTATCCCATTAGCCAGGCGGCAGATATCACCGCCTTTAAGGCCGAAATGGTACCGGTTGGCGACGACCAATTGCCCATGATTGAGCAAACGAATGAGATCGTTCATAAGATGAATAGTCTTTTCTCCTCGCCGGTATTGCGACCCTGTCAGGCGCTCCTGAGCGATACGGGCCGTCTGCCAGGCATTGACGGCAGCGCCAAGATGTCGAAATCGCTCGGCAATACCCTGCTTCTTTCCGCCAGCGAAGAGACCATCCACCTTGCGGTCAGCGCGATGTACACCGATCCCAATCATTTAAAAATTAGCGATCCGGGAAAAATAGAAGGTAACGTCGTCTTTACGTGGCTGGATGCGTTCCATCCGGATAAAGCCAAAGTCGCGGCGATGAAAGCACATTATCAACAAGGCGGATTAGGCGACCGTGTCTGTAAAAATGAGCTGGAGACCTGCCTGCAAGAACTGATCGCGCCCATACGCGAACGACGGGCAACCTTTATTGCAGATAAGGGAATGCTAATGGAATTACTGAAAAAAGGTAGCGAGCGGGCCCATGAGGTCACTCAAAAGACGTTACAGGAAGTAAAACGTGGACTGGGCCTGCCCACGCTATTCCAGGTATAATCAGGCATCAACGTTGTCCAGCGGCCATGACTCAAACAGATAGCCATCAAAGTAGATGTCATCAACATTGGAAAACTCCAGCAGACGCTGCTTCACGTTTTCCAGGTGCTGCCACATCGCCAGCTTCGCTGCGCGGGCGTCTTTCTTAATTAACGCCGCGAGGATCTGCTTATGATCGACCAGCCACTCCTTACGGTAAAGCGTATCGCCCAGATGGCTATGAAGCTGGAGCCACATCGGATTATTTTCACGCCATTGCCAGGACTGACGGAAGAGCTCTACCAACATACTGTTATGGGTCGCTTCGGCAATGGCCAGATGAAACTGCATATCGCCGCTTTCTGAGCCGCCCGGCGCACTGGAGGCGAGCTCTCGCTCTTCCAGTTGTAACGCCTGGCGCATTTTAATGATGTCTTCGCGGGTGGCCTGCAGAGCGGCAAATTCAGCGATATTGCTTTCCAGCAACTGACGCGCCTGTAACAGTTCAAACGGCCCGGCGTCATTACAGTGATTGACGTCAGCGCCTTCCATCTCGTTATTATCCGCGCTGTCGAGCACGTAGATCCCGGCGCCGCGGCGGACTTCAACCAGACCTTTAATTTCCAGCATGATCAGCGCTTCACGCACGACGGTACGCGTCACATTGAGCCTCTCAGCGATCTCTCTTTCCGGCGGCAAGCGCTCCCCGGGGCGGTACGGCGTCTGAACAATCAGATCCCGTATCATTGCGCCCACTTCCTGGTAAGGTCTTTGCTGAGAAGTGTTTGATTTCATATTGGTCGTGCCCGTCCGATGCGATTTCCCGGTATCAGACTATAGCATTTGTAAAGAGGGATAGCACGCGTAGCACACCAAAAACGCGAAACTGGTCAACCAACAAAATAATAATGCGCCCCGTTTCGCTAGTGAGGCCAGATGAAAGGAAAGGCAATAGACAATACACGACTGATGTTCCACCTTTAGCCCTGATGCCTGAATATGAACAGCATATTGGTTTACCAATATAAAATTTATCAACCAAAAATCAGGCCATAAAATGTGTCTGTACATTGACAGGAACAACGCCTCTGACATAGCGTGATCGGCGAAAATCCAGCCGCTCTCTTTGTATCAAGAACGCGTTATGATAAAAGACACCGTGTTTTTCGCCCCAGGCGTATCCGGGGGGAGCAACGCCTCCAGTCTGGCGAGCCGCCATCGCCGGGCAGCGATTATTCTGCATGAAATTTATGGTATTAACGCTCATATCCAACGCGCAGGCCATGAATGGATGACGCGCGGATTCGACATCTATATTCCCGCGCTGTTTCCTCACCATACCCCCTTTCGCTATGAACAGCAGGAGGAGGCTTACCGTCACTTTTCAGCAAATGTCGGCTTTGATCCCGCCGTCGTTACCACGTTACTCCACGAGCTCAGAACGCAGTATGAGACGTTAATCGTCGTAGGATATAGCGTCGGCGCAACGCTCGCATGGCTAAGTGCAGCCAGTGGGTTATGCGATGGCGTCATTTGCTATTACGGTTCCCGTATACGCCAGTACCTTCATCTTGCGCCTCTCTGTCCGACACTGGTTATTATCGCGCGTTATGAGCCGGCGTTTGATCCCCTCGCCATGCGACAGGCGCTGGAAAAGCGACCCCGGGTGCAGTGTAAAATGTACGATGCGCGGCACGGGTTCTGTGATGCTGATAGCGCCACCTTCGATGCCGCCTTGTCGCATCAGGTAATGGACGATGTGAGCGCATTTATTCGCGACATCACCCGTGCAAACACATCGCCCGATTTTCAGCTTTAGTGGAGACTTTTTTCAACGAGCTGTTCCAGTTTTTTCAAAGCCTGTATGTCTGCGGCATCAAGACCATAACGTTGCAGCGTTTCAGCGGGATGATAACTGACTAACGTTCGCCCATCGGCTTGCTGGCTAATGAGCACCCGAAACGGTAAATCCAGCGCCAGTTCGGGATGCGCCAGCATGAGAGGCGTTCCGCCTTTAGGATTGCCAAAGACCAGAACCGTTGTCGGCGGCATTTTCAGGTTAACATTCTGTGCCGCTCTGGCATGATCAAATTCCCCAAATAACACCAGACCGTGATCGGCGACAGCGTGCATCAACCGCGCTCGGGTCTGCAAATAGTCATAAGCGCTGTAGGTTTTAACCATGGTTATCGCTCCATCCTCCGTTGCAAAGCCAGGCCTTATTAAGATTAACATCAGGGTTACTGCCAATAAAAAAGGCTTTAAAATAGCGCTCATTCTTCTCTCTCCCTGACCCAATACCCATGAGTAAATGCGACACAGATGATATGCAGTTTAAAAATCAGTCATCGTACTGTACCCCTTATTATTGCACTGAACAGCTCATCACTAAAAAAACAGACGGCAGAACAAAAAATTCCGACGTCTGAACAAATTTAAATAACGATGATGCAGTCTGACTGAGCGACAGCGCGATCATTATTATGGCGCGACACCATCTTCTTCAGCCCGCTGGGTAAGAAAGAATATACTCCGCTCAGTAAGATAATAGATACTACAGGCCAACTCTTCAGAGATACGGAGCATCATTGCGTAGTGATGATGCGATTTTTCTGGCGCCATCGGCAGAAATATTTCTGACTCCAGCACGTCACTTAAAAAATGAAATTTATGTACATATTCAGCAGATATAACGCCTCTCGCCATCAGATTAGCCATTAGTGTATTTAAACTATCTTGTTCATGATACACGATACCTTTTCTCTCATGAATTCTGAGAAGAACGCTTCTGAAGGCTGCATGACATTCCTTTACGACACAGGAAAAATCATTAAGTATCAGGCGATTATACGCTTCCATAAGATCATATTCGACAAAGCCATACTCTCCAGGGGAGTACAAATAATAACATATGTTTTTAAGCCGTTTTATTCTGCGCAACCTTACAATTCTACCATTTTCATAGCGATATTTTAAACTATGCTCATGAAATATATTGTTTAATTCACTAATCGCCTTATCCGGTTCTAACCCAAGCGTAACTTCATAGGTTCGAAGGTAGGTATCTATATAGTTAAAAGCAAGCTCAATGGTATCAATATGCTTTCTTTTATCATCTGTTTTTAATAACAGATTACTCATTTCATCCAGATATGACGTTGAATGCGCATATAAGGTGAATAAGCCATACTCTTTGCGCAACGTTTTACATATTCTTCGATAAACTTCGTCAGAATGACTATTATGATAGCAGTATAATGTCATATCATAAAAAGAGGAGCAATTTCCTAGCGTATTGATAATCAATAAGATTATTTGCTCGCGTATTTCTAACGGAATATCTTCATATAACAGATCGCTATGCCTTAGTGAGTATGGTCTAAAGGTGTGCATTCCTCCTCCTGTAACCGCAACAGAAAAAAATACGCTATGAATAGCGCCACATTACTCTAATTCAGTGGTTCAGGTATTAATATCAGCTCAACAGTGAGCCATTTTTTCTTATTTTTTAATGGTGTTGCGTGAATATTTATTTACTCTACAGATAATTGTAACCCATCGCCCTTTGTCATTCTGCTGATCATCACTGGTGCGAAAACGTCTGGATTATCCATGGCATTCAGTCTTCACTGAATGCCACAGACAAACAAGGGTTATTCAACTAACGCTCACCTGTCCCTTAGTCCTTCTTTCATTCCGTTGCGTCGTTGCCATACCAGCACACTTAAACGTAAGGTGAGCTTATTGTTTTTATCGACGGGTCAGAACAATCCTTCGCCGGTCATACAGTGTTTCAACTGAGAGCTGCAAATCATATTTTGCATTCTTCAGTTTTCGCGATTTAAGCATTTTCATCGTGACGCCACTTATTTGCCCTGTTTCAATCCGTCTCTTGATTTCGGCTGCGCTTAACAGGAGTTGCTTCTTCAAAATCGACAGCAGGCTGACCTGAAAAGAACGGGAAATCCTGACACTAACACTGACCTGCTTGTGGGAGGCGATACTGACCAGCCACCGTTCCTGAATGTGAAAATCAGGCTGCCCCGATAATTCAGCATTGTTTCGCTTCAGGATCGCGTTGTCATAAGCAAAATATTGCACCGTGGCGGCATCATTCGCCATCAGTCGGCCATAAAGACCGCGGTTAATTTTGCTGACTGGCAGGCGCGAGAACAGGGAGATATTCCAGGTGTAATCGCAGTGTGTGCATTTATAGATACTCCAGACATCGAGTACCTTCTTTTGCGAATTAACCCGAAATGCCCCAGAAGGCGTGAAGTCCCGTTTTACGCTGCATGAAGGGCAACGTTTCGCTATGCGCTGATACCCCACAGGAGTGACAGTCCATATGACTTTCATAACGTACCTTTTTTAACCCATACAAAACCGGATCCGAACTCAGCGGACCATAAATGTTTATGTATGAAAAATATTTAAGTGATATTTTTCAGTGGGTTAAAAAAAGATTTCCAACGCAACAACCCTGTCAATGGCTAAAAAGATACGCCGAGATTATCAAAGCGGCCATTATCGGGTATATGAGTTTAATCAATATTCATTATGGTAGCGGCGGGATCTATTCAACTGACTTACTAAACGCATGATCCTCCCTTTGAGATCACATTTTTCACTCCCGGTTATTCACTTACAGAAATCAGGTGTTATCATTCACGACGTAAATACCTTTCAACTCAACCCGAGGCTTTGATGCTGGAGAATGTCATCATCTGATAATCAGTTCCCCGACCTTTTCAGGCCGGACTGATTATCAATGCGCCGAAATCGAATGCGGACACCGCAGTGTGTTTGCACGTTTTGCCTATGATGATTAAACAGGTTCTTCAGTATGAATTTATCCCGTCAGGAACAACGTACCTTACACGTTCTCGCCAAAGGCGGACGCATTACGCACATCCGCGATGCGTCAGGCCGCGTCACCGCCGTTGAGTGCTATAGCCGCGAAGGGCTGTTGCTCGCCGATTGCACGCTCGCTGTATTCAAAAAACTCAAAACCAAAAAGCTGATCAAATCCGTTAACGGTCAGCCCTACCGCATTAATACAACCGGGCTGAACAACGTTCGCGCCCAGCCTGATAATCGCTAAGGAGATGATGATGGATATCAGCACCGTTATTTTTGCAACGCAACGCATTCGGCTATTACCCAATGAAGGCAAAATCCCCTGGGACGAGCCAGCCTTCAGCCAACGCATGCTGGAAAAGCATCTGTCGCAGGACCACGACTGGGCCAGCCGCCGGCTAACCGTGATTGAGCAACAGGTAACATGGATTACCCGTCAGTTACCCGCTGGCGCCCGCATTCTGGATCTCGGCTGTGGACCCGGTTTTTATACCCGCCTGTTAGCAGAGCGGGGGTTTCACTGCACAGGCGTAGATTTCTCTCCGGCATCCATCACATGGGCTCGCCAGCAGGCGCAAGCCGCAAACCTGAATATTGACTACATTCAGCAGGATATTCGTACATACCACCCCACGGAACCTTTTGATTTTATTATGATGACGTTTGGTGAACTGAATGTCTTTAGCGCTGCGGATGCGCAAAGCCTCATCAGTCATTGCGCGCAGTGGTTGAAACCGGACGGCAAACTGCTTGTTGAAGTGCATACCTTCGATGAAGTTAAACGCCAGGGCATGGCGCAGCCAGGCTGGCAGCGTTGTCCGCACGGCCTGTTTCTTGCCGTGCCTCATCTGCTGTTAACGGAAAATGCCTGGGATGAAGAGGCCCAAACCAGCTCAACGCAGTTCTGGGCGATAGCGGAAAACGGCTGTACCACCCGTTTCGGCAGTCAAATGAAGGCCTGGCGCGATGATGAATATATCAGCCTGCTTGGTGATGCTGGCTTCACTGTGTTGCAGCGTCCGGACAGTCACACCTGGCCGGTCGGCGAGACTTTTGCAGGCAAGCTGTATGCGCTGCTGGCTGAAAAAGCATCCACTTCTGAGGGTATTGCCCTCAGTAAAAGGAATAACCCAATGGATATCCCACGTATTTTTACCATTAGCGAAAGCGAACACCGTATCCATAATCCGTTTACAGCGGAAAAGTACGCCACACTGGGCCATGCGTTACGCATGAAGCCAGGCACGCGGATTCTCGATCTCGGTAGCGGCTCGGGTGAGATGCTCTGCACCTGGGCTCGCGATTACGGTGTTACAGGTACTGGCATTGATATAAGCCCGCTCTTCACCACACAGGCAAAACAACGTGCAGAAGAGCTCGGCGTCAGTGAATACGTACATTTTATTCATAACGACGCGGCCGGTTATATCGACGAGGAAAAATATGACGTGGCGGCCTGCGTAGGCGCGACCTGGATTGCGGGCGGTGTCGCGGGGACAATAGATCTGCTGGCCAAAAGCCTCAAACCTGGCGGGATCATTCTCATCGGTGAACCGTACTGGCGTCGGATCCCCGCAACGGAAGAGATCGCCCACGCCTGTGGCGTCTCATCCGTCGCCGATTTTCGTCCCCTGCCCGAGCTGGTCGCCTTTTTTGACCAACTCGGCTATGACGTAGTGGAAATGGTGCTGGCGGACCCGCAAGGCTGGGACAGATATGAAGCCGCGAAGTGGATGACCATGCGCCGCTGGCTGGAGGAAAACCCTGACGATGAGTTTGCGCAAGAGGTTCGAACAGAACTGACGGTAGCCCCCAAACGTCACGTCACCTGGACGCGAGAATACTTTGGCTGGGGCGTATTTGCGTTAATCGCGCGATAACGTGAAGCAGGAGGTATAGCCTACAAGAGGTATACCTCCGTTTAAAAGTATGCAACAAATTAACACGGCTCAAGGCGGGAATATATCGTCTTAGAGACTATCCCACCAGGCGTTATTGGCGCAGCCAGTTTGGACACGGACAGCGCGCAAAAACCGGAGCGTACACGTAGTACGTGAGGATTTTGAGCACTGCCCAGGTCCAAAATGGCAAGTAAAATAGCCCTAATGGGATAGGCTCTTAATTTCGCCATTAAGTTTCTGCCACAATATGTCGCAAGACGTGCAAGCGTTCCACCTCACCTGATGAGCGAAACCACCATCAATAAGACGTTATTGCTGCGATTCAATTATTAAAAATAAAAAAAGAGCCAGAAGAAAATTAAAAAATGACTTACCCACCATATTAGCCATTGTTAAAATCAAAGTAATCCCCCGTAAAAGCTGGATGTTTTTATTTCTCATAGACGAGAATTTATATATTATGATATAATACGGCAGAAGAACATGCAGGTTATTAACCTGCCATTAATGTAAATAATTTTTTGAGGAGATGTTTCCAGTGGGACGTAAATGGGCAAATATTGTTGCTAAGAAAACAGCTAAAGACGGTGCAACGTCTAAAGTATATGCAAAATTTGGTGTAGAAATCTATGCTGCGGCTAAACAAGGTGAACCAGACCCGGAATCAAACTCAGCTTTAAAATTCGTTATTGAACGTGCGAAACAAGCACAGGTTCCAAAACATGTTATTGATAAAGCCATTGATAAAGCCAAAGGTGGCGGAGATGAAACGTTCGTGCAAGGGCGTTATGAAGGCTTTGGACCCAATGGTTCAATGGTTATCGCTGAAACGTTGACGTCTAATGTTAACCGTACGATTGCTAATATCCGCACAATTTTTAATAAAAAAGGCGGGAATATCGGAGCGGCAGGTGCTGTCAGCTATATGTTTGACAATACTGGAGTGATTGTATTTAAAGGAACAGACCCTGACCATATTTTTGAAATTTTGCTTGATGCTGAAGTTGATGTTCGTGATGTAACCGAAGAAGAAGGAAACATCGTTATTTATACTGAAGCTACAGACCTGCACAAAGGAATCGCAGCGCTAAAAGCAGCTGGAATTTCTGAATTTTCAACAACAGAATTAGAAATGATTGCTCAATCAGAAGTTGAACTTTCACCAGAAGATTTAGAAATCTTTGAAGGACTTGTTGATGCCCTTGAAGATGATGATGATGTGCAAAAAGTATATCATAACGTTGCAAACCTCTAATTATAAATTAAACAAATCTGTCTCTATGGCAGATTTGTTTAATTTATAAAGCTGTTATAAAAAAGTCTATCTGGCCAGATATATAGATCTTTAAATTTATGTGTCTTATCACGACCTGATCTGACACATAGCTTTGAAAGATTGAGAGTTACCGGTTTTGATATAGTGTCGAATCCTTATATAAAACATGAGGTAATTTTCATGTTTCATACGACGAATCCCGTCAGCAAGATAAGCAAAAGCCAGCAATATCGGGCTACTTACAATCTCCCTGTGCTCTTTAAGGCACCGCCCTTATAAATTCTGCTTGTGCTCATGATGGCTCATCTGGTGCTCTACGCGCCGCTTGACCACAGGTGTGACTCCACCAGCGCGCTACAGACCATAGTGCGAGAACCGTGGCCGATTACTTCGATGCTTTTGATGTGGAGCTATTTTTAACAGATAACGTATACCACACTCAAAATACTCCCCCAGATCAATGCCCTCCTCTGAATGTAAATAGACCCGTTTTAGTTCCAGGCATTTTTTGAGATCCCGGCCAAATGATTGTGTTGCCGATATTCCTCCTGCGTCATATTGTTCAGTGATTCATGAGGGCGTTCACAGTTATATTCTGACACCCATCTTTCCGTGATTTCCCGCACTTCATTCAGCGTTCTGAACAGATAAAAATCGAGTATTTCTGTACGGTATGTTCGGTTAAAGCGCTCAATAAAAGCGTTCTGCGTCGGCTTACCCGGCTGAATAAATTCCAGTTTTACTGCATGTTGCTCTGCCCATTCAGCCAGTGCAAGTGAGATAAATTCCGGACCATTATCCATGCGTAGCATAACCGGATAGCCGCGATTTGCCGCGATCCTGTCGAGTACCCGGACCACGCGCAAAGCTGGCAGATTCAGATCGATTTCAATCGACAATGCCTCACGGTTAAAGTCATCAACGACATTGAACGTGCGAAAACGACGGCCACAGACCAGAGCATCATGCATAAAATCGACAGACCAGCTCTGGTTAAGCGCTTCCGGTGTGGCCAGTGGCGAGGGATTACGCACCGGCAACCGTTGTTTGCCTTTACGGCGAAAATTCAGCTTCAGCAGACAATAAATACGATGGATCCTTTTGTGATTCCACGGGTATCCCTGCAGCCACAGAACCTGGAAAAGTTTTGGAAAACCGTACCGTGGGTATCGCTCTGCCACTGCCTGCAACACGACAATAACGGGTTCGTCACGCGTGGTATCCGGATGGTAATGGTAAACCGTTCTGCTCAGGTTCAGACTCCGGCAGGCCTGACGGATACTGAGTCCAAATGTCGTTATCAGATGAGTGACCAGCTCACGCTTAAAGGCTGGTTTTAAAGCTTTTTTTCGATAACGTCTTTCAGCGCACGGTTCTCAAGGCTCAGGTCGGCAAACATCTGTTTGAGACGCCGATTCTCGTCCTCAAGATCCTTGATCTTTTTAATATCAGAAGTCTCCATGCCGCCGTATCTGGACTTCCAGTTGTACCAGGTGGCTTCAGATATACCAGCCTCCCGGCAGACATCTTTAACGGTTCGTCCGGCTTCAACCGATTTAATTACGGCAATGATCTGATGCTCAGTAAAACGGGCTTTACGCACAGCGATCTCCTTTGTTGGCAGATTGATTATGCCGGAGGATCTCTAAATGCGAATGGCACGATTATGCGGGATACTTACAATATAACTACAATTTATTATTTTAGTCCCATAGTAGATCTTGTTCAAAGTCATATATTTCAATTAACTCCCTCTGAACTCCAATTCTTTTATCAATCATAAAGTCTGCCAATTGTTCACCATCGATAAGCACAACTGGAACACATGATGGTTTAAAAGATATTTCCAAAGCCTCTTTTGTATAACTGCTAGTTGTGATAAATATACCTTGTTCAAACTCCCCAGTAATATCCCCACGAAATGCTGATATCATGCTCCTTCCTATTTTGTTCTCTGCGGCGTATTTTTTACATTGCACAGCAACCCTCATGCTTGCCAAACCTACTCTCAATAATCCACTGACATCGACACCACCATCACGCCCTCTTTTCGTTAGTTTCATTTCTAGAAAACCATATTTTATTAAAAATATTCGACAAAAGTCTTCAAATTGTTCCGCTGTTAAGCCTCTTAAATATTCAATAATTTCTTTTTTTACCCTATCTTTCTGTAAAGATGCTAAAGAATAAAGTTCTAGTATTGAGCGATAAACATCATCTGTATTATTTTTATTTTCATTCAATACGCATTCGCTCTCACTCTTTATATTAGACATTAAGGCATATCGACCATCATTTAGTTTCTTAAAAAAACGTTTTTGATGCATAACACCAATAGTCTTATTTATACAATGTCGTTCCAAAGTTATTCTTACGACAGACTTTGGATCTCTGGCTCCAAATTCATATAGTTTATACTCAATGATGGCATTATATATATCAGAAACAGATGATGCACGATTGAGTATATTTAATGCCTCAATGGCTGCTTTTGCTATACTTTTCGATATCACAGCAATCCCTGAATTTTCTCAAAAATGATATCTAGAGGAAGCGATTCTGTCATATGACACCATGAAATGCGGATTGCCCCATCAATACGTTCTTCATCACAGCCCATCGCCTCAAGAACATGGCTTGCAGTATAATTTTGGGAAGTGCAGGCTGAACCATTCGATACTGCTACTACCCCTTTTAAAGCGACCATTGCGGCTTCAGAATTCACATGCGGTATAGAAATATTTAAAACATGACTAGCAGTATTTTCTCCATTCACTTTAGCACCGAGTGGCAAAAGAGTATCGAGTAGTGAAGATTTAATTTTTTGGCATTTCTCACGCCACTCCAAATGTTTTTCCCGGGCTTCAAAACAGGCTAAACCCAGTCCTACAATCAATGCAACTGGAAGTGTTCCCGGTCGTAACCCCTTCTCCTGCCCACCACCAAACATTAATGGTTCCAAAGGAATTTTTACAAAATCTCGTCTTCTGGCAATAAGTGCACCGATACCTTTAGGGGCATATAATTTATGCCCGCTAACACTCAACATATCAATTCTTTTGTTTGTTAGCTCTTCGGGATATTTTCCATAACCTTGCGCTGCATCAATATGAAAATAAGCACTATGGCCTGCGAGTACTTTACAAATCTCACTAATAGGTTGAATTGAACCTGTTTCATTATTTATATGCATAATAGATACTAAAAGAGTATCTTCACGTAATGCCTTTCGAAGATCTGTCGGATCTACAATACCACTTTTGTTGACCTTTAAATATGTTACATCAAACCCATTTTTGGTAAGGTAATCAATAGGCTCGAGAACAGCTTTATGTTCAATGGAGGTTGTAATTATATGTTTTTTCCCACTCTTAGCTGCTTCTGCTCTCAATCCTAAAATGGCAATATTATTACTTTCTGTCGCGCCACTGGTAAAAAATACTTCGCTTCTATCAGCGTCGGCCAAAGATGCTACTTGCCCTCGAGCCTTCTCCACAGCCTGCTTCGCCTTCAAACCAAACTCATGTGTACGACTGCCTGCGTTCCCAAATTCCTCACACATGTAATGTGTAACCAGAGCTGAAACCGAGGGAGAAATAGGGGCTGTTGCATTGCAATCAAGGTAGATAGTCATCAAGGTTCCACTCACATAAGATTACAGGTTCTTGGGCACTATATGCTGACATACCGACCTTGGTACATCAAGAAGTGTAAGCGCACTTTCTAAATCAATTAGCTGTATAGACATATAGTGCTTATAGTAGGCTAACTATTGACGCCATCCGCCAACACCTTAAGATAGCCATCATGAAAGAGGACTTGATAACCAAATTACCCACATAGAATGTAGTGATAAATAGATAGATTTGTCTGCAAGTTAACGTTTCTCCGCCAAAAATAGTACGATTCCTCCCGATATCGCATTTAAGAGACAAAATCCATCATAGGTTGTAAAGTTAGAGGTTGCTTTCGTGGTTTACATAGTGGTACGCCAATTGTGGATGTTGTAGTTGTTGCTAAAGTAGCGCTTCAAGCTCTCAGACTAACCAAAGGTAGAAAATGACAGTACAGAATCATCAATCAACCCGCTCAGCCTTTGACGATCTTGGATTCAGAGAGACTGTTGTCAGGCTAGTACAGCAAACTAAGGACCTCTACTTGAGTGATGATATCCCTTGGGTTATCGGCTATAGCGGGGGCAAAGACTCAACAGCAATTCTTCAGTTAGTCTGGCAGGCGCTTTCAGAGCTCGCTCTTGATAACAAGGCTCACAAGCAGGTGCATGTCATCAGCACTGATACGTTAGTCGAAAATCCTATTGTTGCTTTGTGGGTTACCCGCTCTCTCAAACAGATGGAAAGAGCTGTAGATGAGCAAAAAATTCCATTGATACCTCACCGTTTGACACCAGCAGTAAATGATCGATTTTGGGTGAATTTAATCGGTAGAGGTTACCCTGCTCCACGTTATAAGTTCAGATGGTGTACAGATCGCTTAAAAATTAGTCCATCAAACAACTTCATTAAAAGTGTTGTCCAGAATAATGGCGAAGCAATTTTGGTTCTAGGGACTCGTAAAGCAGAGAGTACAGCTCGTGCAACAACAATGGAAGTCTACGAAAATCGTGCAGATAACACCCGACGTGCTGCTGGTTTGTCTGTTAATAAGGAACTAGACAGAGTCTGGGTATATACCCCAATTGCTGACTGGAGCAACGACGATGTATGGCAATTTTTGATGCAAGTAAAAAATCCTTGGGGTTTTAAAAACCAAGAACTACTAACTATGTATCAAGGTGCAACGGAAGATGGGGAATGCCCCTTAGTCGTCGACAAATCAACTCCAAGCTGCGGTGATAGCCGTTTTGGATGTTATGTCTGCACGATGGTAGGAGAAGATAAGTCAATGTCGGCAATGATTCAGAACGATAGTGAAAAAGAGTGGATGTATCCACTTCTTGCACTACGGAACGAGATCGACATAAATGATTCAAACAAAGACAAAAAAGCTAAAAAAATACAGGCAGATAAAGACCGTCGCGATTTTAGGCGAATGAATGGAAGCTTAACAGTTCATATTAATGAATATGGCGCAGACTTGGTTCGAGGACCTTATCGACAGGCTTTCCGTGAACATATGTTACGTAAAGTACTGGAGGCTCAACTTCAAGTTCAAGCTCTGGGTCCTGAAGAAGTGAAAGAATTGGAGCTTCTCACAATTGATGATCTGGAAGCTATCAGAGAATTGTGGGTAGAAAGCAAAAATGAAGTTGAGGATAGCGTACCTACAATTTACCAGTCAGTGATGAATAAACCTTATCCAGGTAGTAAAGGTAAAAATCATCCATTGCTGAACCGTAACATTATGCAAAAATTAAAAGAAAAATGTGCTGAATTTGATGATACTGATGGTTTGAAATATGAACAGGTCCGTGAATTACTTACGATTGCAGACAAGCACAAACATCTTCTACGGCGTTCTACACTTTATAAAGAGTTAGAATCAGCTTTAGACAAAACTGCCTTTAATGATATTTCAGAAGCTCGGAAATTCGCACTTGAAAAACGATTAAATGAGAACATCTATAAGATTGAAGATAAAGGTATAAATGACGATGAGAGAAACAAACTACAATGGGAAATAGAAAAAATAGAGAAATCTCTCATTAACTATGATTATTTGCAATTAGAACAAATTGATGTTCAAGAGATACAATTATGATTTTTGAAGAAATAAGACTTTATAACTTTGGAATATATCAAGGACATCATACTATCTCCCTTGATAGTCCTGATCATAAAAAACCAATTATATTGATAGGTGCTCTTAATGGCGCAGGGAAAACTACTTTCCTTGATGCTCTCCAGTTGGCACTATATGGCAAATTTGCGAAATGTTCCAACAGAGGGCGGTTAGGCTACCTAACCTATCTAGAAAAAAACATTAATTCATTTTCTACAGACAGATCTGCGAGCATCACTTTACGGTTTCGTCATGGAGATAACAAAAAGACCGCTCAAATATATGAAATTAAGAGATCTTGGAAAAAAAATGGGAACAAAGAATGTAAAGAAAATATCTCTGTTCATTTTAATGGCAAGTATGATCAATTGATCAGTGAACATTGGGAGGAATTTGTCAACGAATTTATCCCTCAGTCAATATCAGAGTTATTTTTCTTTGATGGTGAAAAAATAGAAAATTTAGCAGATCCTAAGCGTTCTGCCGAATTACTTAAAACGGGAATAGAAGCTTTACTAGGGCTAGAACTACTTTCAACTCTATCGAGTGATTTAAACGAATTACAAAAGAAAAAACAAGAAAAACTACTTAAAAAAGAAGATGCTGTCAGTGTAGATGAAATAAAAACAAAAATAGCGTCATTAAACGAACAGAAAAAGCAGTTAACTTCTCAGATAGGCATTCTAGAGGAGAAAGAGAAAGATGAAGATGAAAACTTGTCGTTTCTCCAAGAAAAGTTACAGTCTAGCGGTGCTGACAAGTTAGAATTAAAAACATCTTTTGAAAAAGAAAAAAAAGAATTAGAACAAAAACTTTTCGTGGTTAAACATGAATTATTAAAATTAGCCTCTGGAGTACTGCCTTTAGGATTAGTACAACATGTAGCTATTAAAGCAGAAAAACAGGCTTTACTTGAAAAAAACTATAGAATATTTAATGATGCTGAATCACTTTTACAGAAACAGAAAGAACAACTCTTAAATATGCTTTCTGATAAAGTTGATAGTATCGAACTGTCTGATCTAAAAATGAAATTTGATGAAGCACAAATCATCGAAAAGGAAAA
This sequence comes from Salmonella sp. SAL04213, assembly GCF_046550535.1. NCBI lineage: Bacteria > Pseudomonadati > Pseudomonadota > Gammaproteobacteria > Enterobacterales > Enterobacteriaceae > Salmonella > Salmonella sp. SAL04213. The sequence goes on along the minus strand of NZ_JBGDXS010000003.1, from coordinate 121,661 downwards.
ACATACGGTAGATTGTTATATAAACACCGATCCTCTGTATTTTTTTGATTTAAATAGCCGAATTCATCAAGACAAAAATTCAGCAGTCAATCTACTTTTAGTAAAGAAAAAGATAGAAGAAGAAATTATTTTAATAGATCGAAAAATAAATACAATCCCAACCTTTGAATCAGTAAAAGGCTTATTTTCAGAATATGCAAAACAAGAAGAAAAATTACGCTCAGTCAGAAAAGAAAAAGAAATATTATTGGTTTCATTAGAAGAAATAGATAACGAGATAAAAAGCAATGAAACTGAGTATAATACTCTTTTAATTAGTAGCAACTCGGCCCATTTCGAGCAGAAAAGACAGAGTCAAATTATCAATCACATTGATACATTAAAAGAAATAATTATATCCTTTAATAAACAACTTGTAAGTGAAAATATTAGCAAGCTTGAGAAAAAAATAAAATCAAAGTTTGATCAATTGAAAAGAAAAGAAAGTTTAGTGAATAGGATAGAAATTAGTCCGACTGATTATTCTATGACTTTGTATACCTCGGGTAGACTAGAAATCCCAGCAGATCGCCTTTCTGCCGGAGAGAGACAATTACTCGCCATAGCTATTCTCTGGGGATTAGCCGATAGTTCGGGAAAAGAATTACCAACAATAATTGATACTCCTATGGGAAGACTAGATGGAGAACACAGAACTCGCCTAATAGAGAAATATTTTCCAAATGCTGCCTCACAAGTTATTCTTTTATCTACGGATGAAGAGATTTATGGTCAATACTATTCCAAATTGAAGCCATTCATAGCTCAAGAATATAATATTGTCTATAATGAAACAGAAAAAACTTCATATTTTTCAAATGGATATCTGGAGAGTGCATTATGAGCATCGAGCATGTAAGACTTTCCGAAAAAGCAAAACAGCAGCTGATCACTCTAAAACGACGAACTGGCATCGATAATTGGAATGTACTGTGTCGTTGGGCATTTTGCCTATCTCTTGCGGAGAAAGCCGTTCCTCCGCATGAGGATATTATCACCGATAGCTCAATTGAAATGACATGGAAAACGTTTTCTGGTGATCAATCAGAAATATATTTAGCGATATTAAAACAACGAATTCATGATGATTATAATGAACATCATGAAAATATAGATATAAATTATCTATTCAAAATTCACTTGCACCGTGGCATTTCATATATGATAAATAAAGTCAATAGCATTGATGACATAATAGAAATGTAATTATATACCAAAAAAGGCACAAATATAACATGTGCCTTTTTGAGTTAAATTATAAAATTTACTGATCATTAAAGCTCAAAATTCGTGCGCAAAACAAAACGGTCATTTTCATAAGCATGTTCGTAGCACATGATTTTCATACTTATAGGATTTATTATTTTTCCAGCACCATGAAATGACGATATTGTTAACTGTGAATTTTCCAAATTATTTTTACACCCATCACATTCACATTTTCTCTTCAACCCTAATGTCCTTATCGCCCAATAATAATTATCAATACTTTGATAAGGCCGTATAGATTTAGTATATTTGGTTCCTCGACCATACATTGATACCTGTGAACTTTTCACCATATTGGCCCACCCGCAAATTAATCTAAAGTTTTCGATAGAATCATCGCCTCCTAATGCAAAAGGATAGAGATGATCTACTTCTATTTTTAGATCTCGTTCAACCAAACCAATTGGCATATATTTATCTACATAATCAGGCAATTTTATTTTGACATCGCGCTCACCTAAAAAAATAGCAATAGCCTCAGGTGAAAAAGGCATGCCAGTCAACCAGCAACGAGGTTTTTCACCAAGAAGATCCAATAATTCACGTCGTTCTGATAAAGAAACTCTCCTTCGTTTATTACTCTCAGTGATGATTTTTACCCTTTGCAAAACATATCTTGATATTATACCCGACACTTCCATCTTATCAGTTCGGTCATAAGTCCATCCACATATTGTATCGATAATGCGAAAGACATCATAAAATATTTCAGGATAAGTCACATTACTCGATAGGTATTTTACATCAATAAATTGCTCAATAAACCAACGCCCCCATTCTCGATACATATCGCCCTTTAAAAGATCTCTTCTGAATCCAAGCATTGGATCCGGAAAAGACATATGAGACAACTCATTTTGCGTATCATTACACCATGCTTTTTGTATATTTAATATACTATTGATGACAAAATTGAAGTCTCTTTCCATAAGTCAGTCAGTCTTTTTAGGGTTACGATACATTCTAATTTGAGGTAAAGCTGATGGATTTTTTCTATAATCAGACCACAGCTGAGCCCATCGGTCTCTGATTCCTTTTGAGTCTTTTTTAACACCAGATAATTCCCAATCACGATCAAAATATGCTGGTTTAATATCCTGTAACCATTCATCAACTAAAGACTTTAGATGCTCTTTAGAATCAATCCCAGTTCGCGTTTCAACAAGAAATTGGAAAAAATCTGAAGACAGGATCATTAAAGATATTTTGTTAAAAATATTAGATTCTCGAGGTGCTCCCCAAAAATTTTTCCTATCTTTATTTTCACGTTGAGCGAGTTTATCGCTAACTTTGTTCCAAAAACAAACAAATAATTCTCTCCAAGGCCCTTCAAGAGAACGCCAATAATCATATGCTGATGAAAATACATTATCATCAAACTCAGAAACAACCCCAGATGTGGAAAGGTATTTTTCTTGCCAAATTTTAGCGTAGTCGTTCCTTTCACCAAATAAAATCCCGCCTCTCAACTCTTTAAAAATATTTATGATTTTCCCCATAACAGACCATTGCAACATATCTTTAGAATCGCTGTTTACACCACGCTCTACAAGGTTTGAAAATGGGCTGACTGGGTTTTTAGCTATCCATGTTATAGCACGAGCTTCTTCGAGCTTGATACCAGAATCCATTAAGCGCTGAGATACAACTTCCATTTCATCATTAGTTAATGTTGTTGATACTATAGTTCCTAGCAATGAGCGTTCAATTGGTGTAGCTTTCTGGTTAATAACAACAAACTGAAATACTTGTTCAGATGGACTATCTGACATTAATAACGAAACCGGCAAAACTCGTGTATGTTTTTTCAAAATTTCAGTATTAGCCATTGTAGCATCGGTACCATTATTCAAAGATAATGATAACTCATCATCAAACTCACCCGTTTCCAATCTGGTATTTATTTCACCAATAGCACCTAACAACCTATGCTGTCCATCAACTAATGAAACAGGAAGAATAAACGAAATAAGAGAATCTTTTTTAAATCCTAAAAATTCGTCCCGCTCTATATATAATTCAGGATTTTCTTTCAGAATTTCATGACGTAAAGCTATTTCTTTAATAAAATCAGCTATATGTGATTCATCAAAAATCAAAGAATCCTGTTCGGACTCTTTTATTTCTTCAACATTCTCACTTTCTAAATCATCTAGCGGATGTTTATCTTCTTGGTCATCTATTTTCGCTTCATTCAGAATTGATAGTTGTTTCTTAAGTTCCTGCTTATCTTCTTCCGAAATTGAAATTTTTACTTTACCATTTAACCGACTTTCAAGAGACTGCCTTAAGATGCCAAACAAATCGATTATCGGCATATCATAAAAGCTAGGAAATTCAATTTTTAAAGTCCCAGCACAATCACTGCTATCCTTACCCTTGAAGCTAACCTTACACCCAGCTATATCTCTTATTGCACAAATAAGTGTATTTTGAACTACATTTTTCTGATTCAGATAAAATTTTTTCAGCTCATTTAATCTTGCTCTATTGTCAACACGCTGAAAACCAACTGTTTCTATATCTTCAAATGATTTTTTTTGTGGGACACCTGCCCATTGATGAATCTCATAAGCAGAAGCACCAAACAACACAACATCACTACACATTTCATTTTGTTTGATTTTTATTGCGGGATATTCAAATGTGAGTTTTGGCATTCTTTTTTCCTTTTAGATTTAACGTGTTGCGATGTATACATCCCATTATCTTTCTATGGGATTCATTATTCTCGTATCTTTCTCATTGTCAAGCTATCCAACAGTTTTATCTACAAACAGAAAATACATAACCAATTGTTTTATATGAATAAAACAACACATCCAATAATTTATGGCTATTTACAATTACTTTCGTACGCACTCAAAACACAAAAAGGAACACGCTATGCCCCCACACAAAATCCGTCAGGAGTGGCTGGCGCTGGACGAGGCCGCAGAAGTCATCCGACAGCACAACATCACATTGCTGCCCGCCGACCTGATCCGCCATGCCCTTCACAGCGATCTGTCGCTCTCGGTCTACTTCCCCTCGCCAGTCCTCCTGAAGCCGCTCAATCCTCCTCGCCGCCTGGCCTGCCGATTCAGCAAGCCGCCCTTTCCACCTTCGCAGTGCAACAAACCCGGCAACCGCAAAGTGATGGCGAACTCTCCACCATGCAGACGCGACCCGACTCTGCAACTGACCACCAGCCATCTGTGGAATTTGCCGTTAATCGGCCTTGAGCTCCTACTGCTCCACCAGCAACTGGCGAAAACGTTGAATCGTCCTTGCCCCAAAGATACCCACTGCTGCAACCAGATTGGCATTGTGGTCTGCGATGAGAACGACAGCTACTACCAACTCTGTTGTCGCAAATCGTTGCGGGAGCTTTTACTGGAACTGCTCGCCACGCAAAACAACCTTCAGGAAGAGCTGCATCTGCTGATTGGCCAGCTGTATGGCAATGGCCGCAATGACCTTAAATCCCGGCTCAGTCTGTCCGTCTGCTACCTGCAGGACACGCTGCCTCCTGACGCACTATTCGTCATCCGCCGCACTCATCTCGAAGCCTTCCTGACCCGCCATCAGCCGGAATCAAAGGAACGGATCACCTCCGCGCTCTCCCGTTTACTGTAGCTGGCCTGCAAGCACAACCCGCTACTGGATGATGAACTACTGGACCATCCCTACAAACTGTTGAACATTTTCGAACGCTGGGCACGTGAGGATGGTATGCACCAGCCACTGAGTGGCGAGACGTTGAAAACCGCACTCCAGCGCGGCGCTCCGCCATAACGCAATCAACTAACTCTTTCAACTAACAACTCTCACTAACCCAGATAAGGATTTTTACTGCCTGGCAGGGTCGCTGCTGCTTTGATAACCACGCCCATCGTGCTGATGTGAACGAATCTGGACACAGGAGGAATGGTTATGAATAGCGACAGATTTTTACGCTTACGCCAGGTGGAAGACAAAATCGGCTTCGGTAAATCGTGGATTTATCGACAAATCCAGCTGCAACAGTTTCCGCCGTCCATCCGACTCAACAGCCGCCACGTCGCCTAGCTGGAAAGCGAGGTGGATGCCTAGATCCACCAACGCATCCGGCTTACCCGCGATGTCTAAATGCCGGAGGAAGATTATGTGCGCTTCACACCTGCTCAACCGCTGGCTTCACGGCGTCAGCAAATTCCTGTCTGATTAGAAAAATACGCCCATATAGTCCCGGTCCAGTACCGAGATTTTTTACGCCTTTTCCCTGGCTGGCCTGAGATCGTATAAGTGTATATCTATGGTGCATGAAAACGCATGAGTCTCATGCGCCATTTTTGACGCGAAAACCCTTGTGTGGTGGCTTCTGAGACGATTTACGGAATGCATGAAAACCAGTCTGTTAAGCGAAGCGGGCAGGCGGGCGGGGCTGTGCGCAATCGCGAAAATAAGTGGATTATCCCGCCAATCCTTGCTAAGAATAAAGTCTGAGTACGGGTGACTGTGCAAGGGTCATTTAAACAAACTAAACAACCCTTGAAAATTTAATTTAAGGAAAGAATTTTCCTGAAATGTTTTTGTAAATCCTCTAATTTACTTATAAGCTCATTGATATATTCAATATTATCGCCACTCAAGAGAGCATTTATATAACCATTTAGAACATCATAATCTTGCAATATTTTAGAATCATTAAAGTTTTTAAACTGCATGCAACTTCCTTCATAAATCAATGATTCACCAATATATTGTTGTTCGAGAGAGCGAATAGCAGGAAAGTTGAAATTATTATTCCTTAAAACAATGGATATATTTTTAAGTAATTCGCCTATCAAAATTTCATCATTAACAGGAGATATAACAACAGTATTTCTTTCCTTACGAAAAAGCTGCGCCCAACACAGGAACTGGCACACATAATATCTAGTGCTAACTTCATAATAAGGGTCCTCCGTCAACGACCCATTGTCTTTAATATACTTCAAACGCCCTATTAAACCGTTAATGGAACTCAATAAAGTTAATCCCCAACGCCCTAATTCTATTTCCCTTTCTTTTTTTTGTGAAAACTCGAAATCTATTCTTTTCGCTAATAAATCACTTTCAATTTTTAATTTATTTTTATAGGTCTCCAACCCTCTCTTATCCATATGTTTGAGAATCATCTTGCATATAAATGCAATAATACCTAATGCGATACTTGAAGATAAGATATCATTTATAATCTGATTCATTTTTTGGCCCTTTCTAATAAAGCATCATAATCAAACCCGGGGGGATTATGCTTGATTATGTCATTATTATCTCTAAAAGAACGATATTGAGCCTCCCTTAAGGCTTTAATATCTAATGTTGTAGTTAGAATACAGTGATTCTCTCCACCTTTTACGTATATTTTGTTTGAGATAGAGCTTCTCGATGGCTGAAGAACGCACGACCCTCCATAATGAGAAGTATTTGACTGAGCTACATAACAATGCAAATCTCTTGCCGCTGATTCGGTTATATGTTGATAATAATTAACATCCCTATTCCAAACGCAAGCAAAAAGAATATCCAACTTTGACTTAAACAAAGCGCGATGCTCAATATTCGCGAGTTCGAAGCAGTTATATGTAGCGAATGATACATTTTTCCATCTAATAAGATGATATCGTTGCTTCTTAGGCTTTGGTGCTCCTGCTCTAAGTCTTAATGTATGTAAGAGTTCAATTTCCTTAGGAGCGTAATAGTTTTTAACTCTAAACACAAGCATGCTTGATTTATAATTCTCATCAGTATTATAAGGTAACATTTCAACAAGTATATTATATGCGCGCTCATCAAGAACCCAATGTTCAAGACCGAATATAAGCGCAATTTGTTTTCTTCGAGAGTGAGCAGCCATAAATGGTAGCCATGAAACTGGGATAGACAATTCCGGCAGTAATAATACATCAGCTTCCTCTTTATTTGCTGCATTAAGAATATGATACAGTCCTTTTTGTCTTTGATAACTTAGATTTGGCGACTGATCCTTTCGACATGCTCTTTGTATAGAGTCTCTATCAACCAACATGTTAGCTAACGCAACTTTTATTTTATCATTTTTAGAACTAAACTTATCATTAACCTTTATCGAAATTGTGTTTTTGTTTTTATTTACAACGCAAGCCCCCTGATGAAAATCATTTCTTGTTGTAAATTTATGCAATTCTTTTTTTTTCAAAGATCTAATCAGATAAAAAAGTTGATATTCATCAGCATGTATAAATCTTGGAGTTTTTGATTTTTTACTTTTCACAAGCTCAATATCAAGCTCAGATATATTTTTATAAAGTTCTTCTTCTGTCAAATCTCCTCTATAATTCGTATAATTCACTAATGGCCAAGAAACCAAATTGTGTCTAATTAAATTACTATCTCTGAAACGTTCAATTAATTTTACCTTATCCGCATCACCATTAATCATTTTGCGTATAGGAATTAACTCCTTCTGCTCTGTCTCTTGTGTATCATTTAGGATTACATCAAGATCAAGCAGTGCAAGATTCAGGCAAAGTGAAATATCAGCGTACTCGTTCATTGCAGTTTTAATTTTTGATGAGATATCACTTTCATCATTGTCCCCATGCCATTTTATCTTTTCAATACTGTCTTGAATAGATTTATAAAACGATCGAGAAAAGGTATATTTCTTAGTTATCAATGTATACGCTAATACTTTTTCCCATAATCTACTGAATCGTATGCAATTCTCTCCTCTAAAGAAAAGAGTGATTTGCTTTAATGTTGATTCATTAGACGTTAGGTTGCATAAACGATGAGCAAGAATATGCGATGATATATATTTTGAAAGTTCAGTTTCATTCTCTGCCAACCCCATAATGCTTCTGAATTTATTAGCCGAACCATTTAATAAAACATCATAGGCAAATTTATCTAAATCACTCTCTATATGCTCATCGGGTAAAAAACGAAATGCACTACTACGGTTTTCAACCTCTTGTTTAAAGACTCGTAACCCTGCCAGACTATGGTTCCTATCAAAATAATGAAAAATTAATTTGTCTTTTTGTATAGGTAAGGAATGATATTCATCTGACAATCTAAAAATTGCATCACCTTTATTATCATGATTTATAAAATCCCCTAATGCACTATCAATAAAATTTATAATTTCCTTACCCTTTTCAGAAGGCTGTATCGAAGGAGAAGAGAACACAAATAAAATATCATCTACATAACGACCATAATATGCAGGGTTGATTTTAGATTTAATATCAGCATCAAAATCTGAAAGATACCAATTGGCTAATATAGCTGAAGAAGTAAATCCTATTGGAATACCTTTCGATACAGACTCTTCATGTGTAACACAAATATAAGGAGCTATAATCTGCTTATACATGTCATGCATTTGTGAAATCTTTTCATTCAAATACAATGACAATTCCATGCTCTCAGATGGAGAGTTATCTATTATCACCTTTTCTATTTTTTTAAAATCTATATTTATATTATAATAAAAGCTTTTTAAGTCTATTGATAATATAGCTACATTTTCCTGATCTTTTTCAACAGTATCAATTGCTTTATTTATTCCGCCATCACGCCATTTGTTATAGTTATCAACATATTTCTGGAATATATTAACAGAAGAAATTGATTCTTCTGTCGGGTAATCTCTTGCGTATTTTTTTACCACATTTGATACTCGATTACCATAGGTGTAATTGGTGAAATTTTCGTCCAGCAAAGAACCAACATATATTGACCACAATGTCTCAATAAGATATATTTCAACAGGTGCCACAACCAAATAATTTACAGATTCAACTATATATTCGCTCGCTGTTTTATTATTACTCAGAAACAAAGCACCATTACTTTGCTCACTCTCTAAATGACTTTTAATCTTCTTTGGTAAAATTTCAACATTGATGCCTTGTAACCATTGATCAAAAACGGATTTATCATCGCCATTGAATAAATCAACCACTTTTTTTATTTTACGATCGAATCCTGTGTTTTCAAATTTTGCTATTTCAGCTTTCAGATAGAAATTTAAATTTTCGTAATATGCATATGACTTCAAGCAATTATACGCGCTTAATACATTTCCTTTGCTAATCATAAGTCACCTTTATATTTTCATTGCTGCAATTAGAATAAATGTCATTTTCCATCATGCTACTTTTTTCATTTAGCATAATCATAGGGTGTTACATATTTTTCTTTATTACTATCTAAATAATCAGCCCACCATTGAACCATCAATCGACGCTCGTCTAAATGCTCAGAAGTATGAATATACGCAGCACGAACATTGTTACGCTCTGAGTGGCTTAACTGGCGCTCAATCGCATCATCGCTCCATAAACCTGACTCACCTAAAGCACCTCGCGCCATTGTTCTGAAACCGTGACCACATACTTCAGTTTTAGTGTCATAACCCATAGCCCGCAAAGCACTATTCACCGTGTTTTCACTCATAACTTTAGTTGCGTCGTGATCTCCCGGAAACAGCAGCTCTTTATCACCACTAATCTGCTTAAGCTGCTCTAACAAAATCATCGCCTGTCGACTAAGCGGAACGATATGCTCCTCTTTCATCTTCATCCCACGGTACGAATAACGGACACCTTTAATTTCTTCTCGTTTTGCCGGTATACGCCAAAGAGATTTATCGAAGTCGAATTCATCCCAGCGAGCGAAACGCAACTCACTGGAACGAACAAAAGTTAGTAAGGAAAGCTCGACTGCAATCCGTGTCATTACACGGCCACGATATGCAGCAAGACGTGCAAGAAACTCAGGGAACCGGCTAGAAGGTAAAGCAGGGTAATGTCGCGCTTTGGTTGTCGATAGCGCACCGGCCATATCGCTGGCTGGATTTGAGTCGATGTAATCGTTCTGTACGGCATAACGCATAATGGCTGTGACGCGCTGTTGCAGGCGCTGAGCGACATCGTGTTTGCCACTGGCATCAACTTTTTTAATCGGGGCTAACAGGTGGCTGGTTTTAAGCTGCCGAATGTCGGACGAACCGATATGAGGGAAGATATAAAGCTCAAGATAGCGAAGAACGCGCGATCGATGGTCTTCACTCCAGCGCTTGTTACTGGCATGCCATTCTCGGGCGATAGTTTCAAAAGTATATGCCCCCGAATTCTCGGCCTGAGCTTCTTTTTGTACGACTTTTGGGTCTATGCCCTGTACTAAAAGCTTTTTAGCTTCATCGCGTTTTGCTCTTGCCTGAGCAAGCGTCACAGTAGGCCAAACACCAAAAGCGAGACGATCCTCTTTTTTGTCAGAGGGACGTCTGTATTTCATACGCCAGTATTTGGAACCTTTGGCCGAAACCTCAAGATACAAACCACCACCATCGGCCATTTTGTAGGTTTTGTCTTTTGGCTTTGCGGTCTCGACCTGTCTGGCATTGAGCTTCATTTGGGGGCACATTTCTAATCGAAGTTAAGATGCCCCCAATTATGCCCCCAATGATATCCTGATTTCAACGGACAACCTCGGAAGACGCAGGACGTAAAAATCGCTGAAAGCATTGATTTTAAAGGGATATTTGGACTTTCTCGGATGGTCTTGGAAGTACTAATGGTGCCGAAGGCCGGACTCGAACCGGCACGTATTTCTACGGTTGATTTTGAATCAACTGCGTCTACCGATTTCGCCACTTCGGCACTGAAGAGGTATGCGGAAAACGTTGTGGATTATACCTGTCATACGCCGCCATGCAAGCACGAGCATACACCTGTTTCGCTAAGTGCTGAAAATTTCAGCAGCGTTGAGTATTAAATAGAATAATCAGGCTACTTCCCGCCTTCTCCAGCAGATTAACGCCGGGCGTCCCTTGCCTCCATGCTCTACACTTTTCAGTTCAACACCACATTAAGGGAAACACAATGACGATAATAAAAAGCTACGCCGCCAAAGAGGCGGGCGGCGAGCTCGAACTCTATGAATATGACGCGGGAGAACTCCAACCGGAAGATGTCGAGGTACGGGTCGACTACTGCGGGATCTGCCATTCCGATCTGTCGATGATCGACAATGAATGGGGGTTCTCTCAATACCCTCTGGTTGCCGGACATGAGGTCATCGGTCGGGTGGCCGCGCTCGGCAGCGCGGCACAGAATAAGGGGCTAAAAGTCGGCCAGCGCGTTGGAATCGGCTGGACGGCGCGCAGCTGCGGACACTGCGATGCCTGTATCAGCGGCAATCAAATTAACTGCCAGGAAGGCGCAGTGCCCACTATCCTCAATCGTGGCGGTTTTGCCGAGAAGCTTCGCGCAGGCTGGCAGTGGGTAATTCCTCTTCCGGAGAATATAGATATGGCGTCCGCAGGCCCGCTGTTATGTGGCGGCATTACGGTCTTTAAACCGCTATTGATGCACCATATTACTGCTACCAGCCGCGTTGGCGTCATCGGTATCGGCGGGCTGGGGCATATCGCCATAAAGCTGTTACATGCAATGGGCTGCGAAGTCACCGCGTTCAGCTCAAATCCATCGAAAGAGCAGGAAGTGCTGGCGATGGGGGCCAATAACGTGGTGAATAGCCGCGATCCGGAAGCGTTAAAAGCACTGGCGGGTCAGTTCGATCTCATTATCAACACGGTCAACGTCGATCTCGACTGGCAGCCCTACTTCGAAGCGCTGACGTATGGCGGCAACTTCCATACCGTTGGGGCGGTATTGAAGCCGCTGCCCGTACCGGCGTTTACATTAATTGCCGGCGATCGCAGTATCTCAGGCTCGGCAACCGGAACGCCATATGAACTTCGCAAGCTGATGAAATTCGCCGGACGCAGCAAAGTCGCACCCACCACGGAACTGTTCGCAATGTCACAAATCAACGAAGCTATTCAGCACGTTCGCGACGGCAAAGCCCGCTATCGTGTAGTGCTAAAAGCTGACTTCTGACCGCCTGACTCAGCGCTTTGACAATGATCAGGAAGCGCTGAGTGCCTGACGAAAAGCCTGTACAGCCAGTCGGCACTGCTCCGTCACGTGCTCGATGTCATGATTAACATCGATACGCGCAATATCATGTTCATCGGCACAGGGTCGCTCCAGCGCGTCAAACTGACTTTGCAGCAGGTCTGGCGGCATAAAATGCCCGGCACGACGCTGCATTCGCTGCAGAATAGTAGCGTAATCGCCATCCAGCCACAGGAAATGTACGTTAGGGCTGCTCTTACGTAAAATATCGCGGTACTGTTTTTTTAATGACGAGCAGACAATAAATCCCGTCTCATTTTTTTTATAAAGACTGTATGAAGCGTCATTTAATCGTTCCAGCCAGGGTAAACGGTCTTCATCAGTTAACGGTATTCCCTGAGACATTTTATCAATGTTTTTCGCCGGATGGAGATCATCGCCGTCAATAAACTTCGCAGAAAATAATGTTGCAATTTTGCTGCCTATTAAAGACTTACCACTACCTGAAACGCCCATTAAAATATAGCTTTCCCCGGCCATTTAAATACCTCTGAGTCATATTCCACACCACAATATTACGCCTCTACGTTCGACAATTTCACGTTTTTTAATTTCCATAGAGAAGAACTCTAAGACACATCACGTTATGCGTAACATTGTAGTGTAACAATTTTCCAGCGTGACATAAGTCACAAATAGTGACAAATAAAACCGCTTAAATGCGTTCAGGGTAACTACCTGACCAGTGAGGAATTTATGGAAGTAAAAACTCAATCCTGCGTTGTTGCGGGTAAGCGTGCTGTTGCCGTTACGGAACAAAATATTGAATGGAATAATAAAGGAACACTCGTACAAATTACCCGAGGCGGCATTTGTGGGTCTGACTTACATTATTATCAGGAAGGCAAAGTCGGCAATTTTACAGTAAAAGCGCCAATGATTTTAGGTCATGAAGTGATTGGCAAAATCGTTCATAGCGACTCAGATTTATTACGTGAAGGACAACCGGTAGCGATTAATCCATCGAAGCCTTGCGGTCATTGCAAATACTGTCTGCAGCATGAAGAAAACCACTGTACTGAAATGCGTTTCTTTGGCAGCGCCATGTATTTTCCGCATGTCGATGGCGGTTTTACCCGATTTAAAGCTGTCGATACCGCTCAGTGCATTCCCTGGCCGGAACAGGCGGACGAAAAAGCCATGGCCTTTGCCGAGCCGCTGGCGGTTGCCATTCATGCGGCTCATGAGGCGGGCGATCTGCAGGGCAAACGCGTCTTTATCTCCGGCGTTGGCCCTATCGGCTGTCTGATTGTTAGCGCGGTAAAAACGCTGGGCGCGGCGGAAGTGGTATGTGCCGATATCAGCGCCCGTTCTCTCTCGCTGGCCCGGCAGATGGGCGCGGATACGCTGGTGAACCCACAGCATGATTCTCTCGATGACTGGAAAGCAGAAAAAGGGTATTTCGATATCAGTTTTGAAGTCTCTGGGCATCCTTCCTCTATCTCAACGTGTCTGGAAGTCACACGGGCCAAAGGCGTGATGGTGCAGGTTGGCATGGGCGGCGCAGTCCCCAACTTCCCGATGATGATGCTAATAAGCAAAGAGATCTCGCTGAAAGGCTCTTTCCGCTTTACTACCGAATTTAATACTGCGGTTTCCTGGCTTGCCAACCGCGTTATCAATCCGTTGCCGTTACTGAGCGCGGAATATCCATTTACCGACCTGGAAGCGGCGCTGATCTTTGCCGGAGACAAAACACAGGCGGCAAAAGTTCAGCTCGTTTTCTGAGAAAGTAAAATAAGGGACACTATCATGAACGATCTTTTTTCACTGGCAGGTAAAAATATCCTTATCACCGGAGCCGCTCAGGGAATTGGTTATTTGCTGGCAACCGGTCTTGGTCGCTATGGCGCGCGCATTATTGTTAACGATATTACCCCGGAGCGTGCCGAAACAGCCGTGACGAAACTTCAGCAAGAAGGGATAAAGGCTATTGCCGCTCCCTTTAATGTCACCCATAAACAGGATATTGAAGCTGCGGTTGAACATATCGAAAAAGATATCGGCGTCATTGACGTCCTGATAAATAACGCCGGTATCCAGCGCCGTCATCCGTTTACTGAGTTTCCCGAACAGGAGTGGAATGATGTCATCGCCGTAAATCAGACCGCGGTTTTTCTCGTCTCTCAGGCCGTTACGCGCCGTATGGTGGCGCGTCAGGCAGGAAAAGTGATCAACATCTGTTCGATGCAAAGCGAGCTGGGCCGCGACACGATTACGCCATACGCCGCGTCGAAGGGTGCCGTGAAGATGCTGACTCGCGGCATGTGCGTGGAGCTGGCGCGTCATAATATCCAGGTCAACGGTATTGCGCCGGGATACTTCAAAACGGAGATGACCAAAGCGCTGGTTGAAGATGAAGCCTTCACCTCCTGGCTATGCAAACGTACGCCTGCCGCACGCTGGGGCGATCCCCAGGAGCTTATTGGCGCAGCGGTGTTTCTCTCGTCAAAAGCCTCCGACTTTGTTAACGGACATCTGCTGTTTGTCGATGGCGGTATGCTGGTTGCCGTCTGACCAGGGAAATACGACGCAGCGCGTAAGCGCTGCTATTTTGGCGCTAATAAGAGAGACGAATATGCCATTAATAATTATTGCGGCAGGCGTTGCGCTGCTGTTGGTTTTAATGATTGGCTTTAAAGTTAACGGCTTTATCGCCCTTGTTCTGGTTGCCGCCGTGGTAGGATTTGCCGAAGGGATGGGCGCGCAAGACGTCCTGCACTCCATACAAAACGGAATTGGCGGTACTCTGGGCGGACTCGCCATGATCCTCGGTTTTGGCGCGATGCTGGGAAGATTAATTTCCGATACCGGCGCCGCGCAGCGCATTGCGACGACGCTCATTAATACGTTCGGCAAAAAACGCGTGCAATGGGCGCTGGTGATCACCGGGCTTATCGTCGGCCTGGCAATGTTTTTTGAAGTCGGATTCGTACTGCTGTTGCCGCTCGTTTTTACGATTGTGGCTTCATCGGGACTGCCATTGCTGTATGTCGGGGTTCCAATGGTCGCCGCCTTATCCGTTACGCACTGCTTCCTGCCGCCGCATCCCGGCCCTACCGCTATTGCGACAATTTTTGAGGCAAATCTCGGTACGACCCTGCTGTATGGGTTAATCATTACCATACCGACCGTGATTGTTGCCGGCCCGCTGTTTTCAAAATTGCTGGCGCGCTTTGAGAAAGCGCCGCCTGAAGGATTATTTAATCCTCACCTATTCAGTGAAGAGGAGATGCCGTCATTCTGGAACAGTATTTTTGCCGCCGTGATCCCGGTCATTCTGATGGCCATCGCAGCGGTATGTGAAATCACGCTGCCAAAAACGAATGCCGTGCGGGTTTTCTTCGAATTTATCGGTAATCCAGCAGTGGCGTTGTTTATTGCCATTATCATCGCCATTTTTACGCTGGGCCGACGCAATGGACGTACGGTTGAGCAGGTGATGGATATCGTCGGCGAGTCCATTGGCGCTATTGCGATGATTGTTTTTATCATCGCGGGCGGCGGCGCGTTTAAGCAAGTGCTGGTGGATAGCGGCGTGGGCCAATATATCTCGCAATTAATGACCGGCACCTCGCTATCTCCGTTATTAATGTGCTGGACGGTAGCCGCCGTGCTGCGTATTGCGTTAGGTTCCGCGACCGTGGCCGCGATAACCACAGCGGGCGTCGTATTGCCGATTATTAACGTAACCCACGCCGATCCGGCGTTAATGGTACTGGCGACAGGCGCGGGAAGCGTTATTGCATCACATGTTAACGATCCCGGTTTTTGGCTGTTTAAAGGGTATTTTAATCTTAGCGTCGGGGAAACCCTACGCACCTGGACCGTTATGGAAACATTGATTTCTGTCATGGGGTTGCTGGGCGTACTGGCGCTGAATGCGGTTCTGCATTAATTCATCATCCGCAGCCCAATTAACCATGGGGGCGACGTTCCCGCCCCCGGTACTGGAGAAAACATGAGGAATCACAGAATTTCTTTGCAGGATATCGCTACGCTTGCTGGCGTGACAAAAATGACGGTGAGCCGTTACATCCGCTCGCCGAAAAAAGTCGCCAGGGAAACCGGCGAGCGTATTGCGCAGATCATGGAGGAAATTAACTACATACCAAATCGCGCGCCAGCTATGCTGTTAAACGCGCAAAGTTACACTCTGGGCGTGCTGATCCCCTCTTTTCAGAACCAGTTGTTTGCCGACATTCTTGCCGGGATTGAATCCGTAACGTCGGGTCATAACTACCAAACTCTCATTGCGAATTACAATTACAATCGCGATTCGGAAGAAGAGTCCGTTATCAATTTATTGTCCTACAATATCGACGGCATTATTCTTTCAGAAAAATATCATACCCTCAGAACCGTCAAATTCCTGCGCTCAGCAACCCTTCCGATTGTAGAACTTATGGACATCCAGGGCGATCGCTTAGATATGGAGGTGGGGTTTGATAACCGTCAGGCCGCCTTTGATATGGTCAGCACCATGCTGGATAAACGCCAGCGGCGTAAAATCCTCTATCTGGGTTCAAAAGACGATATCCGTGATGAGCAGCGTTATCACGGCTACTGCGATGCGATGACGCGCCGGGGGCTGGCGCCGTTGCGCATCAATCCCCGCGCTATCTCCTCTATCCATCTGGGGATACAGCTAATGCGTGATGCGCTTACTGCGCACCCGGACGTGGATGGCGTTTTTTGTACTAACGACGATATCGCAATGGGCGCTCTACTGTGGTGCCGCGAGCGTCAACTGGCCGTACCGGAGCAGATCTCCATCGCCGGCTTCCACGGTCTGGAGATGGGCAGGCAAATGATACCGAGCCTCGCCAGCGTAATTACCCCTCGTTTTGAGATCGGGCGCAGAGCCGCGCAGATGTTGCTCAACAAAATTAAAAATAACGATCTCAACCATAATACGATTGATTTGGGTTATCAGATTTATCACGGCAGCACGTTATAAATTTTTTGATCTACTTTTTCCCGCAGCTTGCCTGAGCTTAACGGGTAGCCAAAAGCGCCACGCGTCAGGTTACGCACTACATCATTCGAGGAATACCAGGTGGTCTGCCGGATGGCGGCGGAAAGGACTTATCAGGCCTACGGGTCATAGTAGGCCTGATAAGCGCAGCGCCATCAGGCACTGCGCTTTACTGCATTGCCGGATGGCGGCCTGTGATTACGACTTACGCAGCATTAGCCACAGGCTAATCAGGAAGAAAGACGCGCTCGGCAGCAGCGCGCCGACAATCGGCGGAATGCCGTATACCAGCGTCAGCGGGCCAAAAATCTGGTCGAGGACGTAGAAGACGAAGCCGAAGCTAATCCCCGTTACCACGCGCACGCCCATCGGCACACTACGCAGCGGGCCAAAGATAAACGACAGCGCCATCAGCATCATCACCGCCACGGAGAGCGGCTGGAAGATTTTACTCCACATATTGAGCTGATAACGTCCGGCGTCCTGTCCGCTCGACTTCAGATATTTAACGTAGTTATGCAGACCACTGATGGAAAGCGCATCCGGGTCCAGCGCCACCACGCCTAACTTATCCGGCGTCAGATTCGTTTTCCAGGTGCCGCTCACCGTCTGCGAACCGGTGATCTGTTTCGGGTTTTGCAGATCGGACTCATCCACCTGCGACAAACGCCAGACCTTATGCTCCGGATCGAATTTTGCCGAAGCGGCGTAACGCACCGACTGCAAACGACGCTGATCGTTGAAAGCGTAAATACTAATGCCGGCCAGCTCCTCGTCGCCCTTCACCCGTTCAATATAGACAAAGTTATTCCCGTCTTTCGCCCACAGACCTTGCTGGGTGGAAAGCAGCGAACCGCCATACATCGCCTGCGCACGATAGTTACGCGCCATCTGCTCGCCCTGCGGGGCGACCCATTCGCCGATCGCCATGGTTAACAGCACCAGGGGGATAGCCGTTTTCATCACCGACAGCGCCACCTGCATACGGGTGAAACCCGATGCCTGCATCACCACCAGTTCGCTACGCTGCGCCAGCATCCCCAGTCCCAGCAGCGCGCCAAGCAGCGCCGCCATAGGAAAGAAGATCTGGATATCCTTAGGTACGCTGAGCAGGGTGTACATACCCGCGCCCAGCGCGTCGTAGTTACCCTGCCCCGCTTTTTTCAGCTGATCGACAAACTTGATGATCCCGGAGAGCGACACCAGCATGAACAACGTCATCATGATGGTGGTAAAAATGGTTTTACCGATATAGCGGTCAAGTACACCAAATGGCTGCATTATACCGCTCCTTTACGCAGAAAACGGGCACGCAGGCGGCGGACCGGCACCGTATCCCACAGGTTTAAACCAATCGCCAACGCCAGATAGATCAGGTTGACCGCCCACATCCAGATAACCGGGTCCAGTTTGCCTTTACCGCCATTCGATTTAATGGAGGTCTGGATCAGGAAGAACAGCAGATAAAGCAGCATGGCGGGCAACATAGACAAGACGCGCCCCTGACGTGGATTCACCACGCTGAGCGGCACGACCATCAGCGCCATCATAAATACGGTAAAGACTAACGTGATACGCCAGTGCAGCTCGGCGCGAGCGCGATCGTTGTCGGTATTCCACAACGTGCGCATGTCCATCTGGTCGGTATCGTTCGGGTCCAGCGCCACGGCCTGATGGCCAATAATCGCCTGATAGTTCTGGAAGTCGGTGATGCGAAAATCGCGTAGCAACGCCGTTCCTTCAAAACGCGTCCCTTTGTTTAAGGTGACAACCTGGGAACCATCGCGCAACTGAGTAAGGTGTCCGGAATCGGCCACGACTACAGAAGGACGAGCATTGCCCTTAGGGCGAATCTGCGCCAGGAAAACATCGTGGAAGTCGCTGCCATCAACGCTTTCGATAAACAGCACCGAGCTGCCGTTAGTCGCCTGCTGGAATTGCCCCTGCGCCAACGCCGCCATACCGGGGTTCGCTTTCGCCTCCGCCAGCACTTCATCCTGGTGTTTTGACGACCAGGGGCCGGCCCACATCACATTAACCGCCGCAAGGATACCGGTAAATAACGCCAGTACCATGGCGGCCTTTACCAGCACGGCTTTGCTCAACCCACAGGCGTGCATGACCGTAATTTCACTTTCGGTATACAGTTTGCCCAGCGTCATCAGTAGCCCCAGGAACAGGCTTAAAGGCAGGATGAGCTGCGCCATTTCCGGTACGCCCAGCCCCAGAAGCGAGAGCACCAGATTTGCGGGAATATCGCCGTCAACCGCCGCGCCGAGAATCCTCACTAACTTTTGACAAAAGAAGATCAAAAGTAAGATGAAGAGTATCGCCAGCTGGCTTTTGAGCGTCTCCCGCACCAGATATCTTATGATTATCACTTTAAATACGCCCGTAAAAACCCATTTTTTTGCTGGAATTTAGCTTGTTTCATGGCTTAAACGTCATTTATTCTCTTGAGTCGTCGAAATCATCGCTAAGATCATTATACTCAGCGGATTCACCTCTCAGAACTTGTTCTGACGTGCCAATGCCGTAATAACGTTAAGATTAACACGAAGTCACCGCAACAGCGGATATGAGTTACGAAAGCTTTCAATTTCTATACTCTAATGGATTTCGAGTTGCAGGCAGGCGGCAAGACTGTGGAGCCCCGGAGCTTACATCAGGTAAGCGACAGGGGTGAGCAGGCGCAGCCAACGCATCTGCAACTTGAAAGACGACGAGTATAGCTGTAGCCACCACTGTTGTCTTTAAGATTCAGGAGCATAGTGCATGGAGTTCAGTGTAAAAAGCGGTAGCCCGGAGAAACAGCGGAGTGCCTGCATTGTCGTGGGCGTCTTTGAACCGCGTCGCCTTTCTCCGATTGCAGAACAGCTCGACAAAATTAGCGACGGATACATCAGCGCATTGCTGCGTCGCGGCGAACTGGAAGGAAAACCGGGGCAGACTCTGTTGCTGCACCATGTTCCTAACGTTCTTTCCGAGCGAATCCTCCTCATTGGTTGCGGCAAAGAGCGCGAGCTTGATGAACGTCAGTATAAGCAGGTTATTCAGAAAACGATAAATACTCTGAATGATACCGGTTCGATGGAAGCCGTCTGCTTCCTGACCGAGCTGCACGTCAAAGGTCGCAACAACTACTGGAAAGTGCGTCAGGCCGTCGAAACGGCCAAAGAGACGCTTTATAGCTTTGATCAACTCAAGACCAACAAGAGCGAGCCGCGCCGCCCGCTACGTAAGATGGTCTTTAATGTGCCGACCCGCCGTGAGCTCACCAGCGGCGAACGCGCCATTCAGCACGGTCTGGCCATCGCCGCCGGGATTAAGGCAGCGAAAGATCTCGGCAACATGCCGCCCAATATCTGTAACGCCGCCTACCTGGCGTCACAGGCGCGCCAGTTGGCTGACAGCTACAGCAAAAATGTCATCACCCGCGTAATCGGCGAACAGCAAATGCGCGAACTGGGTATGAACGCTTATCTGGCGGTCGGCCACGGTTCGCAGAATGAATCGCTGATGTCGGTGATTGAGTACAAGGGCAATCCGTCCGAAGACGCACGCCCGATCGTGCTGGTGGGTAAAGGCCTGACCTTCGACTCCGGCGGCATCTCCATCAAGCCATCTGAAGGGATGGACGAGATGAAGTACGACATGTGCGGCGCGGCGGCGGTTTACGGCGTGATGCGTATGGTCGCCGAGCTTCAGCTACCGATTAACGTTATCGGCGTACTGGCGGGCTGTGAAAACATGCCGGGCGGACGCGCGTATCGTCCGGGCGACGTACTGACCACCATGTCCGGTCAGACGGTTGAAGTGCTGAATACCGATGCTGAAGGCCGTCTGGTACTGTGCGACGTGCTGACCTACGTTGAGCGCTTCGAACCGGAAGCCGTCATTGACGTCGCGACGCTAACCGGCGCCTGCGTGATTGCGCTGGGCCATCACATTACCGGTCTGATGTCGAACCATAACCCGCTGGCGCATGAACTGATCGGCGCGTCCGAGCAAGCGGGCGACCGCGCGTGGCGTCTGCCGCTGGGCGATGAGTTCCAGGAACAACTGGAGTCCAACTTTGCGGATATGGCGAATATTGGTGGTCGTCCTGGCGGCGCTATCACCGCAGGCTGCTTCCTGTCGCGCTTTACCCGTAAGTATAACTGGGCGCACCTGGATATCGCCGGCACCGCCTGGCGATCCGGCAAAGCGAAAGGCGCGACGGGTCGTCCGGTAGCGCTGCTGTCGCAGTTCCTGCTCAATCGTGCGGGCTTTAACGGCGAAGAGTAAGTTTGAGATTACCCCGTAGGCCTGATAAGGCGTATTAGCGCCGCCATCAGGCGTTTTGCCGGATGGCGCTGCGCTTATCCGGCCTACGGGAGGCATCATGGCAACGCATTTAAATCCACCACAAGAAGCCTCATATATGAAGAATGCGACGTTCTATCTTCTGGACAATGACACCACCGTCAACGGTTTAAGCGCCGTTGAACAACTGGTGTGTGAAATTGCCGCAGAACGTTGGCGCGCCGGCAAGCGCGTGCTGATCGCCTGCGAAGATGAGAAGCAGGCCATTCGGCTGGATGAAGCGCTGTGGGCAAGACCGGCGGAAAGTTTTGTCCCGCACAATCTGGCAGGCGAAGGCCCACGCGGCGGCGCGCCGGTTGAAATCGCCTGGCCGCAAAAACGCAACAGCAGCCCGCGCGATATTTTAATCAGCCTGCGTACAAGCTTTGCAGATTTTGCCACCGCTTTCACAGAAGTGGTAGACTTCGTCCCTTACGAAGAAACTTTGAAACAACTGGCGCGCGAACGCTACAAAGCCTACCGCGTGGCTGGTTTTAACCTGAATACGGCAACCTGGAAATAATGGAAAAGACATATAACCCCCAAGATATCGAACAGCCGCTTTACGAGCACTGGGAAAAGCAGGGCTATTTCAAGCCTAACGGCGACGAAAGCAAAGAGTCCTTCTGCATCATGATCCCGCCGCCGAACGTCACCGGCAGTTTGCATATGGGACATGCTTTCCAGCAAACCATCATGGATACCATGATCCGTTACCAGCGTATGCAGGGTAAAAACACCCTGTGGCAGGTCGGCACCGACCACGCCGGGATCGCGACCCAGATGGTGGTTGAGCGCAAGATTGCCGCTGAAGAAGGTAAAACCCGTCACGACTACGGCCGCGATGCGTTTATCGACAAAATCTGGCAGTGGAAAGCGGAATCCGGCGGCACCATTACCCGCCAAATGCGCCGTCTCGGCAACTCCGTTGACTGGGAGCGCGAGCGCTTCACCATGGACGAAGGCCTTTCCAATGCCGTGAAAGAAGTCTTTGTTCGCCTGTACAAAGAAGACCTGATTTACCGTGGCAAACGCCTGGTGAACTGGGACCCGAAACTGCGCACCGCCATCTCTGACCTGGAAGTGGAAAACCGCGAGTCCAAAGGCTCGATGTGGCACATCCGCTATCCGCTGGCCGACGGCGCGAAAACCGCAGACGGTAAAGATTACCTGGTCGTCGCCACCACCCGTCCGGAAACCGTACTGGGCGATACCGGCGTGGCCGTGAACCCGGAAGATCCGCGTTATAAAGATCTGATTGGCAAATTCGTTATTCTGCCGCTGGTTAACCGCCGCATTCCAATCGTTGGCGACGAACATGCCGATATGGAAAAAGGCACCGGCTGCGTGAAGATCACCCCGGCGCACGACTTTAACGACTATGAGGTCGGGAAACGTCATGCCCTGCCGATGATCAACATCCTGACCTTTGACGGCGACATCCGCGAAAGCGCGGAAGTGTTCGATACCAAAGGTGAAGAGTCTGACGTTTACTCCAGCGAGATTCCGGCTGAGTTCCAGAAGCTGGAACGCTTTGCTGCCCGTAAGGCCATCGTCGCTGCCGTCGACGCGCTGGGCCTGCTGGAAGAAATTAAACCGCACGATCTGACCGTCCCTTACGGCGACCGTGGCGGCGTGGTTATCGAACCGATGCTGACCGACCAGTGGTACGTCCGTGCTGACGTGCTGGCGAAACCGGCGGTGGAAGCGGTTGAAAACGGCGACATTCAGTTCGTGCCGAAGCAGTACGAAAACATGTACTTCTCCTGGATGCGTGATATCCAGGACTGGTGTATCTCTCGTCAGTTGTGGTGGGGTCACCGTATCCCGGCATGGTATGACAACGACGGCAACGTCTACGTTGGCCGTACCGAAGACGAAGTGCGTCAGGAAAATAACCTCGGCGCCGACATTCAGCTTCGTCAGGACGAAGACGTTCTTGATACCTGGTTCTCTTCCGCGCTGTGGACTTTCTCCACCCTCGGCTGGCCGGAAAACACCGACGCGCTGCGTCAGTTCCACCCCACCAGCGTGATGGTGTCCGGCTTCGATATCATCTTCTTCTGGATTGCCCGCATGATCATGATGACCATGCACTTCATCAAAGATGAAAACGGCAAGCCGCAGGTGCCGTTCCATACTGTCTACATGACCGGTCTGATTCGCGACGACGAAGGCCAGAAGATGTCCAAATCCAAGGGTAACGTTATCGACCCGCTGGATATGGTGGACGGCATCTCCCTGCCGGAACTGCTGGAAAAACGCACCGGCAACATGATGCAGCCGCAGATGGCGGAGAAAATTCGCAAGCGTACCGAGAAGCAGTTCCCGAATGGCATCGAGCCGCACGGCACCGACGCCCTGCGCTTTACCCTGGCGGCGCTAGCCTCGACCGGCCGCGATATCAACTGGGATATGAAGCGTCTGGAAGGTTATCGTAACTTCTGTAACAAGCTATGGAACGCCAGCCGCTTTGTGCTGATGAACACCGAAGAGCAGGATTGCGGCTTCAACGGCGGCGAAATGACGCTGTCGCTGGCGGACCGCTGGATCCTGGCGGAATTCAACCAGACCGTTAAAGCCTACCGCGACGCGCTGGACAGCTTCCGCTTCGATATCGCCGCGGGCATTCTGTATGAATTCACCTGGAACCAGTTTTGCGACTGGTATCTGGAGCTGACCAAGCCGGTAATGAACGGTGGCACCGAAGCCGAACTGCGCGGCACCCGCCATACGCTGGTCACCGTGCTGGAAGGTTTGCTGCGTCTGGCGCACCCGATCATTCCGTTCATCACCGAAACCATCTGGCAGCGCGTGAAGGTCATTTGCGGTATTACCGCCGACACCATCATGCTACAGCCGTTCCCGGAATATAACGCCGCACAGGTGGATGAAGCCGCGTTGGCCGATACCGAGTGGCTGAAGCAGGCGATCGTCGCAGTACGTAACATTCGTGCGGAAATGAACATCGCCCCGGGCAAACCGCTGGAACTGCTGCTGCGCGGCTGTAGTGAAGAAGCCGTTCGTCGTGTTAACGACAACCGTAGCTTCCTGCAAACCCTGGCGCGTCTGGAAAGCATCACCGTGCTGCCAGCCGATGACAAAGGCCCGGTTTCCGTGACCAAAATCATCGACGGCGCCGAACTGCTGATCCCGATGGCAGGCCTCATCAACAAAGACGATGAGCTGGCGCGTCTGGCAAAAGAAGTGGCGAAAATCGAAGGCGAGATTGCCCGTATCGAAGGCAAACTGTCCAACGAAGGTTTCGTCGCCCGTGCGCCGGAAGCGGTGATTGCCAAAGAGCGTGAGAAGCTGGAAGGTTATGCAGAAGCCAAAGCGAAGCTGATTGAGCAGCAGGCGGTTATTAGCGCGCTGTAATCTGAAAGCCTGATGGCGCTTCGCTTACCAGGCCTACACGTTCGCTTATTGACATGGCGCGATCGGTAGGCCGGATAAGGCATTCACGCCGCCATCCGACAACATGAATTATGGGCCGACGTAAACGTCGGCCTTTTTACATCAGATAAACGGGAAGTAAGGCATAATGCCACGAGAAATCCACATTAGCGGGCTGTTTTCCAGCGGCTTCTCATCATTGGTTAACTCAAGCGAATCCAGATCGCCCTGGACCTGTGTATTCTGCGCCAGCCAGCTCACCAGCCAAATTTTCAACCACGGATAAGCCAGCCCTAAGGTCACGCCGGAAATCACAAACACCACCAGTAACCGCCACAGCATACCGTGTGCAGTGACAGAGGAATGAAAACGAATCGAATCGTTCGCCAGTGACAAATTGTTTAAAAACAGGTTGCGTAACGCCACATATAAGTAACTGGTTACCACAATAATCGCGAGAAAATAGAGGAAATAACATGCCATTATCTGGCCATAATATTGCAGAATAAGCGCCCCTCCTGCCTGCGCATTCCCCATCATACTCAAAAGAATCATGTCGGTGAACACCGGCGCGATTAGATAACCAATCACGACAGCAAAAGGGAAAAGGGTCAACATTGCCAACACGCACCCTCTGATGCACGTTTTAACATTAACCTGAATCGAGAAACGATGAATGCCAAAGTTTGCGCCATTGCCAAACAAGGTCATCCATTTGCTGTAGGTAATACCGTTAATGACCCCTATCCCAATAATAGCCAGCAAACCGAGAAAAACGATATTGAACACTAAACCGCCGACGGCGATGGTTACCAGTGAGATAATGTAAAGAACAATATAAAGCGCCACCATCAGGAGTACCGGGAGAGCGAACATGTACCACCATGCGCGCCGCATGGAACACTGGAATCCAAAATGTACGCCATTAAGCGAAGTCATCATCGCCTGATACTGTAATCCTTTCACCGCCATAAAAGGAATAATCGCAATTAATAAGCCGAATAGCGTAAAACCGAGACCGGGATGACCGTGTTCAATAAGAGAGAGGCTAACAATATAAATAATAAAAACTAACAACACACTAATAAATAATGCGCCGCCCGTGGCTTTGTAAGCAAAAGGCTGATTGTTTAGCGTCATATTAGTATAAATATAACGTCGACATTTCACCATCGCCCACGGCGCATAGATTCCCAACGTGATACACGTCAACAAGAAATTCACAAGGCAAATAACAAAATACTTTCCGCCCTTGCCTGTAAACACCAACGTGTGATTATGGTTATCTTTACTACTGATAACGTTATTCATGAATCATATCCCTGAATTACAATCTATTAGAATTAATAATAAAAACCAGTAAATTGTTACTGATTTGACTACGATACTATTTTTGTTTAATTTTTCCGCCTTTTATTTTGTCTGATTCAGGATCTCCTTGCGCGTAACTCAAGACGGTGGTATTAAAGTAATCTATAAATAAATTTTAAAAATTGAGCCATATTATGAATAATGTCGCCTCGCCAACGCTCACGGTGCGCCGAATCACTACCGCCGACAATGCCGCTATTGCCCGTGTCATCCGTCAGGTTTCAGCGGAATACGGACTTACCGCCGATAAAGGTTATACCGTTGCCGACCCCAATCTGGATGAACTGTATCAGGTTTATAGCCAACCGGGCGCGGCCTACTGGGTGGTAGAGCAAAACGGTTGTGTGGTGGGCGGCGGCGGCGTGGCGCCGTTATCCTGTAGCGAACCAGACATTTGTGAACTGCAAAAAATGTATTTTTTACCGGTGATTCGTGGTCAGGGGCTGGCGAAAAAGCTGGCGCTGATGGCTCTGGATCATGCCCGTGAACAGGGTTTTAAACGCTGCTATCTGGAAACAACGGCTTTTTTACGCGAGGCGATTGCGCTATACGAACGTTTAGGATTTGAACATATTAGCGAACCGCTCGGCTGCACCGGACATGTCGATTGCGAAGTGAGGATGTTAAAGGATCTCTGAAAACCAGGCGTTTATTTATCCTCGCCAGGTATTATTTTTGCTGATATAAGTAATCCCGGAAACATCCTGTTATCCGGGAATCACTTATTATTCAAGGAAGTTATAAATGAAACGCCTATTATCAGCAATTGTTTTCCCCGCTATGTTTATTAGTATCTCTAATGTATATGCACTAGATATACAGCCCGGCGAATGGAAAATGGAAAATATAGAAATGCGCACCATCAATCCAGATACAAAAGAAGTATTAATGGATGAAAAAAATTCGGGCATAGCGACGCTTATGTGTTATACCCCTAAAATGTCTGAAGATTCTAAAAAAATGGTGAAGGGTTTTTCTACCAGTGCAGGCGGTTGCACGACAACATTTGTAGAAAGTACGGATACCAAACTGATCAATGAGACTGTCTGTAATAATCCTGATGTCAAATCGCACTCTATTGTAGAAACGACGAAAATAAGCGATACAGAATTTGCGATGACCATGAAATCGGATGTCGATGCAGGAGGTAATAAAACAACCTCCATCAACAAAATTAAACAAACCTTTGTTGGCAAGACCTGCTCTGAAGCGTCAAAAGGCGTGAAACAGTAAGTATTTCAACACAAGAACCCGTAGTGAT
Organism: Salmonella sp. SAL04213; assembly: GCF_046550535.1. Lineage (NCBI taxonomy): Bacteria > Pseudomonadati > Pseudomonadota > Gammaproteobacteria > Enterobacterales > Enterobacteriaceae > Salmonella > Salmonella sp. SAL04213. The sequence continues at coordinate 94,027 of NZ_JBGDXS010000003.1, read as the reverse complement.
GATGCAAAAAGGGCATTGTTCACGGTCACCTTTCGGGAATATAACACTGAGTGAGTTCTTTTTGCCTGCCTCAGGGCAGGCTTTACTCAGGACAGAATATCATGAAAATGACTTTTCCTGCTCGCCAGCAGTTTGATGCCGGGCGGATGACCACGCAGGTGGCAACAGCGTAAAAGATAAAAACGCTAATCTTTAATTTTACCCTTTATCCGGCGGCTGGCACGCCGCTATGAAAACGAAACTCGCGGTCTGGCGACAAGATAAGGTCAGCTTCCACCTCGCCAAAATAGCGCACGCGCGCAGAAATGTCCTCGGCGGAAATCTGCTGCGCCAGCGCCAGGTAATCCTGATAATGCCGCGCTTCGGAGCGCAGAAGCGAGAGATAAAACGTCTGTAAATCCTCATCCAGCCAGGGCGCCAGAGCGGCAAAACGTTCGCAGGAGCGGGCTTCGATATACGCCCCGCAAATCAGCTTATCAATTAAGGTGAGCGGTTCGTGCGTGCGTACCGCTTTCAACATTCCTTTCGCGTAGCGGCTGGCGGTGATTTTCACATAAGGAATGTTTCTGGCCTGCATGACCTCGCGTACCTGCCAAAAATGGTGCAACTCCTCTTTAATCAATAACACCATACGGTCGATAAGCTGACGTCCCCAGGGGTCATCAGTTTGCGGCATGGCGCTTTTGCTAATCTGTTTATGCAGGGCAACAAAATCCGGCTCCGGCCCCTGACGAAACGCGAACGCCTCGTAAGGTTGCAGCCAGGAGAGCAGCGCGTCGGCGCCCGATTTATCGGCGACATATTTACGCACCAACAGCAACGCGGTTTGCGCAGCCTTCAGTTCGCAGATCAGGTGATCGGTAAGCAGAAGAGGAAGATTTTGCGGATCGCGGGCCTGGACAATCCACGCCTGCGGCGTCGGGCAATGCAGGAAATTAAGCACCGGAGAGAGTATTTGCGGGTAATTCATACGTAACCTGTTAAAAAAATACGACAGCAGACGCTGCCGTACCGTCATACTATGCAGCTTTAGTGACGCACGCCGTCGTCATCTTCATCGACATAATCGTCGTCATCACCCTCTTCGCCATTAGGGTCTTCGAAATAGGTTCCCCAGCCGTCGTATTCAACATCATATTTTTCCGCCAGGTTCATCAGTTGCTCAACCTGAGCGTCGATGAGTTCGGCGTTCAACGCGCACTCGCTGAGGATGTCGCAACAAATAACCGTATCGCCCTCTTCCACTTCCAGCTCTTCCGGCTCCGTCACTTCATAGCCGAGTTTAAAGGCTTCTACCGCGGCTTTTTCCAACGTTTCGAAATCGTCAGCGGAAAGGTGATGCTCGATAGTGTACAGCGCATCCGGATCGCTGCCGTCCTCAAGTAACTCTTCAATAATTAACCGCGTTTCTTCACGCTGCTCTTCCAGTAATTCCGGGTTTGCCATAGCTCGTTCCTCATAGATGTCCTGCCGATACTCTTATTGTCACATACCGCCGACGTTGCCTCCACCTTATCGAGAAAAGTTTTATCAAACAGGGTTGCAAATGAATAATCATCCATATAAAGTGAATTTTAATTCAATGAGAGGCCTAAGCCATGTGAGGGAAGTATGTCTACGTTTTACCAAAAACCTTTTTTAAAGTTACTTGATTTCACCGCCAGCGAGCTCACTGCTCTGTTGCAGCTTGCCGCCAAACTGAAAGCCGATAAGAAAAACGGTAAAGAAGAACAAAAGCTGGTGGGTAAGAATATTGCGCTCATCTTCGAAAAAGACTCGACCCGGACACGATGCTCTTTCGAAGTTGCCGCATACGATCAGGGGGCGCGCGTGACGTACCTGGGTTCCAGCGGGAGCCAGATCGGCCATAAAGAGTCCATCAAAGATACTGCCCGCGTCCTGGGCCGGATGTTTGACGGTATTCAGTATCGAGGATATGGCCAGGAGATCGTCGAAACGCTGGCTGAATATTCCGGTGTGCCGGTATGGAACGGTTTAACCGATGAGTATCACCCAACGCAATTACTGGCGGATCTGCTCACCATGCAGGAACATCTGCCGGGTAAAGCCTTTAACGAGATGACGTTGGTCTATGCCGGAGACGCGCGTAATAACATGGGTAACTCCATGCTGGAAGCCGCCGCGTTAACGGGATTGGATCTCCGTCTGGTCGCGCCAAAAGCCTGCTGGCCGCAAGCCGCGTTAGTGGCGGAGTGCAGCGCCATGGCGAAAAAGAACGGTGGCGCCATCACCCTGACCGAAGATATCGCCTCGGGCGTAAAAGGCGCGGATTTTATCTATACCGATGTTTGGGTCTCTATGGGCGAACCCAAAGAGAAATGGGCGGAGCGTATTGCCCTGCTGCGTGATTATCAGGTCAACAGCCAGATGATGGCCTTAACCGGCAATCCGCAGGTTAAGTTCCTGCATTGTCTGCCTGCGTTCCATGATGACGAAACCACGCTCGGCAAAAAAATGGCCGAAGAGTACGGTTTACATGGCGGGATGGAGGTGACCGACGAGGTTTTTGAGTCTGCGGCCAGCATTGTCTTTGATGAAGCGGAAAACCGCATGCATACCATCAAAGCAGTAATGGTAGCGACGCTGTCTAAATAATGTCGTGATGATGCCGGATGGCGGTTGGCCTACAAGATCGCAACGTGCAGGCGCCGCCATCCGGCACAAAATATTACGCCATCAGCATTTTCACAACCGCTTTACGTACCCGCGCCGGTTCTCCCACCGCGCACAGGGGCTTATGCACTTCGCCGGGATAAAACACCACAAAGTCGCCTTCGTTCAGGACGACGGTTTTCTCGTCGACGCTCGTCGGTAAAAATGCAATGTCTTTATCCGCCAGCCAGTCCGTGTGCGGCGTTCCCGCAGGCCGGGTACTGAATGCCATCCCTTCCTGACCTTGTAGCACAATCTGAATATCAAGATAACGGGCGTGATACTCTGCGCTGCGCGATTCGCCCGGCTCCGTCATATTTTCAGAAATCATATAAAACAGCCTGTCGCCGTCAATGTCATACTTACCTGGCGCGGTCGTTGCCGTGACATGCGCATTGACGTGCTCAATCGCCTGCCGTAACGCCGTCGGCAGCCAGGCCTCCAGATGTTCAATATTGCCAACAATCATCGCATCCCCTTAGTTAAAACAGCGTTTTATTTTTCTCTTTATACGAGAAAAATGGCTGCCATACTACCCTTACTCTCATCGATTTTGCGCCAGCGCATGTTTATCGCCAGCGGTGTTTATATATTGTTAATAGTTCGCCCAACTTTATGCAGCACCTATGCATAAACCCCAGCGGCGCCAAATTGCCACCACTAACAACGCTTTGATATTAAAGGTGTTAACATAAAAACGTTTTAGCGATCACAATTCGCTCTCCCTGCATAAATGACTTCTCTATCCATAGTTATTTTTAAATTATTTAAATATCCCCGATAATAAAATCCCCCTCACGCATAGTTATGCACCCCTTAAAAATAATCACTTTATTTTCAATTGGTTAAGATTTAAACATCATTCAATACAGCAAACAAATAATTAACAATAAAAAAATAACAAACCATATAGCTGCGTAGTAATTCATTTAATGCCTTATTGTTTTTTGAATTTCTCTGACCCGGCTCATATATTAAGTAAGAAAAATAGCACTCCTTGATTGATGTGAATCTCATCACATTAACAACCCAAATAAAATTCAATCATTGCTCCCGAATTTAACTGAAACGCCGCGACTGCAAGCACGCTAAATATTTGCAGCCACTCCTTCTTTATTCTTGAAATTATGTAAAAGGTATAATGATGGAAAAGCATTTTGTCGGTTCTGAAATCGGTCAATTACGCAGCGTAATGTTGCATCGGCCCAATCTCAGCCTAAAAAGACTTACCCCTTCAAATTGTCAGGAATTACTTTTTGACGATGTATTATCCGTAGAGCGCGCTGGCGAAGAGCATGACATTTTTGCCAACACGCTGCGCCAGCAAGGGATAGAAGTGTTGCTGTTAACCGACCTGCTCACCCAAACGCTGGATGTGGCTGACGCTAAAGCCTGGCTACTGGACACGCAAATTTCCGATTATCGCCTTGGGCCCACCTTTGCCGCAGATATTCGCGCCTGGCTGGCGGATATGCCGCACCGTGAACTGGCTCGCCATTTAAGCGGCGGTTTAACTTACGGCGAAATCCCCGCCTCCATAAAAAATATGGTGGTCGATACTCACGATATTAATGACTTTATTATGAAGCCATTACCGAATCACCTATTTACCCGTGACACGTCCTGCTGGATATATAACGGCGTCTCAATTAACCCCATGGCGAAACCTGCACGCCAACGTGAAACGAATAATTTACGTGCTATTTATCGCTGGCATCCTCAATTCGCAGGCGGTGATTTCATTAAATATTTCGGCGACGAGGACATTAATTACGACCACGCCACTTTAGAGGGCGGCGATGTGCTGGTGATTGGCCGCGGCGCGGTGTTGATCGGTATGTCTGAACGTACTACGCCGCAGGGTGTCGAGTTCCTGGCGCAGGCATTGTTTAAACATCGTCAGGCGGAACGCGTCATTGCCGTTGAACTGCCAAAACATCGCTCCTGTATGCACCTTGACACCGTCATGACCCACATTGATATCGACACCTTCTCCGTCTATCCGGAAGTCGTTCGCCCGGACGTTCAGTGCTGGACGCTGACGCCAGACGGACGCGGCGGTCTGAAACGAACCCAGGAGAGCACGCTGGTTCATGCTCTTGAAACAGCGCTTGGCATCGATCAGGTGCGCTTAATCACCACTGGCGGCGACGCATTTGAAGCTGAGCGCGAACAGTGGAATGACGCCAATAACGTGCTCACCCTGCGTCCAGGCGTGGTAGTGGGCTATGAGCGCAACATCTGGACCAACGAAAAATACGACAAAGCCGGCATTACCGTCCTTCCCATTCCCGGCGATGAACTGGGTCGCGGGCGCGGGGGCGCACGGTGCATGAGCTGTCCACTGGAACGCGATGGTATTTAAAGGAGACGTTATGGAAAACAAACGCACACTGGTCGTCGCGCTGGGCGGCAATGCGCTGCTCAAACGCGGCGAACCGCTGGAGGCTGATATTCAGCGTAAAAATATCGAACTGGCGGCCAGAACCATCGCCCAGCTTACGCGGCAATGGCGCGTGGTGTTAGTGCACGGCAACGGCCCACAGGTAGGACTGCTGGCGCTACAAAATAGCGCCTACGCTAACGTTACGCCCTACCCGCTCGATATTCTCGGTGCGGAAAGCCAGGGCATGATTGGCTACATGCTGCAACAGGCGCTGAAGAATCATCTGCCGGAGCGCGAAATCAGCGTCCTGCTCACCCAGGTCGAAGTCGATGCCAACGACCCGGCATTCCTCAATCCAACCAAATATATCGGACCGATTTACGACGAAGCGCAGGCCCGTGCGTTACAGGCAGAAAAGGGCTGGGTATTCAAAGCCGACGGTAACGCCTTCCGCCGCGTTGTGCCCTCCCCGCAGCCGAAACGCATTGTGGAAAACGATGCCATCCGCGCGCTGATTAGCCGCGATCACCTGGTTATCTGTAACGGCGGCGGCGGTGTGCCGGTCGTGGAAAAAGCCGATGGCTACCACGGTATCGAGGCGGTGATCGACAAAGATCTGTCCGCCGCCCTGCTTGCCAGCCAAATTCACGCCGACGCGCTGCTCATTCTGACCGATGCCGACGCGGTGTATCTCGACTGGGGCAAGCCCACCCAACGCCCGCTGGCGCAGGTTACGCCGGAGCTGCTTCGTGAAATGCAGTTCGACGCCGGTTCGATGGGCCCGAAAGTGACCGCCTGCGCTGGGTTTGTCAGCCATTGCCGCGGCATTGCCGGAATCGGCTCGCTGGCGGATGGGCAAGCCATTCTCGCGGGCGAGAAAGGCACTTTGATTCGGTGTGAAACCGCCGACGTTGACGCATAAGGCTTTTTACCGGATGGCGGCTTCCGCCTTATTCGGCCTACAGAGCGCGCATAACCGTGGGCCGGATAAGCGCAGCGCCATCAGGCAATTCATTTTAACAAGGATATTGTAATGGTTATTTCACTGAAAAATCGTAACTTTTTGAAGCTGCTTGACTACACCCCGGCGGAAATCCAACACCTCATCGATCTGGCTATTGAGCTGAAAGCCGCAAAAAAAGCCGGATGCGAAAAGCAAACACTGATCGGCAAAAACATCGCGCTGATTTTTGAAAAAACCTCTACCCGCACCCGATGCGCGTTTGAAGTCGCCGCTTTCGACCAGGGCGCGCAGGTGACTTATCTCGGCCCAAGCGGCTCGCAGATCGGCCATAAAGAGTCCATGAAAGATACTGCTCGCGTCCTGGGGCGGATGTATGACGGCATCGAATATCGCGGTTTTGGTCAACACATTGTGGAAGAGCTGGGGGAATACGCGGGCGTTCCCGTCTGGAACGGCCTGACCGATGAATTTCACCCCACACAGATCCTGGCCGATCTAATGACCATGCTGGAACACGCGCCGGGTAAAACGCTGCCGGAACTGAGCTTCGCCTACCTGGGCGACGCGCGCAACAACATGGGCAACTCGCTGATGGTGGGCGCGGCGAAGATGGGCATGGATATCCGCCTGATAGCGCCAAAGTCCTTCTGGCCTGATGCCGAGCTGGTCGCGCAGTGCCGGGAAATCGCCAGCGTTACCGGCGCTCGTATCACCTTAACGGAGAGCGTTGAAGACGGCGTTCACGGCGTGGATTTCCTCTATACCGACGTCTGGGTCTCGATGGGAGAACCCAAAGAAGCCTGGGCGGAGCGCGTCAGTCTGATGACGCCATACCAGGTCAACCAGCAGGTGGTAAACGCTACCGGTAATCCTGATGTGAAGTTTATGCACTGCCTGCCCGCCTTCCATAACGAGCACACCAAAGTGGGACGCGAAATCGAAATGGCTTACGGCCTGAAAGGACTGGAGGTCACGGAAGAGGTGTTCGAGTCCGCAGGCTCGATAGTCTTCGATGAAGCGGAAAACCGGATGCACACCATCAAAGCGGTCATGGTGGCGACGCTCGGCGATTAATCCCACAGGATATGCGCTCTCGCGGCGCATATCCGTGATATCAGGAGAGAACATCATGGGTAAATTTAAATTTCCCACCGCTTATACCATCCTGTTTATTCTTATTGCCCTGGTCGCGGTGATGACCTGGATTGTGCCGGCGGGAAAATACCAAATGGCGATGAACGCCACGCTGGGAAAAGAGGTGCCGGTGGCGGGAACGTATGCCCCCGTGGACGCGCATCCGCAAGGGATTACCGCTGTTTTACTGGCGCCGATTGACGGCCTCTATAACCACGAAACCTACACCGCCGGCGCCATTGACGTCGCGCTGTTTGTCTTGATTATCGGCGGCTTTCTGGGGGTGGTGAATAAAACGGGGGCGATTGATGCCGGTATTGAACGGGTAACAGTCAAACTCAACGGCAAAGATGAGTGGATGATCCCCATTCTGATGGCGCTGTTCGCCGCAGGCGGCACTATCTATGGCATGGCGGAGGAGTCGTTGCCCTTCTACACGCTGCTGGTGCCGGTTATGATGGCGGCCCGCTTCGATCCGTTAGTGGCGGCGGCAACCGTACTGCTCGGCGCGGGGATAGGCACGCTCGGTTCGACCATTAACCCTTTCGCCACGGTCATTGCCGCCAACGCCGCCGGCATCCCTTTTACTCAGGGAATGCTGATGCGCGTACTGCTGTTAATCGTCGGCTACGTATTGTGCGTGTTTTGGGTAATGCGCTATGCGCGCAAAGTCCGCGCCCATCCTGAGCTTTCTATCGTGGCGGATAAAATGGAGGAAAATCGCGCCCATTTCCTCGGCAATCGCGCCAATACACTGCTGGAGTTTACGGCTACCCGGAAATGGGTGCTGCTGATCTTCGCCGCCTCTTTCGCGGTGATGATTTACGGCGTGGCGGTTCTCGGCTGGTGGATGGCGGAAATCTCCGGCGTCTTTCTGGCGGCGGCGATTATCGTTGGCGTGATAACGCGGATGGGCGAGGAAGCGTTCACCAGTACCTTTATCGACGGCGCGCGGGATTTGCTCGGCGTGGCGCTAATTATTGGTATCGCGCGCGGCATTGTGGTGGTCATGGATAACGGTATGATTACCCACACCATTTTGCACAGCGCGGAAAGTCTGGTTTCCGGCCTCTCTACCACCATTTTCATAAACGTAACCTACTGGCTGGAAGTATTGCTCTCCTTCCTGGTGCCCTCCTCTTCCGGTCTTGCCGTATTGACGATGCCCATTATGGCGCCGTTAGCGGATTTTGCCCACGTACAACGGGATTTGGTCGTAACCGCCTACCAGTCGGCCTCCGGGATTGTGAATCTGGTTACTCCCACCTCCGCCGTGGTCATGGGCGGTCTGGCAATCGCGCGGGTTCCCTATGTCCGCTATCTGAAATGGGTCGCGCCGCTGTTGCTGATCCTGACATTGCTGAATATGGCGGTACTGAGCATCGGAGCGATGATGTAACGAGCCAGATGGCGACGCGTCTTATCCGACAGGACTGATAAGCACAGCGCCATCAGGCACGCCGTCACCTTTTTTGATCGGCTTCTCATTTTCCTGCAAAACCGCCCGATTGATCCGCAATCAATGTGACAAATGTGATGAATTTCGCCAGTCCGTTGATATCAATAATAAAGATAAGGTGCATTTATGAAGGAATACGATGATTACTCCGCCAAAGAACAACAGCAACTGGCGGTTTGTCAGCGCCTGATTAGTGAAAAAAGTTACCTGTCCCAGGAGGAGATTCGCCGCGATTTACAAAATGAGGGATTTGAAGGTATCAGCCAGTCTACGGTTTCGCGCCTGCTCAAGCTGCTGGGCGCAATAAAAATCAGAAATACGAAGGGACAAAAGATTTATTCCGTAAATCCCCAGCGGCGTCCTTCGCCGGATGCCGGACGTTCAATAGCTGAAATGGTCGTCAGCGTTGAACATAATAGCGAATTTATCCTTATCCATACGGCGGCAGGTTATGGTCGCGCCGTCGCGAGAATTCTGGATTACCACGCATTGCCGGAAATTCTCGGCGTCGTTGCCGGTAGCAGTATTGTCTGGGTCGCACCACGGGTCGTTCAGCGCACGGCGCTGGTACACAAACAAATTAATTATTTGCTTAAAATGAATTTAAATTCATAAGAACCGTTTGCGATGAGTAAATCATGCATTAATCGCTTGATCCCCAAACAGAGCTGAGTATAATCGCGGACAATTTGCCGGGAGGAAGCATGGTTCAGTGTGTACGACATTCTGTCTTACCGCGTCTGAAAAAGGACGCAGGCCTGCCGTTTTTCTTTCCGTTGAAAACCAATACCAAGCCCCTCAATTGAGGGGCTTTTTTTTGCCCAGGCGTCAGGAGATAAACATGGCTAACCCGCTATATCAAAAACATATCATTTCCATAAACGACCTCAGCCGCGACGATCTTAATCTGGTACTGGCGACGGCGGCGAAATTAAAAGCCAACCCGCAGCCGGAGCTATTGAAACATAAAGTGATCGCCAGCTGCTTTTTCGAAGCCTCCACGCGTACCCGCCTGTCGTTTGAAACTTCAATGCATCGCCTGGGCGCCAGCGTAGTGGGCTTCTCCGACAGCGCCAACACGTCGCTGGGGAAAAAAGGAGAAACGTTAGCCGACACGATCTCAGTGATTAGCACTTACGTGGACGCGATTGTGATGCGCCATCCGCAAGAAGGCGCGGCACGTCTGGCGACGGAGTTTTCCGGTCAGGTGCCGGTGCTCAATGCGGGCGACGGTTCGAACCAGCATCCGACGCAGACCCTGTTGGATCTATTCACCATCCAGGAAACGCAGGGCCGTCTGGATAACCTGCATATCGCGATGGTCGGCGATCTGAAATATGGCCGCACCGTGCATTCGCTAACCCAGGCGCTGGCGAAATTTAGCGGCAACCGTTTTTATTTTATCGCGCCGGACGCGCTGGCGATGCCGCAGTACATTCTGGATATGCTGGATGAAAAAGGGATGGCCTGGAGCCTGCATGGTTCTATTGAAGAGGTCATGGCCGACGTCGACATCCTCTATATGACTCGCGTACAGAAAGAGCGTCTCGACCCGTCGGAGTACGCCAATGTGAAGGCGCAGTTTGTTCTGCGCGCCAGCGACCTGAACGGCGCGCGTGAAAATATGAAAGTACTGCACCCGCTGCCGCGCATTGATGAAATCACCACGGATGTGGATAAAACGCCACACGCCTGGTACTTCCAACAGGCGGGCAACGGTATTTTCGCTCGCCAGGCGTTACTGGCATTGGTACTGAATAGCGAACTGAGTCTGTAAGGGAGAAAAGCGATGACACACGATAACAAACTGCAGGTTGAAGCCATTAAATGCGGCACCGTGATTGACCATATCCCTGCGCAGGTAGGCTTTAAACTGCTGAGTCTGTTTAAATTGACCGAGACCGATCAGCGAATCACTATCGGTCTGAATCTCCCGTCTGGCGAGATGGGGCGTAAAGACTTAATCAAAATAGAAAACACCTTCCTCACCGATGAGCAGGTTAACCAACTTGCTCTGTACGCGCCGCAGGCCACCGTTAACCGCATCGACAACTACGACGTAGTCGGGAAATCACGCCCCAGCCTGCCAGAGCGTATTAATAATGTGCTGGTTTGCCCGAACAGCAACTGCATCAGCCACGCGGAACCGGTATCCTCCAGCTTTGCAGTGAAAAAACGCGCCAATGATATCGCCCTCAAATGCAAATACTGTGAAAAAGAGTTTTCGCATTATGTGGTGCTGGCCAACTAATTTGGGTTGGTTATGAGATCCCGGCTCCCTATAATGAGCGGGGACATTCTATTACCGCTGTAATTCAGGAGAAATCATGAGCAAAACTATTGCGACGGAAAATGCACCAGCAGCAATCGGCCCATACGTACAGGGCGTTGACCTGGGTAGCATGGTAATCACTTCCGGTCAGATTCCGGTCGATCCGAAAACCGGTGCCGTAGCGGAAGACGTATCCGCTCAGGCACGTCAGTCGCTGGAAAACGTTAAAGCTATCGTAGAAGCCGCTGGCCTGAAAGTAGGCGACATTGTGAAAACGACCGTATTCGTGAAAGACCTGAACGATTTCGCGACCGTCAACGCCACCTACGAAGCCTTCTTCACCGAGCACAACGCCACCTTCCCGGCGCGTTCCTGCGTGGAAGTTGCCCGTCTGCCGAAAGACGTGAAAATTGAGATTGAAGCGATCGCTGTTCGTCGCTAAGCGCCGGACGTCATCCCCGCCGGGCGGCGCAAGTTTGCCCGGTTCGGGGCACCAACAGCCATGGAGAGGCGGCAATGGTAAGATCGCGTTTTACCGAGGAACAAATCGCCGATTTTCTGCAACAGTCGAAAAACGGCGTACCGAATAAGGCGTTATGCGAAGAATATGGATTTAGCAACAGCACGCTCCGTCGCTGGCAGGAGAAACATGCTGAAAGCATACGCCAGGAATTAAAACAGATAGAATCTACCGCGACGATAGTCTTTTTATGCTTCATTGTCGCAGCCATATTGCTTACCCTTATGTTTCCTAAACCCACTGGCGCCTTAGCGATTCCTCCTTACTTAGTTTATTGCGTTAGCTATATTCGCCGCTTTCGTCGCATATCCGCAAAACATATCCGGCGGTGGGACATCTCCTCCTCTCGTTCCGGATTGGGGGCAGAGAACACATTTTACAAACTTAGCTGGACATTCCTCTTTTTTATGCCTGCATATAGCATTCTACAGTTGCTTGAATAAGCCCAGAAATTTAAAGATAAAGCCGATCGCGTAAAACTTGTCGAGCTTTACGGGCATCTGGCCTGGTTAGCGATATCGGGGATTAAGCACGCTGGCGAATCCCCGACGAAAGTGTTTACTGCCAGCCATAACGTCGGCTGTAAAACCCTTTCACCAACTGGGTTAACGTCATATAGCCCGCCAGAATGGCAATCAGCCACGGGAAATAGCTTAACGGCAGCGCCTGCAACTGCAGGTAAGACGCCAGCGGCGAAAACGGCAACGAAACTCCCACCACCATCACCAACAACGTCATCGCCATCAGCGGCCAGGCGGCGCGACTTTGAATAAACGGCAGACGGCGGGTACGGATCATATGCACAATCAGCGTTTGCGACAGTAATCCCACCACAAACCAGCCGGACTGGAACAAAGTTTGCGTTTCTGGCGTATTCGCATGAAATACCCACCACATCAGACAAAAGGTCAAAATGTCGAAAATCGAGCTGATCGGACCGAAAAAGACCATAAAGCGCCCCAAATCCGCCGGATTCCAGCGCTGCGGCTTTTGAATTTGTTCTTCATCGACATTATCAAACGGAATCGCCACCTGGGATACATCGTACAGCAGGTTTTGAATCAGCAAGTGCAGCGGCAGCATTGGCAGGAACGGCAAAAAGGCGCTCGCTACCAGCACGCTAAACACGTTACCGAAATTTGAGCTGGCCGTCATCTTGATATATTTCAACATATTAGAAAAAGTACGACGACCTTCAATGACGCCTTCTTCCAGCACCATCAGGCTCTTTTCCAGCAGGATAATATCGGCCGCTTCACGGGCGATGTCCACCGCGCCATCTACCGAGATACCAATATCCGCCGCCCGCAACGCCGGAGCATCGTTAATCCCGTCGCCCATAAAACCGACCACATGCCCCTCGCGTTTGAGTAAAGTGACGATGCGCTCTTTATGCATCGGCGTCAGACGCGCAAACAACGTCGTACGGTCGGCCAGCGCCGCCAGCGCGTCGTCGCTTAACCCTTCAATATCACTGCCAATAACGACATCGCCCACATCCAGCCCAACCTCATGGCAAACTTTCGCCGCTACCAGCTCGCTGTCGCCGGTGAGAATTTTCACCGTAATTCCGCTCGCCTTCAGCGCTTTCAACGCCGGCGCGGTGGTCTCTTTCGGCGGATCGAGAAAAGCGATATACCCTTCCAGAATGAGGTCAGACTCATCGATACGTTGGTAATCGCCCTCACGCGCAGGCAGGTATTTGGTCGCGACGGCGACCACGCGTAGCCCCTGACGGTTCAGCGTGTCGGTAACGCGTTTCACCCGGCGCAGCATATTGTCGTCCAGCGGCACAATATCGCCGTTGTGGCGCACCTGAGTACACACGTTCAGGATCTCCTGTAACGCGCCTTTGCAGACCAGTTGATGCACGCTCGAATCTTCGGCCACCACCACCGACATCCGGCGACGCTCAAAATCAAACGGAATCTCATCGATTTTCTGCCAGCGTCCGGAGAGCTGACGCGCGGCGGTTTCGTCTACTCCCTCCAGGACTGCCGTATCCAGTAAATTTTTTAGACCGGTCTGATAATGGCTGTTCAGCCAGGCGCAATGCAGTACATGCTCGCTGGGCTTACCAGAAATATCTGTATGATTCTCCAGCACAATTTTGTCCTGCGTCAGTGTGCCGGTTTTATCGGTGCACAGAATATCCATCGCGCCGAAGTTCTGAATTGCATCAAGGTGCTTCACGATAACTTTCTGTTTCGAGAGCTTCACCGCCCCACGCGCGAGGGTGGAGGTGACGATCATCGGCAACATTTCCGGGGTGAGACCTACCGCGACCGAGAGCGCAAATAGCGCCGCTTCCCACCAGTCACCTTTCGTGTAACCATTAATAATCAGTACTACCGGCGCCATGACCAGCATAAAACGGATCAGCAACATGCTGACGCGGCTAATTCCTTTCTGGAAAGCGTTCTGCTCGTTATCTTGTTCCGACACGCGCCCCGCCAATTGACCAAACCAGGTGTCGGCGCCGGTCGCCATCACCACGGCCTGCGCCGTTCCGCTCACGACGTTCGTCCCCATAAAGCACAGCGTGTCGCACTCAAGCGGGTTATTTTGCCGGGGCTCACGCGTCGCGGCGACTTTCTCGACCGGCAGAGATTCGCCGGTCAGCGACGCCTGGGCGACAAACAGATCGCGCGCCTGGATAATCCGTAAATCCGCCGGGATCATATCCCCCGCCGCCAGCTTAATAATATCGCCGGGCACCAGTTGATCGATGGGTAATTCCAGCCAGGCGTTTTCGCCATTTTCATTAATAACCCGCAGTACGGTAGCGGTATTGCTCACCATCGCTTTTAGCGCGTCCGCCGCTTTCGTCGAGCGCGCTTCCTGCACAAAATTCAGCAGCGTTGAGATACCGACCATCAGGGCGATAACGCCTGCGGCAAACAGATCCTCCGTGGCATAAGAAATGCCGCCAAGAATCGTGAGTAAGATGTTGAAAGGATTGCGATAACATACCCACAGATGCACCCACCACGGCGAGGGTTTCTGTGCCGGAAGGCGGTTTTCGCCATGCTTTTCACGCGCGCGCGTCACTTCGGCGGCGTTTAATCCCTCCGGGTGCGTATCAAAAACGCGCCAGAGAGTCTCCCGCTCCATTGCCGCGACTTTCAGACAGCGCTCGCTCAGCGAAGGCGGGATAGTCGCATTTACCGCGGTCTGCGCGCCGGGCAGCGGATCGCGGTGAACCAGACGATAAGGCAAATGACGATTAAGCCGGGCAAAAAGCTGGCGGGTAATGGTTTTTAGCATAGGTAATCCCTCCGCGCCGAAGTCAGGCGCAGAAAATTCTTCAGGCGCGGCAAAGCCTTGCCCGATGAGCAATGTTTAAATAAAAACAGGGACGTTATTGTGTCACTGTCTTACACACCGGTAAGACAGCAGAGGCAGGCTTACCGGAAAAGGAAAATTCTCCATCGCGGGAGAGGGGTGGGTTCAGGGTCCATGTCGCCTCCGGTAAGTAAATAATTTGCGCCGCGGATTATACGCATAAATCCATAAGTTTTGTGGCAATTATGGCGGTATCATACCGTTACGTAATTAAACCAACGATAAACCAGACTTTGCCCATTGCCCTTCGCTTGAGTAAAGTTACTCTTTTTATCACCATCAGCGTCACGCCACGGGAAAACAGGATGCAAAACCGGCTCACTATCAAAGACATCGCCCGCCTGAGCGGCGTAGGGAAATCAACCGTTTCCCGCGTGCTTAACAATGAAAGCGGCGTAAGCGAACGTACCCGCGAGCGTGTCGAAGCGGTGATGAATCAACACGGTTTCTCTCCGTCCCGCTCCGCCCGCGCGATGCGGGGACAAAGCGATAAAGTGGTCGCTATTATCGTCACTCGCCTTGATTCGTTGTCTGAAAACCTCGCGGTTCAGACCATGCTGCCTGCGTTTTATGAACAGGGCTACGACCCTATTATGATGGAAAGTCAGTTCTCGCCGACGCTGGTAATGGAACATCTGGGCATGCTCAGACGACGTAACATTGATGGCGTGGTGCTGTTTGGCTTTACCGGCATCACAGAAGAGTTGATCGCCCCCTGGAAAGCCTCGCTGGTGCTGCTGGCAAGAGATGCGCAAGGTTTTGCCTCCGTCTGTTACGACGACGAGGGCGCGATTCATATCCTTATGCAGCGGCTGTATGAGCAGGGACACCGCAACATTAGCTTTCTGGGCGTTCCCCATAGCGATATTACCACCGGCAAACGTCGGCATGACGCATACCTGGCGTTTTGCAAAAAACATAAACTTCATCCCGTCGCCGCCCTGCCCGGTCTTGCCATGAAGCAGGGCTATGAACATACGGCAAGTGTCATCATGCCGGATACCACCGCGTTAGTCTGCGCCACCGATACGCTGGCGTTGGGCGCCAGTAAGTATTTACAGGAGCAACGTATTGAGACGCTACAACTGGCAAGCGTCGGGAACACGCCGCTGATAAAATTCCTGCACCCGGAGATCGTCACTGTCGATCCTGGCTATGCTGAAGCCGGACGACAGGCGGCTTCGCAGCTGATCGAACAGATCAATGGCCGCTGCGATCCGCGCCGGATCGTCATTCCTTCTACCCTCGCCTGAGTGACTGATTAAACGGAATACCACGAGTAATTTGTGATCGTCGCTGCGTTTCGGGAACGTTCCCATTTTTAAACCACCGTTGAAGAGATACTCTTGCGCCAACCCATAACATACCTCCTCTGCCATGAGGCTTTACGATGAGCAAAGTAAAACAAGCCGATATCGACCGGCTGATTGACCTGGTCGGCGGGCGCGACAACATCGCCACGGTGAGCCACTGCATTACTCGCCTGCGCTTTGTGCTCCACCAGCCCGCGAACGCCAGGCCAAAAGAGATCGAACAATTACCGATGGTTAAAGGCTGTTTCACCAACGCCGGGCAGTTTCAGGTGGTGATCGGCACCGAAGTCGGCGATTACTATAACGCGCTGCTGGAGACCACCGGCAAAGCATATGCCGATAAAGAGCAGGCCAAAAAAGCCGCTCGCCAGAACATGAAGTGGCATGAGCAGTTAATTTCCCACTTTGCGGAGATCTTCTTTCCGCTACTACCGGCGTTGATCAGCGGCGGTTTGATCTTAGGCTTTCGTAACGTGATCGGCGATGTGCCGATGAGCAACGGCCAAACGCTGGCGCAGATGCATCCGGCGCTAAAAACGCTTTATGATTTTTTATGGTTGATCGGCGAAGCGATCTTTTTCTATCTGCCGGTGGGGATCTGCTGGTCGGCGGTGAAAAAAATGGGCGGCACGCCGATTCTTGGTATCGTGCTCGGCGTGACGCTGGTGTCGCCGCAGTTGATGAATGCGTATCTGCTGGGCCAGCAAACGCCGGACGTCTGGAACTTCGGCGTATTTAGTATTGAGAAAATAGGCTACCAGGCGCAGGTTATCCCGGCGCTACTGACAGGACTGGCGCTTGGATTTATTGAAATGCGGTTGAAACGCATCGTGCCGGATTATCTCTACCTGGTCGTCGTCCCGGTGTGTTCGTTGATACTGGCCGTCTTTCTCGCCCACGCCTTTATTGGCCCCTTTGGTCGTATGATCGGCGACGGCGTGGCCTTTGCGGTACGTTATCTGATGACCGGCAGTTTCGCCCCGATAGGCGCAGCGCTGTTCGGCTTCCTGTATGCCCCGTTGGTTATTACCGGCGTCCACCAGACAACGCTCGCTATCGATATGCAGATGATCCAGAGCATGGGCGGTACGCCAGTCTGGCCGCTGATTGCGCTGTCGAATATCGCGCAGGCCTCCGCCGTGGTGGGCATCATCATCTCCAGCCGTAAACACAATGAACGCGAGATCTCCGTTCCTGCCGCCATTTCCGCTTACCTTGGGGTAACTGAACCGGCGATGTACGGTATCAACCTGAAGTATCGTTTTCCGATGCTGTGCGCGATGATCGGCTCTGGTCTGGCGGGACTGCTCTGCGGTCTGAACGGCGTCATCGCCAACGGTATCGGCGTGGGCGGCCTGCCGGGCATCCTGTCTATACCGCCGCGCTACTGGCAGGTGTACGGCATGGCGATGGTTATCGCGATCGTTATCCCGGTGATTCTGACCACCTTTATCTATCAGCGTAAGCATCGTCAGGGCACATTACAAATTGTCTAATTCTTCTTCGGGGCGCAGTTGCGTCCCAACGCACTTGCAGGAAACTACAATGACTATTCCCCTCTGGTGGCAAAACGGCGTTATTTATCAGATCTACCCGAAAAGTTTTCAGGACACGACCGGCAGCGGCACCGGCGATTTACGCGGCGTCACGCAGCACCTTGACTATCTACAGCGACTCGGCGTAGATGCCATCTGGCTCACGCCGTTTTATATCTCGCCACAGGTGGATAACGGTTATGACGTCGCAAATTATACGGCTATCGACCCGACCTACGGCACGCTGGATGATTTTGACGAGCTGGTCGCGCAGGCGAAAGCACGCGGTATTCGCATCATCCTGGATATGGTGTTTAACCATACTTCTACCCAGCACGCCTGGTTTCGCGAAGCGCTGAACAAAGAGAGCCCATACCGTCAGTTTTATATCTGGCGCGATGGCACGCCGGATGTCTGCCCGAATAACTGGCAATCCAAATTTGGCGGCAGCGCCTGGCGCTGGCATAGCCAGAGCGAACAATATTATTTACACCTTTTCGCGCCTGAACAGGCCGACCTGAACTGGGAAAACCCCGCCGTGCGCGCCGAGCTGAAAAAGGTCTGCGAATTCTGGGCCGATCGCGGCGTGGATGGCCTGCGTCTGGACGTGGTGAACCTGATCGCCAAAGATCAGGATTTTCCTGACGATCCGACGGGCGACGGACGCCGCTTTTATACCGACGGGCCGCGCGCGCATACGTTTTTACGCGAAATGAACCGTGACGTTTTTACACCGCGTAATCTGATGACGGTAGGCGAAATGTCCTCTACCACGCTGGAAAACTGCCAGCAATATGCCGCGCTTAGCGGCGACGAACTCTCGATGACCTTCAATTTTCATCATCTGAAGGTGGATTACCCCAATGGCGAAAAGTGGACGCTGGCAAAACCTGATTATGTGGCGCTGAAAGCGTTGTTCCGCCACTGGCAACAGGGAATGCATAACGTCGCCTGGAACGCGTTATTCTGGTGTAATCACGATCAGCCGCGCATCGTTTCCCGCTTTGGCGACGAGGGTGAATACCGGGTTCCAGCCGCGAAAATGTTGGCGATGGCGCTGCACGGTATGCAAGGGACGCCTTATATCTATCAGGGCGAAGAAATCGGCATGACCAACCCACACTTTACCCGCATCACCGATTATCGCGACGTGGAAAGCCATAACATGTTTGCCGCGCTACGCGCCGCCGGACGCGACCCCGACGAACTACTGGCTATCCTGGCCAGTAAATCCCGCGACAACAGCCGCACGCCGATGCAGTGGGACCACGGTAAAAACGCCGGTTTCACCCAGGGCGAGCCGTGGATAAGCCTGTGCGATAACTATACGGAGGTTAACGTCGCGGCGGCATTACGCGATAAAAACTCAGTGTTTTACACCTATCAAAAGCTGATTGCGCTACGTAAAACCCAGCCTGTACTGATCTGGGGCGATTATCAGGATCTCCTCTTGGATAGCCCATCAGTATGGTGTTATCGCCGCCAGTGGCAGGGGCAAACCCTGCTGGTCGTCGCCAATCTGAGCGACCAGTGTCAGGAGTGGCATCCGCCGCATATCAAAGGACAGTGGCAGGCGCTACTGCACAATTATGGCGAGGTCGCCAGCCAGCCAGCGGCGATGACGCTCCGCCCATTTGAAGCCATCTGGTGGTTACAACGCTAACGCGACGTCCTTATACGGATAAACGCCACAAACCTATTGACACGGGCTGTGGCGTTGCTCCAGGTTACTAACTGTTTTTGTTGAATAATTAATCAGATTTTTCTTGCTATCTTTTACAAACGCTACAGCGCCCGCCATCTGTACGCTCTGATTTTTACCTTGTTCTACATCAATAAAATTGCAAACATCCTTGATGCAAATCACTACATATAGACTTTAAAATGCACGCCGACCCAATATGTTGTATTAATTGACTACAATTGCTACAACACCTGTTCACTCGACACAAGGTGAATTGTGGATAACCTGGGTCAGGATTGCGGGAAGTCATTGGAAAAGAGATGAATAAACCTGTTATGGCTTCCCCGGCCTCTGTGGATAACCTGTTCTTACAAATATGGAGTGATCATGACACCGCATGTGATGAAACGAGATGGCTGTAAAGTGCCATTCAAATCAGAGCGCATTAAGGAAGCCATTCTACGTGCAGCTAAAGCAGCGGGAGTCGATGACGCAGATTACTGTGCCACCGTCGCAGAAGTCGTTAGCAGCCAAATGAACGCGCGCAGTCAGGTGGATATTAACGAGATCCAGACTGCGGTTGAAAACCAACTGATGTCCGGCCCGTACAAACAGCTTGCCCGCGCCTACATCGAATACCGTCACGATCGCGACATTCAGCGTGAAAAGCGTGGTCGTCTGAACCAGGAAATTCGCGGCCTGGTAGAGCAAACTAACTCCGCGTTGCTCAATGAAAACGCCAACAAAGACAGTAAAGTCATTCCCACCCAGCGCGATTTGCTGGCCGGGATTGTCGCCAAACACTATGCCCGCCAGCACCTGTTGCCGCGTGACGTAGTACAAGCGCATGAGCGCGGCGATATCCACTATCACGATCTCGACTATTCGCCGTTCTTCCCGATGTTCAACTGTATGTTGATCGACCTGAAAGGCATGTTGACCCAGGGCTTTAAGATGGGCAACGCCGAGATCGAACCGCCAAAATCTATCTCTACCGCCACTGCCGTTACCGCGCAGATTATCGCGCAGGTCGCCAGCCATATTTATGGTGGCACCACCATTAACCGTATCGACGAAGTGCTGGCGCCGTTTGTCACCGAAAGCTACAACAAGCACCGCAAAACCGCCGATGAGTGGCAGATCCCGGATGCCGAAGGGTATGCGCGTTCTCGCACCGAAAAAGAGTGCTACGACGCCTTCCAGTCGCTGGAATACGAAGTTAACACGCTGCACACCGCTAACGGCCAGACGCCTTTCGTGACCTTTGGTTTTGGCCTCGGCACCAGTTGGGAGTCGCGTCTGATCCAGGCGTCTATTTTGCGTAACCGTATCGCCGGTCTGGGTAAAAATCGCAAAACCGCCGTGTTCCCGAAACTGGTCTTCGCTATCCGCGACGGTTTGAACCACAAGTTTGGCGATCCGAACTACGACATTAAACAACTGGCGCTGGAGTGCGCGAGCAAGCGCATGTATCCGGACATCCTCAACTACGATCAGGTGGTCAAAGTCACCGGTTCGTTCAAAACGCCAATGGGCTGCCGCAGCTTCCTCGGCGTGTGGGAGAACGAAAACGGCGAGCAGATCCACGACGGTCGTAACAACCTGGGCGTGATTAGCCTTAACCTGCCGCGCATCGCGCTGGAAGCAAAAGGCGACGAAACCGCATTCTGGAGACTGCTGGATGAACGTCTGGCGCTGGCGCGGAAGGCGCTGATGACCCGTATCGCCCGCCTTGAAGGCGTGAAAGCCCGCGTCGCGCCTATCCTGTATATGGAAGGCGCCTGCGGCGTGCGGCTGAAAGCGGACGATGACGTGTCTGAAATCTTTAAAAATGGTCGTGCGTCCATCTCTCTGGGCTACATTGGTATCCATGAAACCATTAACGCGCTGTTCGGCGGCGAACACCTGTACGACAGCGAGCAGCTTCGCGCTAAAGGCATTGCAATTGTGGAGCGTCTGCGCCAGGCCGTGGATCAGTGGAAAGACGAGACCGGCTACGGCTTTAGTCTGTACAGCACGCCAAGTGAAAACCTCTGTGACCGCTTCTGCCGTCTGGATACCGCCGAGTTCGGCGTGGTGCCGGGCGTAACCGATAAAGGTTACTACACCAACAGCTTCCACCTCGACGTGGAGAAGAAGGTCAACCCGTACGACAAAATCGATTTCGAAGCGCCGTATCCGCCGCTGGCGAACGGGGGTTTCATTTGTTACGGCGAATACCCGAACATTCAGCACAACCTGAAAGCGCTGGAAGATGTCTGGGATTACAGCTATCAGCATGTACCGTATTACGGCACCAACACGCCGATCGATGAATGCTACGAGTGCGGCTTTACCGGCGAGTTCGAATGTACCAGTAAAGGTTTCACCTGCCCGAAATGCGGCAACCACGATGCCGCGCGCGTCTCGGTCACCCGCCGCGTGTGCGGTTATTTAGGCAGCCCGGACGCGCGTCCGTTTAACGCCGGTAAGCAGGAAGAAGTGAAGCGCCGCGTGAAGCATTTAGGCAATGGGCAGATCGGTTAATTTCCGTTTGCAAAGACCGTAGGCCTGATAAGACGCAATCGCGTCGTCATCAGGCATCACAATGTTGCCGGATGCGGTGCAAGCACCTTATCCGGCCTACATGCTTTCTGGACACCCGCTATGCGCTACCATCAATACTATCCCGTAGACATCGTTAACGGCCCCGGCACCCGCTGCACCCTGTTTGTGTCAGGGTGCGTGCACGAATGCCCTGGCTGCTATAACAAAAGCACCTGGCGGCTCAATTCCGGCCAGCCGTTTACCAAAGAGGTGGAAGATAAGATCATTGCCGATCTGAACGACACGCGCATTCACCGTCAGGGGATCTCGCTGTCGGGCGGCGATCCGCTGCATCCGCAAAACGTACCGGATATCCTGGCACTGGTACAACGCATCCGCGCAGAGTGCCCGGGGAAAGATATCTGGGTGTGGACTGGCTACAAGCTTGATGAACTCAACGCCGCGCAAATGCAGGTGGTCAATCTCATCAACGTGCTGGTCGATGGCAAATTTGTGCAGGATCTGAAAGACCCGGCGCTTATCTGGCGCGGTAGCAGCAACCAGGTAGTGCATCATTTGCGTTGATGCGGGGATATTGGGTCAAAACCGTTACTCGTCCGCTACTTTTACGCCCTTCTTTCGCCTCCTGCTTACAGGTATATGCATATGCCTATACATATGTCACGCACAGGCATATAATTAACTCCGACACTGGCCTATAACATCACGCCCACAAGGGCAGGAGACGACCATGCGAACCGTATCTGTATTTAAAAATGGCAATAACCGCGCGATCCGCCTTCCACGCGATCTGGATTTTGACGGCGTCAACGAACTTGAAATCTTCCGCGAAGGCGACACGATTATACTGCGCCCCGCCCGCCCTTCCTGGGGATCATTCCGTCATGAGGAAAAAGCCAGCCCAGACTTTCTGACGGAACGCGAAGACATCATCAGCGATGAGGGACGCTTTGAACTATGAGTAAAACCTACATGCTGGATACCTGCATCTGTTCTTTCATTATGCGCGAACAGCCGGAAGCTGTGCTGAAACGCCTTGAGCAGGCAGTGCTGC
The DNA here is from genome assembly GCF_046550535.1 of Salmonella sp. SAL04213. Lineage (NCBI taxonomy): Bacteria > Pseudomonadati > Pseudomonadota > Gammaproteobacteria > Enterobacterales > Enterobacteriaceae > Salmonella > Salmonella sp. SAL04213. The sequence continues at coordinate 71,141 of NZ_JBGDXS010000003.1, read as the reverse complement.
GCCGCCATCGTATTGTGGTGTCGGCGATTACCTACGCCGAAATGCGTTTTGGCTGTACGGGCAAAAAGGCCTCGCCGCGCCATGCCCAACTGGTTGATGCATTCTGTAGTCGCCTGGATGCCGTGCTGGCCTGGGACCGGGCGGCAGTGGATGCCACCACAGAGATCCGTGCCGTACTGGCCGCCGCCGGTACGCCGATTGGATCAAACGATGCGGCTATCGCCGGCCATGCCATTGCGTCCGGTGCGATACTGGTCACTAATAACGTGAGGGAGTTTGAGCGGGTACCGGGTTTGCAGTACGAAGATTGGGTAAAATAACCCGTGCTGGCATACCGACAAGTACATAAATCTTCTTAACAATGACGTGACGGGAAAGTGTCAAAAACGACTCACACACTCCATCGCGACCGTTTTAAATTGCGTAAAATTCTGACATGCGCAGAGGCGCGTCATGGCGCGTTCGCGCAGGAAAGTGACGAAAATATCGTAGATGGCCATCGCCTCTTCATATTCACTTTTGCTGATGGCGAGTAAAAAAATAACGTGCGCCGTTTCATCACCCCAGGCAATCCCCTGCGGCGCGAGCACCGTATAAACCACCGTTTTCTTCGCCAGCAGCCCCAGCGCGTGTGGCAAGGCAATCCCGTCGCCTAATAACGTACTGACGATAGCTTCACGTTCAATAACCGAATCGAGAAACGCCGCATCAACAAAGCCTTCCTCGTGCAACTGATCGCACAGCGTTTTAAACAGCGTCTGTTGATCTATTTCCCCTTCCACAATGCGAAAATGCGAGGCATCGAAATATTTATCCAGCATCCACGGACGGGTTCTGTCCACCAGCACCAGCTTACCGATCTGCTCCAATTGATAGTCGGTAGGAAAGGGGGCGATCATAATGACCGGTTTATCTTTTTCGCCGATCCGCGCTGTGGAAATCACAAAATCCTCCACAATGCTGTCCCGCGCCTCATAGTCGCGTAGCGTCAGAGTGCGGGCAATCTCAATCTGCGGGTATTTCCGCGCCAGTACCGCTTCAATCATCCGCACCATCGCATTACCAGCATCGCACACCAGCAGTACCTGTGGCTGCCGCTGGTAGCCAATGTTGTAACTACGTTCCAGCCCAACGCCAATATGCAGCACCAGAAAACCGATTTCGTTTTCGCTAATGGTATACGGCGTGTATTTCCCCCAACTCGATATCGCCGCCAACGTCATATCCCACGCCATCGGATAGTGCTGCTTAATATTTTCCAGTAGTGGGTTGGGGATCATGATCTGGTAGCGCACGCGGGTGATCATCGTTTTGATGTGGGTCAGCAAGTCCGCGTGAAGCTGTTTATCATTCAACAGGTTATAGTTGTACTGGGTATTAATAAAATTGAGGATATAGCGCACCAGCGCCTCTTCATCATCGGCATTAATGGCGCTGGGGGCAATCTCCTGTACCTGGCGGGCGGCAATATGCACCTTCAGCCAGCTTACTTCCGGCTCCGACAGCGGCTTGTCGGCAAGCTGTTGTAGTAGCTCCGCAATCTCATGCGCCGCATGGCGCACTTTTTCATCGACCTCCTCTGCCACGCATTCCGATAACGGATACCCCTCGCGAATACGCCGTACCGCCACCGCGCAGTACAAACGCAGAAACAGCTCGCCCTCATCGGTCAGGCGGATTTGACAATGAGAGAAAATATCCGGCAAAAGAGACTGCAGCCGTTGAGACACCTCGGTGTTCAGCGTGGTACTAACAATTAACGGATGGGAGGGCTCCTGCTGCGCCAGCGTCCATAAAAGGTCGGTCAGACAGGCGCGAATCGCCATCTCTCCGCCAAACAATTTCATGCCATGACGCGGACGCGTTTCCAGCGTCAGATGATAACGCTGCAAATGCTCGCGCACGTCCGCCATGTCGTTCTGCAGCGTCGCACGGCTGACAAACCATTCATCTGCCAAATCCTCCAGCTTCAGCGAGAAGGCGGAGGTTAAAAAACGCGCCAGCAAATAGTGTATCCGCTCCTGGCTGGTGCGCGGACCGCGCGCCAGGGCGGGAGATTGCTGCGTTTGCAGGGATTGATAACGTGCCGGATCATCAATTTTGAGCTGATACCCGTTGCCGCGGCTGAGAGTAAATTGCGCGCCATGCGGCGTCAGCAGCATGTTCAGCGCGGCGATATCCGCCCGAACAGTACGCGTGGAGACCGACAACCGCTGCGCCAGCTCGTCCTGCGGCAGCGTCTCGTTTTGCAGCATCGCAAATAGCTGCGCTAAACGTTGGTTGGGGAATCGCACGTCTCTCTCCTCATGATTAGCCGACACGCGACCGGACGATAGCGAGTAACTGACGCACATCGTCCGCACGGGTGTTGCCGCTCACCTTATCAATAATCGAACTATAAATGTGAGGAATGATTTTGCTTACACCTGCATCAAGGGCGATGTGCAGAATCTCGGCGAAGTTTTCCAGATCGATACCGCCCGTCGGTTCCAGCCAGAAATCATGGCGGGCGCAGGCGTCAGCCACCGCTTTATACTCGTCGCGACAGGTGAGCCCTCCCATCGGAAAGTATTTAACGGAGCTGCCGCCCATGTCTTTGAGTAGCGCAATCGCCGTTTCTATGGGTACGATGCCGTCCGGCGCGCGGCTGCTTAGCGGGCCGGTGGAAATTTTCACCAGTCCCGGCGTGCCGGTCGGCGAGACAAGACCGTTCACCACCGTCTCATTTTGCCTCAGCAGCGCCCGGCTGGCCCCTACGCCGGTAAACACCTGGTTGACATGCTGCGGCTGTACCTGACGCGAGATTTCGCTCACCATCGCCGACTGGTTAGGATCGCCTGCCCCCAGTCCGACGGAGAGCGCATTGTCGATAAGCGCCGCATATTCACGCATATCCGCGACTGCGCTTACCACATCCGGATAGTTTTTGGAGAGCACGCCAACCAGCACATGACCTTCCGCCGCCGCGTAGATTTCCCGGGCGTTATCTTTCGAACCGGCCAGTACGTTCAGGCAAACGCGATCGCGGTAAAAGTTAGGGGTCAGTTTCATGCTTTTTTCTCCTGATTAATCACCTCACCAATACGACGCGCCACAATCGCTAACTGCGCGCGATCGACGCTGCGGACATCCGCTTCAATAATCCCTTCGTTGGCTTTGTATCCGCGAAAGTAAATCGCGTATTCCCCTTGCTTCAGTGCGTCGACCAGGTCGCCAGTGGCGATGCCGGTAACGGCTTCATCAAACTTAATTTCCGTGCGCGCGATGTCGCGTCCGGCGCTGTCCCACACCACGCGGGCGCTGACGCCGTTAAACGTGTTCAACGTGTCGATAAAGGGCGCCATTTTTTCTACCATCTCCGCGCCGCTCTCTTTTTGCGCCCGCAGGTACAATTCAATGGCGCAGGTCAGGCCAACAATTCCTTCTTTGCCGACCTTCATCGCCCGGCCAATGCCCGCTGACTGACGTTTTACCCACTCAACATACTGCGTTTTGCCAATCACCAGCCCGCTGGTCGGCCCTTCAATCGCTTTCGCGCCGCTATAGATAACGAGATCTGCGCCCACGCGGTAGTAGCACTGCAAATCTTCTTCCGCCGCCGCGTCCACAATCAGCGGGAGATTATGCGTGCGCGCCACCACCGCAGCCTGCTCCACGCTGAGCATACTTTTCTGCACGCAGTGGTGAGATTTGATATAGAGAATAGCCGCCGTGCGCGGCGTAATGGCCGCCGCCAACTGCGCGGCGGAACATTCGTTGGCGTAACCGGCTTCCACCAGTTTGCCGCCGCCCAGCGCCACCATCGTTCCCACCGGCGCGCCAAAGTTGACGTTGTGGCCCTTTGGCAGGACGATTTCGTTATTTTCAATCGGTGTAACGTGCAGGTTTTCCAGCAGCCAGTCACTGTCCTGAACCAGGACCGCGGCAACCGACTGGGCAAGGCCCGCACTGGCGCAGGAGACTACCGTCGCCCCTTCCACCTCCAGCAATTTCGCAATGTACTCGCCGGTTTTATTCACCAGATCTTTCATCTCGAAATACTGATTCATTCCGGCCATCGCCGCGTCTATCACTTCCGGGCGCGGCGTAGAGACGCCGAGCGCCGTCATACGTCCGGAGGCGTTAATCACCTGTTTTAATTGATACTTCTCAAAAATCGAAGGCATGTTCCGCGCTCCCTTGTTCGGTCATATAGCCCTTGCCTGCGCGTATCGCGGCAAGCGGCGTCAGCAATTCTTCAGTCTGTAAGCTGTCGTTTTCCGCGTCTACCAACACGGTGGGCTGGCGTTTAAGCGTAAAGAGGGTCAGGTCGGCATCCAGACCCGGCTGAAGACGACCTTTGGTTTTCAGATTCAGGCTATCGGCGGCATTGGCCGTCACGCACGCAATGACCTGCGGCAGCGACATGCCGATGGCGAGGAATTTCGACATCACATTAGCCAGCGAATGCACCGGGCCATTGATGCGGTTACGGCAGTAGATATCAGAACTGATGGTATGCGGTAAAATCCCCAGGCTAATGGCGCGTTTCGCCATCGCAAAGCTCAGACTGGCGGTACCATGTCCAACGTCTAGACGCACGCCGCGCGCCAGCGCTCGTGTCACCGAGGCGCGCAGCTCGCCTTCCGGCGTCAGAATACGGTTCGGCTTACCGTTGTAACAGTGGGTAATGATATCGCCCGCCGTCAGACGCTCCGCTATTTCGTCCAGATCCGGCGGGTTATTGCCAATATGTACCATCAGCGGCAGGTTGCCGTTTTCTTGCTGCATGGCTTTAGCGCGTTCCAGCGGCGTGATGCCGTTAACGCCTACCACGCTGCTGCTCATCCGCGCCTTGAGGCCGACGATAAAATCCGGATGGCGTTTTACCGCCTGCCGGACCGCATCGGCGTCAATATTGGCCATGTTAGCCAGCTCGTTTTGGGCAATAAGCCCAACGCGTGAAATATTTAATAGCGCATAAACGTCGGTGGCCGCATCACGGGTCAGGGTGTAAAAATCATCAATATCATCTGCGCCAGTGCTGCCTGCATCCACCACTGTGGTAACGCCAGTGGCAATACCCACGCTGTCCGGTTCGTCATGGTAAATCGGCGATTTTGGGTAGCAGTGAACGTGAGAATCAATCCAACCCGCACTAACGTAACACTCGCCGCGCAGGTCAATGGTTTTCACCGCCGGACCATCAACGTCACCCAACGCCGCGATTTTGCCATCTTGCAGGGCAATATTAGTCAGCGTGTCATCGACCAGACGCGCATGGCGCAGGAGTAAATCAAACATCGTTCTCTCCTTTGCCGGATGGCGGCGCAACCGCCTTATCCGGCCTACAAATCAACAGTTAGCTAATCGCAATCGGGAAGATGGAACCGAGGATCATCGCGCCTAAAATCGCGCCGCCGGTAATCGGCTTCTGCCAGATATAAAACAGCAGCGCACCCACCAGAGAGCCCAGACCAATAGGAATCGATGCCGTCATGGCGCTGAGGATAATCAACGGCCCCAGAAAACGGCCTGAAGTGTTACCGGCCCCCATCATGACGTCCGCCCCGTACGTGGAGTCGCTCTGATTGATGGTGAACTTACGCGCCAGAATAATGATGTAGCCAATCGCCAGGCCAATCACCAGACCGGTTATCAGCGAAGCGATAAAGTTCGCCACCGGGAAGACAAAGCCGGCTCCCAGCAGTAACGCCGGAACCCCTAAGCCCACGCCGGTCTGAATTGCCCCGCCGATATCCAGAATTCCGACCAGCGAACCTTCGATAATGCGGGCAAATAAAAAGCTGGCGCCGAAAGCGGCGACCGCGCCGTAGACGCCGGTATCCATCCCCGCTTTCAACATCGCCACAAAAGCAACTTCGTTAAATGCGCCGATACCGTACAGATAGTACATATGCGTCCCGGCGAAAACGCCGGAGGAGAGCAGGCCAACAAAGATCGGGAACGACCAGTCGGCATACCAAAAACCTTTATTCTCTTCCATTGTGGCCTCCGTTATTTGCCGCTGAGCGAGTTGTGGATCAGTTCAAGCCAGTTCGGTACCGTCATGTTGAAAGACTCGATCATTTTCATGTCGAAGCCGCGGAAGAAGCCGCTCAACACAAACAGCAAAACGATGGCGACCATCATCACTTTGGTGACATGGTTCCAGCCGCTCTCTTCTACGCCTTTACCGATCAAAATACCCAGCACCAGCCCCGGTACGGCGTTCCCCATGATGAGCTGCGCCGCGCCGCCGAAAACGGTGGCCCAGAAGCCCGATTTTTTACCAGCGTCGATCGCCGCTAACCAGAAGATCACAGGCATGACGATGTTGACCAGCAGGTTTGCCGCCGGTACCAGCACCTTAACCGCCGTCACCTGTAGCGCTTCTGGCACGGATGAGGCGGTCAGGTTAAGGAACGTTACGACAATCATGCCGATGACGGCGCAGGCGATCGCCATTTTTTTCGGGTCGTGCAGCGTCTCGCCGACGTTACGGTTTTTGATCATTAGCGCCGCCGCGCCCCAGTTAGGGATGATGCGGTGATCGACATCCTGGGTGAACGATCCGGCCGCCACAGACGACGCCCAGGCGTTAAAGAAGAAACCCAGCCCAAAGGAGAAGTGAGATGCCGGGTCGCCTTCACAGGAGTTGAGTTCGCCCAACGTACGGAACGCGCCCATCCCCTGCGTGGTTGGCGCGTGAAACATGCGTGCAGCCCCAGCGCCCACCCCTACGCCGACCAGCGCGCCGATAATGAGCGATTTAATTAGTATTATCAGGAACATAACTATGCCTTTTTAATAAAAATCAGCGTTTCGCGACGAAATCCACCCTGTCGAGATTGATGGCGGTCACGTTGACGGTCACATCCAGCTCCACGCTGTAAGTGCGTCGTTCCCGGCGCAAAAAGAAAAACAGAAAGGCCTCTTTACGCACCGACTCATGCGCCTGAACAATCCGCACATCCTGTGGCTCAATACGCAGTAAGATATACGGCGACTCTCTCATCACCGCCGACTGAACATGGTTCAGCGCATCGGCAAAGGCGCGTGCTTTGGCGTCGCCCTTGCCTTTTACTCTCACCGTGGTGGTGAATTGCTCTTTCATCATCAGGCGCCGTATTTCTTTTGCCACGCCTGCACCAGGCGCTCGCCGAGCTCTTCTTTATCCATAAAGCCGAAACCCAACACGTTGCAGCCTTCATTAATAGCGGTGACGCCTTCATCCACTGACCGCATTCCATATTTGGCTTTGTAGCCATGCTTGTTTTGCGCGGTGATAGCGCCCGCGCCGCCGCTGCCGCAAAATGAAATGCCGAAGGTGGCGTTTTCCGCTTTCATCACATCGCCCAGCTTCATGTCTGCCGCGACGCCCGGTACGACGACCGCGCGACCGCCCGCTTTTTCCACGCCTGCCGCTACTTTCTGGCCTTTACCCAGGCGATCGCCAATCACGACGGTAATCTGTTCCATTTTTTGCTCCTTAGAGGTTGTCTTTCGCGACTTCAAAATGTACCGATAATAGCCAGGCTTCTTCGTCAGGAAGGTTGCCAAACGCCGCCACGATTTCGCGGGCGAGCGCCATTGATTCGGCTGAGATTTCATCAAACAAGCTGGCATCGACTTCCGGTAAAGGCTCGCCGGTAATTGACCGGTGCGCCATCGCGCGAACGTGCGAGGTCAGCATTTGCGTCTGTACCGCATTGGGGACAATGTGATGCCGCCCCAGCAGGCTATCCACCTGCGTTAACACCTGTTCAGCCAGTTCGTTAATTCGCTCACCAGCATCGTGTTTTACTGCTCCGTTATCCACGCGTCTCACCCCGTTAATGGCAATGAGATAAAACTAGCGGTAAGGGTTAAAAGTTTGTAGCGAGTTATTTTCCACCTCGAAGTGGAAACGCGAGTGGGATAGGTGATCTGCGCCACAGAAAAGGCGGCATTAATGAATTATCGCCGGGAAAGTGTGAGATCTATCGCGGCATAAAGAGGAAATGGCGAAACAATAACGTTGTCGTATAAAGTGAGAAAGTGTGATGGGTATTACAGTTTGCCGGATGGCGACCTGCGGATAAAGCGAAGCCGCCATCCCACAAAGATTAACGATACTTTTTATGATACGTATTGCGGGTGGTTTTTAGCGCTTCCGCCGCCGCTTTCGCTTCTTTAACGTTACCTTCGTTCGCCAGCTTCAGCGCGCCATCAATTTGGCCGACCAGAATGTCAAAACCGTGACGAAAATCCTTCATTTCCGGGCTATCCGGCGCTTTATCTTCCAGCTTTGGCGGCGTAGCTTTTTGAGCATCCAGCGCGGCCGCGCGCATTTTGGTTAATGCCGCTTTCAGTTCAGGGGCACTATCCGTTTTCTCAACAACTTTCAGGTTATCATTGAGAATATCCATATTATCTTCAAGATCGGCAGCAAAAACAGCCGAACCGAATACCAGCGATGACACAGCAAGAATAGCTAACAGGCTTTTACGCATTGCTCACTTCCTTTTTTATTATTAACGATAAGTGTAATACCCTGAATAATTCGAGTTGCAGGCAGCCAACGCGCCTGCAGCCTGAAGTATGACGGGTATTATTGTCCGGCGATTTTCATCTCCGGTAACAATACCGAACCGCACTGTATATTACTGCGCGTTTCAATATCATCACCCACGGTGACAATATTACGCCACATCTCTTTTAAATTACCGGCAATGGTAATTTCACTTACCGGGTACTGGATTTCACCATTTTCAACCCAGAATCCCGCAGCGCCGCGGGAGTAGTCGCCGGTAATACCGCTGACGCCCTGGCCCATCAGTTCCGTCACCACCAGGCCGGTGCCCATCTCTTTTAGCAACTGCTCAAAGTTCAGCCCCTGCCCGGCGATACGCCAGTTATGAATGCCGCCGGCATGACCGGTACTTTTCAGCCCCAGTTTGCGGGCGGAATAGTTGGTCAGCAACCATTGCGTCAGTACGCCATCCTTCACAATGTCCCGGCGCTCTGTACGCACGCCTTCGCTGTCGAACGGTGAAGACGCCAGCCCTTTTAGCAGATGCGGGTGTTCTTCGATGGTTAACCATTCCGGCAGAATTTGTTTGCCCAGCGAGTCGAGCAGAAAAGTGGATTTACGGTATACCGCGCCGCCGGCAATCGCCCCGACCAGATGACCAAATAGCCCTGTCGCCACTTCATTGGCGAAAATGACCGGCGCTTTCATGGTGGAAAGCTTACGCGGCGACAGGCGGGATAAGGTACGACGCGCGCACTCGGCCCCGACCCATTCCGGCGCTTGCAGATCCGCCATTGCCCGACCGATGGTGTAAGCGTAATCACGCTCCATATCGCCGTTCTCTTCGGCGATGACGCAGCTTGAGAGCGAATGGCGCGTAGAGCAATATCCCTGCAACATGCCGTGGCTGTTGCCGAACACTTTAATGCCGTAATGGCTGTTAAAGCTCCCGCCTTCGGTATTGGTGATGCGTTTATCCGCCTTTAGAGAAGCCTGTTCCGCACGCGCGGCCAGTTCAATGGCTTCGTCTGGCGTAACCTCTGCCGGGTGGAACAAGTCCAGATCCGGCGCGTCAAACGCCAGCAGTTCTTTGTCCGCCACGCCTGCGCACGGGTCCGGCGACGTGTAACGCGCGATATCCAGCGCGGCCTGCACGGTACGGGCAATCGCCTGCGGGCTTAAATCCGTCGAAGAGGCGCTGCCTTTGCGGTTCTGGTGATACACCGTAATGCCCAGCGCGCCGTCGCTATTAAATTCGACATTCTCTACTTCACCATAACGGGTGCTGACGCTAATGCCGGTGGTCTTGCTGACGGCGACTTCCGCCCCATCCGATTTGCCTGAGGCTAACTCCAGCGCTGTCGAAACTGCTTCTTCCAGAATCTTACGCTGCGCTTCAACTTGTGAGATTACTTTCATTGCAAATGCCATAATGTAGAGAGAGTTTCTCTGAAGTCTAACAGAGAACCGTTTTTCAGTGCGCATCTTAACTGGTAACATTAGCCTCTTTTTTTAAGGAGCCTGACATGACAAAGCAGCCCGAAGACTGGCTCGACGACGTTCCCGGTGATGACATCGAAGACGAAGACGAAGAAATTATCTGGGTCAGTAAAAGTGAAATTAAACGCGATGCCGAGGAATTAAAACGCCTGGGCGCGGAACTGGTGGATCTGGGGAAAAACGCGCTGGATAAGATCCCGCTGGACGCCGATCTGCGCGACGCCATTGAACTGGCCCAGCGAATCAAAATGGAAGGACGCCGCCGCCAGTTGCAGCTTATCGGAAAAATGCTGCGCCAACGCGACGTTGAACCTATTCGCCAGGCGCTGGACAAGCTGAAGAACCGCCATAATCAGCAGGTGGTGCTGTTTCACAAGCTTGAGCATCTGCGCGATCGTCTGATCGTCGAAGGCGATGACGCGGTAGCCGAAGTACTGGCCCTGTGGCCGCACGCCGATCGTCAACAGCTTCGTTCATTGATCCGCAATGCGAAGAAAGAGAAAGAAGGCAACAAACCGCCGAAATCAGCGCGTCAGATCTTCCAGTATCTGCGCGAGCTGGCGGAAAACGAAGGGTAATTTTACACGTTGATAGCGTCTGCCGGATGGCGGCGCTGGCGCCTTATCCGGCCTACGGGAATGTACGTATTGTAGGCCCGGTAAGCGCAGCGCCACCGGGCATTTTTTACTCCACAACCAGTGCTTTTTTCGCCAGCCCATCCAGCAATTTCTGATGGATGCCGCCGAAACCGCCGTTGCTCATCACCAGGATGTGATCGCCAGGCTGTGCGGTTTTCACCACCATTTCCGCCAGCGTATCGACATCGCCACTCCAGTGAGCAGGCTGTACGCAGGCTTCAGCGACTTCCGCCACTTGCCACGGAATATGCGGCGGCTGCAGCAGGAACACTTCATCCGCACGCCCTAACGACGGCGCCAGGTCATCCTTGCATAACCCCATCTTCATCGTGTTAGAGCGCGGCTCCAGTACTGCGATAATGCGCGCGGTGCCGCCCACTTTACCGCGCAGCGCCGCCAGCGTGGCCAGAATTGCCGTCGGATGGTGAGCAAAATCGTCATACACCGTCACGCCGTTCGCTTCACCGCGTAGCTCCAGACGGCGGCGGGCGTTAATAAATGACCCCAGCGCACTGGCCGCTTCTGCGGGCGCGACGCCCACGTGGCGCGCGGCGGCAATCGCCATCAGACCGTTGTGCATGTTATGTTCGCCGACCAGGCCCCATTTCACATCGCCGACTTTTTCGCCGTCCAGCCACACTTCCCACTCGGAAGCATCCGTAGTCAGCTTCTTCGCCTGCCAGTGTCCCTGCTCGCCCACCAGCTCCTGCTCGCTCCAGCAGCCCAGCGCCATGGTCTGTTTCAGGTTGATGTCGTTTTCCGGCCAGATGATGCGCCCCTGCCCCGGCACGATGCGCACCAGGTGGTGGAACTGCTTCTGGATCGCTTTCAGATCGTCGAAGATGTCGGCATGATCAAACTCAAGGTTGTTGAGGATCAGCGTACGCGGGCAGTAATGCACAAATTTAGAACGTTTATCAAAGAACGCGCAGTCGTACTCATCCGCTTCGATAACAAAGAACGGGCTCTCGCCCAGGCGCGCGGAAACCTCAAAGTTGCCCGGTACGCCGCCAATCACGAAGCCCGGTTTGTACCCGCACGCTTCCAGTATCCAGGTCGCCATGCCTGCGGTCGTGGTTTTGCCGTGGGTACCGGCGACCGCCAGTACCCAGCGGTCGCGCAACACAAAGTCATGCAGCCACTGTGGACCAGACATAAAGGGAATGTTTTTTTCCAGCACCGCTTCCACGCACGGATTCCCGCGCGTCATCGCATTGCCGATAATCACCAGATCCGGCTGCGGATCGAGCTGACTGGCGTCATAACCCTGGATCAGATCAATGCCTTGCTTCTCAAGTAAGGTACTCATCGGCGGATACACATTGGCGTCCGAACCCGTTACTTCATGACCAAGCGAGCGAGCCAGCATCGCCAGCCCCCCCATGAAAGTGCCACAAATTCCCAAAATATGAATGCGCATACGTCACTATCCTTTTTTTATCTGCGAGCCATTTTACGCACATGTCTGGCAAGTGAGAAACGCATTTCAGGTAAATCTGTACTTTGCTGGCGCGATTCACCTGAGCGCATCATCTGAAATGTTTGTTAAGATTGTTACGGTCGCTTTACTCCAATCAATTGCAGGGAAAGTGTTATGAAAACGTTAGGTGAATTTATTGTCGAAAAGCAGCACGAGTTCTCTCAGGCTACCGGTGAGCTCACTGCTTTGCTGTCGGCAATAAAATTGGGCGCCAAGATCATCCACCGCGATATCAACAAGGCCGGTCTGGTCGATATCCTGGGTGCCAGCGGTGCTGAGAACGTACAGGGCGAGGTTCAGCAGAAACTCGATCTGTTCGCGAACGAGAAACTGAAAGCTGCACTAAAAGCGCGCGATATTGTAGCGGGCATCGCATCGGAAGAAGAGGACGAAATTGTCGTCTTTGAAGGCTGCGAACACGCGAAATATGTGGTGCTGATGGACCCTCTGGATGGCTCTTCTAACATCGACGTTAACGTCTCTGTCGGTACGATTTTCTCGATTTATCGCCGCGTGACGCCTGTCGGCACGCCGGTCACCGAAGAAGATTTCCTGCAACCCGGCAACAAACAGGTCGCTGCGGGATATGTCGTGTATGGCTCGTCCACCATGCTGGTTTACACCACCGGCTGCGGCGTACACGCTTTCACCTACGATCCGTCGTTGGGCGTGTTCTGTCTGTGCCAGGAACGTATGCGTTTCCCGGAAAAGGGTAAAACCTACTCCATTAACGAAGGCAACTACATTAAGTTCCCGAATGGCGTGAAGAAGTACATCAAATTCTGCCAGGAAGAGGATAGTTCAACAAGTCGCCCTTATACCTCACGTTACATTGGCTCTCTGGTGGCCGATTTCCACCGCAACCTGCTGAAAGGCGGCATCTATCTCTACCCCAGCACCGCCAGCCATCCGCAGGGAAAACTGCGTCTGCTGTATGAGTGCAACCCGATGGCGTTTCTCGCGGAACAGGCCGGCGGCAAAGCAAGCGATGGTAAAGAACGTATTCTGGATATCATTCCGGAAAGCCTGCACCAGCGCCGCTCGTTCTTCGTCGGCAACCGCCATATGGTTGACGATGTGGAACGCTTTATCCGCGAATACCCGGACGCGTAATCTTTACCACCATGCGGAATAACGCATGAAGCCGCCATTGGGCAATAACATGTCCGATGGCGGCGTTGCCTTATCAGGCCCGTGATTTTTCCGGTTCTTAACCTTTGTCGTTTATGCTCCGCAACGACGCGCCAGATGAGGCGGAAACGAAAACAAGCGAAGACTTTCGGCGTGAGTTGGCTATAATACTCGCCACTTGTTTGTCATAAATTCAAAGGAAACAGACATGAGCTTACTCAACGTCCCGGCGGGTAAAGAACTGCCGGAAGATATCTACGTCGTTATCGAGATCCCGGCTAACGCAGATCCGATCAAATACGAAGTTGACAAAGAGAGCGGCGCGCTGTTCGTTGACCGCTTCATGTCCACCGCGATGTTCTATCCGTGCAACTACGGTTACATCAACCATACCCTGTCTCTGGACGGCGACCCGGTAGACGTTCTGGTCCCGACGCCGTACCCGCTGCAGCCAGGCGCCGTCATCCGTTGCCGTCCGGTTGGCGTACTGAAAATGACCGACGAATCCGGTGAAGATGCGAAACTGGTTGCCGTACCGCACACCAAACTGAGCAAAGAGTACGATCACATTAAAGATGTGAACGATCTGCCGGAACTGCTGAAAGCGCAGATCACTCATTTCTTCGAGCATTATAAAGATCTCGAAAAAGGCAAATGGGTGAAAGTTGACGGTTGGGACAACGCCGAAGCGGCTAAAGCGGAAATCGTTGCCTCCTTCGAGCGCGCAGCGAAGAAATAAGTTCGCTTTTACATAATCGTCAAGATAAAGGCTCTCATAGTAATGAGGGCCTTTTTATTGGCTAATGAATAGAACACAATTTTTATCATTATTAGTTTAACATTCACGGAATGAATAAAACTCTACCTTATTTTTTATTAAAAAGGGTTGAATACGCTCACATTTTCTCTAAAAAGCTTAAGATAATAATTGTTTTGTGAATGCCCGCAGACTCCTCTGGACTTACGCCCTAAATATTAGCAAGCGCCAAATTCTTATTTAGTGCATAGGCCCGATTACCTTTTTAATAAGGTATCCTAAGCTCTCCCTACCAATAACCGTATTTTTAATCCAACATAATATCCGCTCAAAACACACTTTTTAATATATTTTTAAGGGCTGCCACAATTATTTACTATTTTAAGAGATTATGATGAAAAATGATATATTAATTACCGGTGGACATATCATCGATCCCGCTCGTAATATTAATGAGATTAACAATTTACGCATCATTAACGATATTATCGTTGATGCCGATAAATATCCTGTAACTTCGGAGACCCGGATTATCCATGCCGACGGCATGATCGTCACTCCCGGTCTTATCGATTATCACGCGCATGTTTTTTATGACGCGACGGAAGGCGGCGTCAGGCCTGATATGTACATGCCGCCGAATGGCGTCACCACCGTCGTGGATGCAGGTTCTGCCGGTACGGCAAACTTTGATGCCTTCTACCGAACGGTGATTTGCGCCAGCAAAGTTCGAATCAAAGCGTTTCTGACCGTGTCGCCGCCGGGCCAAACCTGGTCACAAGAAAATTATGATCCTGACAATATTGATGAAAATAAGATCCACGCGCTGTTTCGCCAGTATCGCAACGTTCTTCAGGGATTAAAACTCAAGGTTCAGACTGAGGACATTGCTGAATATGGATTAAAACCGCTGACTGAATCCCTTCGTATTGCCAACGATTTAAGGTGCCCCGTGGCAATACACTCGACTCATCCCGTCGTTCCCATGAAAGAACTTGTCTCCTTGCTACGCCGCGGCGATATTATCGCTCATGCGTTTCACGGCAAAGGTAGCACCATTCTTACTGATGAAGGCGCTGTCTTAGCCGAAGTCCGTCAGGCAAGGGAAAGAGGCGTTATATTTGATGCCGCCAATGGTCGCAGCCATTTTTCGATGAACACGGCACGCCGGGCCATCGCCAATGGCTTTCTTCCGGATATCATCAGTAGCGATCTCTCAACCATCACTAAACTCGCCTGGCCTGTTTACGCCTTACCATGGGTTTTATCGAAATATTTAGCACTCGGCGTCGCGCTTACCGATGTCATTAACGCCTGTACCCATACCCCAGCAGTTTTATTGGGCATGGCAGCAGAAATTGGTACGCTGGCCCCTGGGGCATTTGCCGATATCGCCATCTTTAAATTAAAAAACAGGCATGTTGAATTTGCCGATATTCATGGTGAAACGCTCACGGGGACGCATGTGCTGGTACCACAAATGACCATAAAATCCGGTGAGATATTATTTCGTCAAATTGATTTTGGCGCGCGGCCAAACGGAGTTGAAAAATGACCTCAATGCAAAAATGGCTACGGATCGGCGCGACATTAATGTTCGGCCTTTTTGTTGCTTATCTTGACCGTTCTAATCTTTCCGTTACGTTACCTACGATTACACACGACCTGAATATTGATGGCGCAACGGCCAGCATTGTATTAACCATATTTCTTATTGGCTATGCCTTTTCAAATATTTTTGGCGGCGTATTTACCCAGCGATACGATCCGAAAAAAATAGTCATTCTGATGGTGCTAATCTGGTCGATTGCGACCGTTTTTGTCGGATTTACCTCGTCAGTGTACGTTATTTTGATTTGTCGGCTGGTGCTTGGCATTACCGAAGGCATTTATTGGCCGCAGCAGTCCCGCTTCGCCAGCGACTGGTTTTCAGACAAAGAACGGACGCAGGCGAACAGCATTATCCAGTATTATGGACAGTTCCTGGCATTAGGCCTGGGATTTATGATTTTGTCTCCGCTGGATGCTGCCTTCGGTTGGCGAAATGTTTTTATTATCACTGGTGTGATCGGCATTGTTGTTGTGGTTCCACTTTATATAACAATGCTGAAAAAACAGGAAGAAGCGCCTTATTATCGTGCGCCGGCGCCAACAGAGAAAACTAAACTTACCCTGGAATCGCTGGGCGGAACCCCCTTCCTACTCCTTATTTTTACCTACATCACTCAAGGGATGTTATTCTGGGGAATTACGTTATGGATCCCCATGGTTGTCAATTCTCTCGGCTATACCGGATTCAGTAAAGCATTGGTCAGTTCTCTGCCTTATCTGACTGCGGTTATACTGGCAATCCCTATCTCATGGATCAGTGATAAGACACAAAAGCGTGTACTTATTGCTTCACTGGGCCTACTAATCCCCGGCGTGATGTTATTTCTCCTGCCATTTGTCGATGCGCCGGGCTTTAAAATCACGCTCATTACCCTGGCGATGGGTTATTATGCCGCCAGCTTTACCCCCAACATCTGGTCGATTATCCAGTCGAACGTTAAACCCCATGCGATTGGCCCAGCCTCCGGTATTATTAATGGCATCGGCGCCGGCGGCGGCGGTACGCTGGCAGGCCTAATGGTCGGCTATTTTTACCGGACAACCGGCAGCTATATGCAGGGATTTATGGTTCTCGGATGCATTGTTATCCTGGGCGGCGCGTCATTATTGATCTACGGCAGAATAAGAGCTCATCGTGCCCGGCGCTAGCGCCATCAGCCAGAATGTAAAAAACAACGCCACCCGAGGGTGGCGTGTTCAGTTCAGGGCTGGTTTCTGTCTAACCAGTCACCGCTTTCAATCAGAGTTAACCCATCAACAGGACGTTGATATACATACATCCATGCGCTGCCGTAAGGCGTCTGGATTAACTGGCGTGCGTATTCACCGCCCCTGGTGCGCAAAGCATCAAGTTCGGCCAGCGTGGCGTTATCAATTCGATAAACTTCACCGTATACCGCTCCGTTTCCCGGAACTGCGCCTGGATAGTGGCCCAGACTATACAACTGGTAGTTATCGATACGGTAATCGCCAAGCAATTGGGCATTGGTCATCCAGTGACTGTTGCCTTGTTTCTGTCGTAAACTGCCATAGACAAATATTCGCATTGCTAAAACTCAAACTGATAGAGCAAATCAAGTGCCTGATCTACGCCAGACACTGCTTCCAGATATAGCTTAGGCATCAGGCGATAACGTAACGTGAGCGTCGCCAGAGAGTCAAATATCCCTACACCATACTTCACCTGTAGACCCGGCAGTACATAGCCGCTGACCACAACCTGGGACGAATCGCCCACCCCTTGCGTGTCCAGCGCCAGATTACTTACACCGAATGTCTCTCCGATTTTACCCACAACCTGACCACTTTGCGCAACCCCCAGGCCAATAAGCATGGAAGTCATTGCTGCGCTATCACTCTGATTGCTGTCCAACCCCTGCCCACGCAGCAGATAAGAAAGCGCTTCAGCCTGCGGCATCGCCGGATCGGAGAAGATTTCCGCTTTGGGTTCATCAGCAGTGCCTGTGACGCGCACGCCCGCAATGACATCGTCTTCGGTGGCGTCAGGGTTACGGATCGCTTCGATATTGAGCAGCGGCTGATCCGGCGGGCCGGAGAACAGCAGCTCGCCTTTACGGACAAGCAGGTCCTGGCCGTAGGCGCGGAATCGGCCGTCAGGAATATTGATTTGACCATTCAGCCCCAGCCCCTGCTTATCCTGCGCGACTTTCAAATCGCCGGTCAAACGCGCTTTAAGCCCGAAGGCGTCGATGCGCACGTTGTTGCCGACGTGGACCGTCAGATTACTGTTGATGGGAATAGACGCTGTCTGCGGCGTTTCTGGTTGCAAGTCATTGTTGAGCATAACCACATCGCTGGAGACGCCGACCGCGCTCTCCGGCAGGTCGTGCACCACAATTCGTGCCCACGGAACGTCCACACGCCCATCCAACGTGAACAGCGAAGGCGTCGCGTCAAAGACCACATCCGGCGAGACA
Organism: Salmonella sp. SAL04213; assembly: GCF_046550535.1. Classification (NCBI taxonomy): domain Bacteria; kingdom Pseudomonadati; phylum Pseudomonadota; class Gammaproteobacteria; order Enterobacterales; family Enterobacteriaceae; genus Salmonella; species Salmonella sp. SAL04213. The sequence continues at coordinate 53,092 of NZ_JBGDXS010000003.1, read as the reverse complement.
TCCAGGCGCACCATCGGCGGAACGGTAATCCGCACCCGGCTGCCTTTCGCCGTCACCCGCGCGCGCCAGTTGTCAATCTGACTCCAGTCGGCGTTACCGTTCAGGTTAATTTGCCCTTGTTGTGTTCGCACGATACCGGCGAGTGTCGAACGCGTCCCGCTAAAGTTCATGGTGAGCTGGCTCGGCTGCATCTCAAACGGCATAAAATTACCGTCAATATCCAGCGCGCTAAGCTGCAACTGACCAAACAACTGCGGGCTTTGCACATCGCCGCCCAGACGTAGCCTGGCGTTTAACATTCCCGCCGCTTTTTCGCCGCGCGAAAAGACAGGGTTGACCATCGCCAGATTGAGATTGCGCATGTTGACGTTACCGCCGAGATTGCGCCGCCCCTGAGGATCGGTTACCTGCACCTGGCCATCGAATTGACCATTGTTCGTCAGGCGAATCAGCCATCCCAGCTCGGCGCGATTATTGTGCAGATCGGCGCTGAGGTTCAGCGTCTCAAACGCGACCGGTAATGGCGCGTCATTGACGGTCTGCGTGACCTTCACATTACGACCGGAAAGCGTGACCTTCCCCTGCGGTAATCCCTCCTGGGTGGTGTCCCACGACACGTCCGCTTTCCCGCTAAAGATCCCGCTGGCCTGAGTGGTATCAGGCATAAATGGCTTCAGCATCGCCAGATCAAAGCGGTTGAGATTGACCACCGCCCGTCCTGCGGCGCCCGCATCAATGGTTTGCGGGATGCACAGCTCGGCGTTCGGGTTCAGCCAACAATGCGGCCCGATACTGATTTTCTGTTCTTTATTACGGTAGTCCAGCGCAATCGCGCGGGTCAACGACCATGGCCCCACTGGCGTCTGGAAACGGGTGTCGCTTAACGTCCCTTTCCAGCGCGCCGCCTCGCGATCAAAACTGCCTGTCAGGGAGAGTTGACCGGATACCGGTTCTCCCTGAACACGGAGCTGTAGCTGATGCTGCTTCTCGCTGCCTTTGGCGTCAAGCGTCACCAGATTGATGTTAACGTCGGGTTGCGAAATCCGCTCTACGCGAACGTTGAGATGGCCCGCTATCTGATCGGTGGATTTAATATCGCCCTCAATGCGCGCCTGGGCGACAGACAGCTCCTGCCAGCGCAGGCCGCGGGCGGTGATATCCGCCAACAGCTGCGGCGCTTCTACCGTACCGCGGACTTTAACGATTCCTTTTGCCATGCCGCCCAGTCCTGGCAGCGCATTATCCAGCCCTGGCGCATCGATGGCGGCGTCAAGATTCAGCTCCTTAACGCCAAGCTCGCCTTTTATATCGGCGCTGTTTGGGCCCAGCGCAAGGTGCAGCCCCGGGATCGTCCACTGCATGTAGCTGTTGCCCTTTAGCGTCCCGTTGACGTTAACGCTGTTCTGCTTCACATTGCCGGTCAGCTTGAGCTCCGGGACATCCATCTGCCAGGTGCCGCCGTAGAGGCTGCCTTTGGTTTTCATGACGCCGTTAAGCTTCGCGGGCCAGTCCGGGATCTCTTTAGCGGTATTGATGCCATTCAGCGTCAGTTCGCCACGCCAGCTAATCGCCTGCTGCCAGTCCACCAGCGCTTTCAGTTCGGTTTTTCCCTCCAGAGCGGCGACGGTGAGTTTATCGAGATTAATCTGCCGCTCATTCCCTTTAGCATCCAGCGTAATGGTCGCCGGCGGAATATCTTGTCCTTTCACGGCGGTTCGCATCGACAACGTATAGTCGGTCATCTTACCGCTCAGTTTGAGCTTCAGATCGTCAGCCTGAAACTGGGTATCACCCGTCAATGGCCAGGCAATGCGTTGGCTGACGACTTCAAGATTGAGCGGTAAACCGGCCTCCGCCAGCCGCGTCTGGGCGCGAAGCGCGACATCCATCGGCCCGGAAAGGTTCACCCCGACCTCCAGTTGTTCGCGTAACGCGCCGCCGACCTTGAGTTTTATCTTTTCACCCTTTAGCGGATCGATATTCAGCGTACTGTTGAGCGTAATATCAACCGGCCAGTTATTGGCGAGCTGCGCCGTACCGGAGGCTTTCACCGTGCCCTGGTTGGCGTCGATATCCAGAGTATCCAGCTTCATATTACCGTCGATACTGCTGACTTTAAGCAGCATCGTGCGCACCGTCAGATCGGTATCGCCGGTGATGCGTAGCTGCTCGCCGCGAAATGACTCGATATTCAGATTGAGCGGCAGGTGAACATCGGTCATCTCCGGCATTACTGGTTTTGCAAACAGATCTTTTAGCGTTTCGCCAAGCGGCTTTTCATCCGGTTGAGGTTTCTCGATTTTGGGTTCAACCACCTCTTCCTGCGCCACGTCAGCGACCTTCGGCAGCGCGATCAGCAATCCCTGAAGCCGCGTCGGTTTCAGGGTCAGGTTTTTCTCCTGCCATGCCAGCCCGGAGGTAAAATCCAGCACCGAAACGGTAGTGTCATCAATCTTGATATTGATGTTATTCAACGCCACGCGCGACAGCGTGATGGGCCAGGGGGTGGAGAGGTTCAGCGGTCCGCTTTCTTCCTCTTCTTGCGCCGGTTCGGAGGGTGGCATTTTTTTGCTGTCGATAGCGACATTAATGTCTTTTAGCGCCAGATCATTGACGCACAGGCTACTGCGCCACAGGCAATCAAGCCCGACGGCCAGATGAATTTCGCCCGCATTCACCGCAACGCCCGGCTGCTCATAGCGGATATTTTTTAACGATAAGTCCCGCCAGCCGCCGGTGACCTGCCCAATCTCCAGCCCCGGCACCCAGCGGTTCGCCGCACTGAATACCAGATGCAGCCCCGTCGTCGTCCCGACCAGAAACGCAACGCTCGCCAGTAACACCACAATGAAAATCAACACGCCGAGGCTTATTTTCTTCCATAAACTCATAATTCAGGCCCCAGACCGATATAAAACTGTAAACCGTGTTCGTCTTTGTCGCCGACCGGTACGGCAAAATCGAGTTTGACAGGCCCAACCGGCGACGCCCAGCGCACGCCGACCCCGGTCCCGGTTTTGAAATCGCTACGGCGAATATCACTCACCGCCTCGCCGCTATCGACAAACACCGCCCCCCACCATTTGCCGGTGACGTTATACTGGTACTCCAGCGATCCGGTTGCCAGTTTTGAGGCGCCTTTAAGATTGCCGTCGCTATCTTTAGGCGAAATAGATTTGTATTTATAGCCGCGAATACTGCGGTCGCCCCCGGCGAAGAAACGTAAATCCGGCGGAACTTTGTCGAAATCACCGGTTTCTATCCAGCCCAAATTGGCGCGCATCACAAAACGGTGGCGATCGTACAAAGTCCGAATCCAGACGTTTTGCGCCTGCAGCACGGAGAAATCCACGTCGGAGCCCCAGGCCGTATTCGAATAGTCTACTGAATAGCGCTGCGAATCGCCCCAGGTTGGCATCAGTCCCCCTCGCGAGCGGGTTCGGCTGATCATCACGCCCGGGTAGAACAGCATGGTGGTATTGGTGACGTTCCCCTGGGTAAAGTGGTCGAAACTCCAGCGCAGGTTAATCGCCCGCTGCCAACCGCTGGAAAGGTCCCAGTAACGCGACACGGCAAGCGTGGTCGAGTCCTGCTCCGTATCATTCAAATCGGTACGTTTAAAACCGCCCTGTACCAGATAGTATTGCTCCAGCGGGTTTTTCAGCAGCGGCATTTTATAACTAAAATCCAGCACCTGTTCCGGCGCAGATATACTGGTGCTGGTGGTCAGACTATGACCGTAAGAGTTCATCCACGGTTTTTTCCACGACGCTTTCACGCGCGGCCCGACGTCGGTGGAGTACCCCACCCCGGTTTCAATCGTATTTTCGGTTCGCGGCGATACCACGCCTTTTAACGGCAGAATTTTTGTTTTACGCGATTTCTCAAATTCCGGCGCCACCACGACAGAATTAAACCATCCGGTAGCGGAAAGTCGGCGGTTTAGTTCCGCCAAATCTTTCGACTCGTACTCATCGCCCTCTTTAAACGGCAACAGATTTTGTAAATATTCATCACGAATCTGCGAACCTTCGAAGGTGACAGGTCCGAAGCGATAGCGCTCACCGCTATCATAATCAATATCCCAAAACGCCTGATGACGGCCCAGAGCAATTCCCAACTGACTTTTAACGAATTCGCTGTCGAAATAGCCTTTACGTAGCGACACGCTGGTTAACGACTTTTTAAAATTGTCATAGTCTCCCTGGTTCAGCACCGTGCCGATTGCCGGACGCGTTTTCAGTAAGGCCAGATAATCTTTGTCCGTATGCGCGCCGCCGCGTAAAATGACTTCTGTACCGCCAATCAACACCGGCTGGCCGGGCGTAACCCTGGCGATTAATACCTGCCGTCCTTTCGCAGGCGGTGGAAGCAAGTCGAATTTGATAGTGGGTTCGTAATAGCCTAACGCTTTAAGCCCTTCGCGAATCGCATCATCAACTCGGGCGCGAAAGCGCCGATCCGGCGTCACCTCATCGCTCTGAATCGTAGAGAGCTGTGCGCGAACGTTTTTTTCCAGCTCTCCGGATAGCCCTTCGACTTTCAGACGAACATTTGCGGCTACCGCAGAACTGCTCAGGCACAGTAAGCTAACCCAACATAACTGACGGATATGTGGCACATTTTCTCCTGAATATCCCCTATTCCCACCCCTGGAAAAAATCACACTACCGCTCCGCGGCTTAACATAAAATCAACAATTGCGATTGAAAAGCAGACGACTGCCCAAATATTTCTTATGGTTAAATCCAGATACATTAATGTTGTTATTGTGTGCAAAGATGCGTCTCGTTACAACCTTAACGCCAATTAACGCTTTCGGGAGAATAGCTCATGAGTTTATTTGATAAAAAACATCTTGTTACTCAAGCAGATGCGTTACCAGGACGCAACACCCCGATGCCGATCGCCACTCTGCATGCGGTAAATGAACACTCTATGACCAATGTCCCTGCCGGGATGGAGATCGCCTACTTCGCTATGGGCTGTTTCTGGGGCGTAGAACGTTTATTCTGGCAATTGCCCGGCGTATATAGCACCGCGGCAGGGTATGCAGGCGGTTACACGCCTAATCCAACCTACCGGGAAGTCTGCTCCGGGCAGACCGGTCATGCCGAAGCGGTACGGATAGTGTACGATCCTGCCGTTATCCGTTATGAGCAGCTTTTACAGACCTTCTGGGAAAATCACGATCCGACGCAGGGGATGCAACAGGGTAACGATCACGGTACGCAATACCGTTCTGCGATTTATCCCTTAACGCCGGAGCAGAATGCCGCCGCTCACGCCAGTCGCGAGCGCTTTCAGTCGGCAATGGCCGCCGCCGGAGACCATCGCCCTATTACCACGGAAATCGCCCATGCGACGCCGTTTTACTACGCCGAAGATGAACACCAACAGTATCTGCACAAAAATCCATACGGTTACTGCGGGATTGGCGGGATCGGCGTTTGCCTGCCGCCTGACGCGTGACGACGCTGGCGTAGGGGGAACTTGTCGGAGTTGAAAATGAACCCTCTGGCGACTTTACAGTAGCTTACGCTATACTAGCCCTGAACTTATCGGCTCACTGCTACGAGCCGGTTTTCATTAAACGTTACCACACGGATTTATAAACTTCCCTTCCGAGGATCTGGCGTTTCGCCGGATAAGATATGTTAAACAGTATATTCATTATATTCTGCCTGATCGCTGTAAGTGCGTTCTTCTCCATCTCCGAGATCTCGCTTGCCGCATCACGTAAGATTAAACTTAAATTATTAGCTGATGAAGGCAGTATCAACGCACAACGCGTATTGAAAATGCAGGAAAATCCCGGCATGTTTTTCACCGTTGTGCAAATTGGCCTGAACGCCGTCGCTATTCTTGGCGGTATCGTCGGCGATGCGGCATTTTCGCCCGCCTTTTCCGCCCTTTTCTCGCACTATATGTCGCCAGAACTCTCCGAGCAGCTGAGCTTTATTCTCTCTTTCTCGCTGGTGACGGGGCTGTTTATCCTGTTCGCGGATTTAACCCCGAAACGCATCGGTATGATTGCGCCAGAAGCTGTGGCTTTGCGTATCATCAACCCGATGCGCTTCTGCCTGTTCGTTTTTCGCCCGCTGGTGTGGCTGTTTAACGGCATGGCAAACAACATCTTCCGCCTGTTCAAAATTCCAATGGTGCGGAAAGACGACATTACTTCTGATGATATTTACGCAGTGGTGGAAGCCGGCGCGCTGGCGGGCGTCTTGCGCAAGCAAGAGCACGAACTGATTGAAAATGTGTTTGAACTTGAATCCCGCACCGTACCGTCTTCTATGACGTCGCGCGAAAGTATCATCTGGTTTGATCTACACGAAGACGAACAAAGCCTGAAGAAAAAGGTCGCCGAACATCCGCACTCAAAATTTTTGGTGTGTAATGAAGATATCGACCACATCATCGGCTATGTAGACTCCAAAGATCTGCTGAATCGCGTGCTGGCGAACCAAAGTATGGCGCTGAATAGCGGCGTGCAAATTCGCAATACCTTGATTGTGCCGGATACGCTGACCCTTTCTGAGGCGCTGGAAAGTTTCAAAACGGCGGGTGAGGATTTCGCGGTCATTATGAATGAATACGCGCTGGTCGTCGGTATCATTACGCTGAACGATGTGATGACCACGCTAATGGGTGACCTGGTCGGCCAGGGACTGGAAGAGCAAATTGTGGCGCGCGATGAAAATTCCTGGCTGGTTGACGGCGGCACGCCGATTGACGACGTCATGCGCGTGCTGGATATCGATGAGTTTCCGCAATCCGGCAACTATGAAACCATTGGCGGCTTTATGATGTTTATGCTGCGCAAGATCCCAAAACGTACTGATTCGGTGAAGTTTTCCGGCTACAAATTTGAAGTGGTGGATATCGACAACTACCGTATCGATCAGTTGCTGGTGACGCGTCTCGACAATAAAAGCAACGTACCGGCACCGAAACTGCCCGATGCAAAAGACAAAGAAGACAGCGCGGCCTGAAATCCGTTTGCCAGAAACATCAACGGCTCCTGATTCAGGAGCCGTTTTTTTTACTTTTTTAACCTACTGCATAGCACTTTTGGTTACGCCATCTCAGTTTGCAGACGCATAACCTGACGGTTAACTTCAGACATCACAGACAAGTGCTGCTTGTCCCTCACTTTTGGGATAAGAATCTTCCCCTTATCGAACTCAAAAGCGCCAACATCCTTGATATATAACCGTCCACGGAACAGGATCTTCACGTACTTCGCCACCTGTAGCGGGTTGTAGCGTTGGAAAATTTTCATTGTTGTCTCCTGCAGAGTATTACGCCCTTGCGGTGCCACAATCGGCCCAACAGTTTTAAGGCGCAAATTTTAATGCCATATGACTATAGACCATATCTACGTCGTTTCCAGTGTGCATAAGTATATTTACCTTTTGATTACAGTTATTCAGAATTATCTAAACATCAGCTCATTTTTCTCAGTATATGCCTTCATTTTTCACAGGAAGTGTGCGCCCGCCCGCAAACTGGCATCCCCTTTGCGGGAAAAAGCATCAATCGCACATATGATTAACTATCGGCCCAAAGTGGTCGGATCACCTGCAAAAAAATAAAGAAGGAATGACCATGACCCTACGTAAAATTCTGGCGATGTCGTGTCTGCTACTCCCCATAATGGCTTGTGCGCATAAACTTGAAGTTAACCAACGGGTGCCGCCGGTAGGCATTGCCGACCGTGGCGAACTGACGTTGAATAAAGATGAGTTTAGTTATAAAAACTGGAATAGCGCGCAGCTGGCGGGAAAAGTGCGCGTCCTGCTGCACATTGCGGGTCGAACGTCAGCGAAGGAAAAAAACGCCACGCTGATTGAAGCGATTAAATCAGCCAAGCTCCCGCATGACAGATACCAGACGACCACAATTGTGAACACCGATGATGCGATCCCTGGCTCCGGTATGTTCGTGCGTAGCAGTATAGAAAGTAATAAAAAGCTCTACCCGTGGTCGCAATTTATTGTCGACAGCAATGGCGTGGCGCGTAACGCCTGGCAATTAAAAGAAGAGGGGTCCGCCGTCATCGTGCTTGACAAAGACGGTCGGGTTCAATGGGTGAAAGATGGCGCGTTAACCCAGCAAGAGGTACAGCAGGTGGTCGACCTGCTGCATAAGCTCCTCAGTAAATAGTCACCCGGAAGCCGGGGTTAAGGAACGACTCACGAGGGGTATAGTCCAGCGTTTTTCCCTGCCAGTCGTGAACGTGCGCCCCGGCTGCAACGGCAATGGCATGACCTGCGGCAGTGTCCCAGACGCTGGTCGGCCCAAATCTGGGGTAAAGCTGCGCCTGGCCTTCCGCCACAAGACAGAATTTCAGCGAGGAACCAATAGAGGTTGTCTGATGTTCGCCAAGCTGTTGGAGATATTCGGTGAGTTCATCATCCGTATGCGAACGGCTAATCACCACCAGCGGCGGGCGGGCATCCCGGACCTGAATCTGCTTACGCACCCCGCACTCCTCTTTCCAGGCCTTACCTTCCGCCGCGTAGTACATCACTTTCAGCACCGGCGCATAGACAACGCCCAACACCGGCTTGCCCTGCTCAATCAGCGCGATATTGACCGTGAATTCGCCATTGCGCTTGATGAACTCCTTGGTGCCGTCGAGCGGATCGACCAGCCAGTAGCGCTGCCAGTGCTGGCGCACTTCCCAGGCAGGCGGATCTTCTTCTGAAAGCACCGGAATATCCGGCGTGAGCGTGCGTAACCCTTCGAGAATCACGGTATGTGCGGCGATATCCGCCGCAGTGACTGGAGAATCGTCCTGCTTGCGGGCGTACTCCATCGGTTTGGCTCCATCATAAACCTGCATAATGGCATCGCCCGCGTTCCGTGCAAGCTGGCATACTTGTTCTAACATTCTCCACCTCTTTATGACAGGGGCGTTAACTCGTTGTTTTACTTATACCCGATCGTTAAGGGTTCCGCCAACTGTGATACCGTCAGCGGTTTTGATAATACCTTTCATGGCATGATTCACCCTTCTGTGAACACTCGCAAAAAATCGGCCGGATGGGGCGGTTTCGCCTTCTTCTGGCGACGGTCGGAACGATATCGGGTTTCACTGTTTATCATCGCTATTTTTCACTATCCGGCTTTTCTATTGCGTTCTTAAAAGGTGCCTCTGATGATTAAGTTTAGTGCAACGCTTCTGGCTACGCTGATCGCCGCCAGCGTGAATGCGGCCACCGTCGATCTCCGTATCATGGAAACTACTGATTTACATAGCAACATGATGGATTTCGATTATTACAAGGATACCGCAACCGAAAAATTCGGATTGGTACGTACCGCAAGTTTGATTCATGCCGCCCGAAATGAAGTCAAAAACAGCGTGCTGGTGGATAACGGCGACCTGATTCAGGGGAGCCCTCTGGGCGATTATATGGCGGCAAAAGGGCTCAAAGACGGTGATGTTCACCCGGTCTATAAAGCGCTCAACACTCTGGATTACGCGGTTGGAAACCTCGGCAACCATGAGTTTAATTATGGTCTGGACTATCTGCATAACGCGCTGGCCGGCGCGAAATTCCCTTATGTTAACGCCAATATTATCGACGTTAAAACCCAAAAGCCGCTCTTTACGCCTTATCTGATTAAAGAGACGAGCGTTATTGATAAAGACGGCAACCCGCAAACTCTGAAAATCGGCTATATCGGCTTTGTTCCGCCGCAAATCATGATTTGGGATAAAGCGAACCTGAGCGGCAAAGTTACCGTCAATGACATTACGGAAACCGCCCGGAAATATGTGCCCGAAATGCGCGAGAAAGGCGCTGATATCGTGGTAGTCATTGCTCACTCAGGCCTTTCTGCCGATCCGTACCACAGCATGGCGGAAAACTCGGTTTATTACCTCAGCGAAGTTCCCGGCGTCGACGCGATTATGTTTGGCCACGCTCACGCCGTCTTCCCCGGTAAAGATTTTGCCGACATCAAAGGCGCGGATATCGCCAAAGGTACGCTTAACGGCATTCCTGCGGTAATGCCTGGCATGTGGGGCGACCATCTGGGAGTGGTCGATCTGGTGCTCAATAACGACAGCGGCAAATGGCAGGTTACGCAGGCGAAAGCGGAAGCGCGGCCTATTTACGACGCCGCAGCTAAAAAGTCGCTGGCGGCGGAAGACAGTAAGCTGGTCGGTATTCTGAAAGCCGATCACGAGGCCACCCGCGAGTTTGTCAGCAAGCCCATCGGTAAATCCGCCGATAACATGTACAGTTATCTTGCTCTGGTGCAGGACGATCCTACCGTACAGGTGGTGAATAACGCGCAAAAAGCGTATGTGGAACACTTTATTCAGGGCGATCCGGATCTGGCGAAACTGCCGGTGCTGTCCGCCGCCGCGCCGTTTAAAGTTGGCGGGCGTAAGAACGATCCTGCCAGTTTTGTCGAGGTGGAAAAAGGCCAGTTGACCTTCCGTAACGCCGCCGATCTTTATCTCTATCCGAATACGCTGGTGGTGGTGAAAGCCAGCGGCAAAGAGGTAAAAGAGTGGCTGGAATGTTCTGCCGGACAGTTTAATCAGATTGATATTCACAGCAACAAACCGCAATCGTTGATCAATTGGGATGGCTTTCGCACCTATAATTTCGATGTCATTGACGGCGTGAATTATCAAATCGATGTGTCACAGCCCGCCCGCTATGATGGCGAATGCCAGATGGTGAATCCGCAGGCGGAACGTATTAAAAACCTGACCTTTAACGGTAAGCCTGTCGACCCGAACGCTACGTTCCTGGTCGCCACGAATAACTATCGCGCTTACGGCGGCAAGTTTGCCGGCACGGGCGACAGCCATATCGCCTTTGCGTCTCCGGATGAAAATCGCGCCGTGCTGGCGGCATGGATTGGCGCAGAGTCAAAACGCGCGGGCGAAATCCATCCGGCGGCGGATAATAACTGGCGTCTGGCGCCAATCCACAGCGATACGGCGCTGGATATCCGCTTTGAAACATCGCCAGGCGATAAAGCCGCTGCCTTCATTAAAGCGAAAGGACAGTATCCGATGAAGAAGGTTGCCGTCGATGATATCGGTTTTGCCATTTATCAGGTGGATTTGAGCAAGTAACGTGAGTCCCGTATGGCGCTGCGTTTATTCGGCCTGACTGGCAGGCCGAATAAAGCGCTAGCCGCCATCTGATAAACGCTCCCGCTGCGCCAATACCTGCGGCAAATTCAGTTCTATCCAGTCCGCCAGCGCGGCGACTTTATCGCTCACCTGCTCGCCAAGCGGCGTCAGGCTGTACTCCACATGCGGCGGAACAACTGGATATGACACCCGGTTAAGAAATCCGTCCTGTTCAAGCGCCTGTAACGACTGCGCCAGCATCTTTTCACTCACGCCTCCCATCTTGCGGCGCAGGTCGCTAAAACGGTGTGTACCGTCGCGTAACGCGACCAGAATCAGTACGCCCCAGCGACTGGTGACATGTTTTAACACCTCACGGGACGGGCACTGTTCAGCAAAGAGATTGCCTTCACGCAACTGCCGGGAAAGTGTATGAGCGCGCATTGATACTTACCTTTTTGTACGTACTTACTAAAAGTAAGTTTAGGTGGTAGCGTAATAAAACACAAGACCAACACTGAGGAGTTCACCATGATTGCTATCACTGGCGCAACGGGCCAACTGGGCCAACACGTTATTGAAAACCTGCTAAAAACGACGCCCGCCAGCCACCTCGTCGCGATCGTCCGTAACCCGAAAAAAGCCGCCCCGCTCAGTCAGCGCGGGATTGCCGTTCGCCAGGCGGATTACGCTAACGAAGCCGCGCTGACCACCGCCTTACAGGGCGTTGATAAACTGCTGCTTATATCATCCAGCGAAGTGGGACAACGCACCGCGCAGCACCGCAACGTTATTCAGGCCGCCATTGCCGCGAAGGTGAAATTCATCGCCTATACCAGCCTGCTACATGCGGATAAATCGCCGCTGGCGCTCGCCGATGAACATATTGAAACGGAAAAGATGCTGGCTGAGTCAGGTATTCCTCACACGCTATTACGTAACGGCTGGTATACGGAAAACTACCTGGCGAGCGTCCCTGCCGCGCTGAAACATGGCGTCTTTATTGGCGCGGCGGGAGAAGGGAAAATCGCCTCCGCAATGCGCGCTGACTATGCCGCCGCCGCCGCGCGCGTCATCCGTGAAGAGGGTCACGCCGGGAATGTCTACGAGCTGGCGGGTGATGGCGCCTGGACATTAAGCCAGTTGGCGGATGAACTTACTCATCAGAGCGGAAAAAAAATCGTCTACCAGAACCTGAGCGAAGTCGATTTTGCCGCCGCGCTGAAAGGCGCAGGCCTGCCTGACGGACTGGCGGATATGTTGGCCAATTCTGACGCTGGCGCGGCGAAAGGCGGCCTGTTTGATGACAGCCATACGCTGCGTAAACTCATCGGTCGCCCGACGACGACGCTCACAGAAAGCCTTCGCTCCGTACTGTAAGTGTTAAAATTTAGTTAATTTATGTGGCATCCTCATAGACCTTCTCTGATAATGACGGAACGGTTTATGAGGAGAATCTGATGATTAGCGGCGTGCTATACGCCCTGCTGGCAGGGCTAATGTGGGGATTGATTTTCGTCGGCCCGTTAATCGTGCCGGATTACCCGGCCCTCTTACAGTCAATGGGACGCTATCTGGCGCTGGGGCTGATTGCCCTGCCAATTGCCTGGTTAGGCCGCACGCGGTTACGCCAGTTGACGCGCAAAGATTGGTCCACCGCCCTGTCGCTGACTCTGATGGGCAATGTAATCTATTACGCCTGCCTCGCCAGCGCTATTCAGCGAACCGGCGCGCCGGTGTCGACGATGATCATCGGGACATTGCCGGTCGTCATTCCGCTTTTCGCTAACGTTCTCTATAGCCAACGAGACGGCAGGTTATCCTGGCGGCGTTTAGCGCCCGCGCTGGCGCTTATCGGTTTTGGCCTGCTGTGCGTCAATATTGCTGAACTTAGCCAGGGATTGTCCGATGTTAGCGGCTGGCGCTATGGTTCAGGCATTGTGCTGGCGCTGATTTCCGTAGCGTGCTGGGCATGGTATGCGCTGCGCAACGCCCGCTGGCTGCGGGAAAATCCCGACAAACATCCCATGATGTGGGCAACGGCGCAGGCGCTGGTTACGCTGCCGGTCTCGTTAATCGGCTATGCGGCGGTCTGTCTGTGGCTGAGTATCCAGAAACCGCTGTTTACCCTGCCCTTTGGCCCGCATCCCGCGCTGTTTATCGGTCTGATGATCGCCATCGCGGTGCTGTGTTCCTGGGTGGGCGCGCTGTGCTGGAATATCGCCAGCCAAAAATTGCCAACCGTTATTTTAGGGCCGCTGATTGTTTTTGAGACGCTGGCGGGACTGCTCTATACCTTCATTCTGCGCCAGGAAATCCCGCCATTCCTGACGTTAAGCGGCATTGCGCTCCTGGTGGCGGGCGTGGTCATTGCCGTGAGAGCGAAACCGGAAAAAGCGACCGTCGTTCCGGTCACGGAACGCTAATTTCATACTCGCTTAAATTATACGCACCCCGAAAGAGTTATAGCCTCGCCTTAAAGATGCATTTAAAATACAACTTATATTATTGCAAATGAGGTAACGGCTATGGCTTATCGCGATCAACCTTTAGGCGAACTGGCGCTCTCTATTCCCCGCGCATCGGCGCTGTTTCGCCAGTACGATATGGATTACTGCTGCGGCGGAAAACAGACGCTGGCGCGCGCCGCCGCGCGTCACGACGTCGATATTGACATCATTGAAGCGCAACTGGCGCAATTGGCTGAACAGCCCATCGAAAAAGACTGGCGCGCCGTTCCGCTGGCGGACATTATTGACCATATCGTTGTGCGCTATCATGACCGACACCGCGAGCAACTGCCGGAGCTTATCCTGCAGGCAACCAAAGTGGAACGCGTCCACGCGGATAAGCCAAACGTCCCACGCGGCCTGACAAAATATCTCACCGCGCTGCATGAAGAGCTTTCCAGCCATATGATGAAAGAAGAACAGATCCTGTTCCCCATGATCAAACAGGGTATGGGTCGCCAGGCAACGGGCCCGATAAGCGTAATGGAAAGCGAGCATGACGAGGCGGGAGAGCTGGTAGACGTCATCAAACACGTCACCCAAAATGTAACGCCGCCGCCAGAAGCGTGTACCACCTGGAAAGCGATGTATAACGGCATTAATGAGATGATTGATGATCTGATGGAGCACATCAGCCTGGAGAATAACGTGCTGTTCCCACGCGCGCTGGCCGGGGAATAATCGCCAGCCGGGCATTTTGCCGGATGGCGGCTGTAAACTGCGCCTTATCCGGCCTCCAAATCAACGCTACGCTGTAAGCCCGGTAAGCGCCAGCGCCACCGGGCAAAACAATTAACGCATTCCCGCCATCCGTTTCTTACCTATCAACAGCCAGCCCAGACCCAACGCGATAAACCACAGCGGCGTCACGATCAGCGCCTGGCGCGTATCGTCTTCCAGCGTCAGTAATACCAGCACGAACGCAAAGAACGCCATACAGACCCAGCACATCAGCTTACCGAGCGGCATCTTATAGATGGATTTTTCATGCAGGTGGGGACGCTTTTTGCGGTACACCAGGTATGAACACAGAATGATGGTCCAGACAAACATAAACAGGATAGCCGAAACCGTAGTGATCATGGTGAATGCGCCAATCACGCTCGGGTTGACCATCAGCATAACCACGCCGCCCAGCAGGCAGATACAGGAGAAGGTCAGGCCTTTCGCCGGTACCGCGCGTTTCGATAGCTTAGCGAACGCTTTTGGCGCCACGCCTTCTTGCGCCAGGCCAAACAGCATACGGCTGGTCGAGAAGACGCCGCTGTTGGCGGAAGACGCCGCCGAGGTCAGCACAACAAAGTTGATCACGCTCGCGGCGGCAGGCAGACCCACCAGTACAAACAGCTCAACGAACGGGCTCTTATCCGGCACCACGGAACTCCACGGCGTCACCGACATAATGACAATCAGCGCAAAGACGTAGAACATGATGATACGGATCGGTATTGAGTTAATCGCGCGCGGCAGCGATTTTTCCGGATCTTTAGTTTCTGCGGCGGTAGTACCGACCAGCTCAATGCCCACGAAGGCGAACACCGCAATCTGGAAACCAGCAAAGAACCCGCTAATACCTTTCGGGAACCAGCCGCCGTCATTCCACAGATGCGCGAAAGAGGCTTCAACGCCGGTCGGCGATTTAAAGTGCATCGCAATCATCACCAGCCCGACCACAATCAACGCCACAATGGCGACGATTTTGACCATAGCAAACCAAAATTCCATTTCACCAAACATTTTAACGGTGGCGAGGTTGAGGCTTAGCAGCAGGATCACTACCGCCAGCGAGGCGACCCAATCGGAAAGGCCGGGAAACCAGAACTGCGCGTAGGCGGTAATCGCCACCACGTCAGCCATACCGGTCACTACCCAGCAAAACCAGTACGTCCAGCCGGTGAAATATCCCGCCCAGGGGCCAAGCAGGTCGGAAGCAAAATCGCTAAACGATTTATATTCCAGATTCGAGAGCAGCAATTCCCCCATGGCGCGCATCACGAAAAAAAGCATAAAACCGATGATCATATACACAAAAATGATCGACGGTCCGGCGAGACTGATCGTTTTACCCGATCCCATAAACAGACCGGTACCAATAGCGCCGCCAATAGCGATAAGCTGTATATGACGGTTTGTAAGATTGCGCCGTAGCGACTGTTCAGCCGGAGCCTGTTCGTCGGCTGCGACTTTTACCTGATCTACCATGTTTTTCTTCCTGTACCTGTCTGTGTTGTGCGGGCTCTACGGCCTTTGGTCTATGATACGACGATCCTGTTATCAGGACTCATCGATATTAGGTAAGAATCGGCGGGATGAATACTAAGATTCAAATACAATGTTAATTTTATGTTTAAAATGAGTGTTATATCACTTTGATAATGCGAATTAGCTCACAAAAATACACGTAACGACGCCATTTGCAAAATAAAATATTGGCATCTGCTGAAGTCAGGGTTGCCGGATAAGGCGTTTACGCCATCATCCGGCAAACCCGGGGCGCTTACAGAATTTCCAGCAGTTCCACCTCAAACACCAGGGTGCTGAATGGCGGAATAGAGGCCCCGGCCCCACGCTCGCCATAGGCCAGCTCCTGTGGGATAGTCAGTTCCCATTTGGAACCTACCGGCATCAGAGTCAGCGCTTCAATCCAGCCGGCGATCACGCCATTTACCGGGAATTCAGCCGGTTCGCCGCGCGCGACGGAGCTGTCAAATACGGTGCCATCAATAAGCTTACCGGTGTAATGCACGCGTACGCGGTCGGTACGCGCCGGAATCGCGCCTTCGCCCTGCGTCAGAACGCGGAACTGTAAACCAGATTCAGTACTGTTCACACCGTCTTTTTCGCGGTTTTCTTCCAGGTATTTCACGCCTTCGGCCGCCATCGCTTTGAAACGCTCACGACGCACCGCGTCCGCACGCTCATGAATTTCACGCAGCGCACGATGCACCACATCAACAGGAACCGCCGGGTGTTTACCTTCCAGCGCATCAGCAATGCCTGCAACCAGCGCTTCAGGCAACAGCCCTTCAAGACCGGATTCGCTGAGCTGCTGCCCTACCTGCAAACCAATGCCGTAGCTCGCTTGCGCTTCAATAGTGTCAAAAGTCGGGGTGGCCATTATTTTTCCTTCATCGGATATCAAAAAAGTAGCGGGCAGCATAACAGCCACGCTTCTTCTGGTAAAACTTTGTCTCAGGGAGGATGACAAATCGCAGGGAAAAAGAAACAATAGATTATCCGTATTGATGTCACGAAAGCGGATAGCACTACCAGTATCATAGCGTTAGCCATCTATACTCTATGATTAAGGAACGAGATGCGGAGCAGGAGGTAAACCATGCCCGGGCGCTTTGAATTAAAACCAACCCTGGCGAAAATCTGGCACGCGCCGGATAATTTTCGCATCATGGAGCCGCTGCCGCCTATGCATCGTCGTGGCATTATCATTGCCGCTATCGTGCTGGTGATCGGCTTCCTGCTGCCCGCCAGCGAGACCAGCGACTCGCCTGTCGTCACGCGGGAAGCGCAATTGGATCTGCAATCGCAATCACAGCCGCCGACGGAGGCCCAGCTTCAGGCGCAGCTGGTCGCGCCGCAAAACGATCCGGATCAGGTGGCACCCGTTGCGCCGGAACCTATCCAGGAAGGCCAGCCGGAAGAACAAAACCAGCCGCAAACGCAGCCTTTCCAGCAGGATAGCGGCATCGGTCAACAGTGGCGCTCGTACCGGGTAGAGTCTGGTAAAACTCTGGCGCAACTGTTCCGTGACCACGGACTGCCCCCGACAGACGTTTATGCAATGGCGCAGGTAGAAGGTGCTGGCAAGCCGCTGAGTAACCTCAAAAATGGTCAAATGATTAAAATTCGCCAGAATGCCAGCGGGGTGGTGACAGGTTTAACGATAGATGGCGATAACGGTCAACAGGTGCTGTTTACGCGTCAGCCTGACGGCAGTTTTATTCGCGCACAGTAACGCCGGCTACGCCTTATCCCGCCTGTACCCTATTCGTTCAGGTGAAGCATTACCGCTTCACCTTATTCACCCACCAAATCCCCGAACACACCAGCACCAGCGCAATCATGTATTTCCACTCCAATATATTCTCGCCGAGAAAAATAGCCGAAAGAGCCGCGCCAGAAACCGGGATCAGAAAGTTAAACGGCGCAATCATCCCCACGCGATTATATTTGAGTAAAATGCTCCATAGCGCAAAAGCGACCGACGAGAGCAGCGTCAGGTAGACTAAAATCGCCACCGACGAGAAGCCATGTATCGTCAGCGTACCGCCAAAAACGTAACCGCCAATGACCAGTACCAGACCGCCAATCCCCAATTGATAGCCAGTCATGACCATCGGATCGACCGTCTGCGAGAGACGTTTGCCATACAACGTGGCCGCAGAAAGAATAAACGCCGCCAGCACCACGGAGCCTTCTCCCGGCAGATTAAAGCTGAAATCCAGGCCATTGCTGACGTTCACCACCATGACGCCCGCAAAGCCCAGAATACAGCCGAGCGTTTTGTTGTAGCTCAATCGGTCGTTCTGATAAATAAAGTGCGCCAGCAATACGCTGAAGAATGTGCCTGTCGCGTTCATGATTGAGCCTTTCACGCCGGAGGTGAACGCAAGGCCGATATAGAAAAAGAGATATTGCAGCGACGTCTGGGTCAGCCCCAGTAACGTCAACTGAGCAAACTGGCGCGGACGAAACCGACCAATCGGTTTACGCTGAAGCAGCGCGAACAGTAGCAGCAACCCACCCGCAAACAAAAAACGATAACCAGCAAAAACAATTTTAGAAGGGATATCGTCGGTGGCTATCTGAAAGAGGTCATAACCGCTTTTGATGGCTGGATAAGCGCTGCCCCATAGCAGGCAACAAAATGCGGCACACACATAAACGACGTTTTTGCGGGCAAACGGGGAGGCCTGGCGTTGGGTATCCATTCTTTCACCAAGAAATTAAAATAATGTTTTATTTTTGATTATCGCGAAAAGAGGGGGAGATAGCCAGTCGAAAAGCGATGGGGTTAAAAAAGCAAAACGTCGGCGCTGGGCCGACGTTTCGTTGCTAGCAAAAACGAGAATGCCTGATTACTCAGCAACCACGTTGATGATAACTTTTGCGAATACTTCGCTGTGAACCTGGAAGTTCACTTCGTGTTCGCCAGTGGTACGCAGAACGCCGTTCGGCAGACGAACTTCGCTCTTAGCCACGTCAACGCCAGCCGCAGTCACAGCGTCAGCGATGTCGCGAGTACCGATGGAACCGAACAGTTTACCTTCGTCGCCTGCTTTAGACGCGATAGTAACGGTTTCCAGGGCGTTGATTTTCTCTGCGCGTGCATTTGCAGCAGCCAGAACGTCAGCCAGTTTAGCTTCCAGTTCAGCGCGACGTGCTTCGAAGTATTCAACGTTTTTCTTGGTAGCCGGAACAGCTTTACCCTTTGGTACCAGGAAGTTACGAGCATAGCCCGCTTTAACGTTAACCTGATCACCCAGGCTACCCAGGTTTGCTACTTTATCAAGCAGAATAACTTGCATTACCTTATCCTCTCAAAGTCGTATTAATGGACCGTGACCGATTACTGATGGCGATCAGTGTACGGCAGCAGAGACAGGTAGCGAGCGCGTTTGATAGCGCGAGCCAGCTGACGCTGGTATTTTGCACGGGTACCGGTGATACGGCTTGGGACAATCTTACCGCTTTCGGTGATGTAGTTTTTCAGCGTAGCGATATCTTTATAGTCGATCTCTTGAACGCCTTCCGCGGTGAAACGGCAGAACTTGCGACGACGGAAATAACGTGCCATATGGCTAGTCTCCAGAATCTATCAATTCAATCTGCTCGGCATGCAGAACCATTTTGCTCAGACCGTTCTTTGCCTTGTGGCAAGAAATAAACCCCTGAACGGTTATGCGGCTGCCGACCGTTATACTGTGAGTAATGGCCTGGTTTTCGTGTCCGCTAACAATAACGGGCATTTGGCACCACGCCTGCCGGTGAAAGCCGGCTTCCTCTTGCACAGAACGATGCTCAAGCACGAACTGGCAATGCGGAATTCCTGATGGACTGACCTTTCGAAGGGGGGCCCTGCACACGGTGCCGGACAACGCCAGACGGTTGGTCATCAGAAATTACTCTTCAGAATCCCCAGCTTCAGCATCATCTGCGGTTTCGTTAGCGAAATCATCGCGACGCTCACGGCGCTCGTCTTTCGCTTTAACCATCGGAGAGGCTTCGGTAACAGCGTGCTTAGTACGCATAACCATGCTGCGGATAACGGCATCGTTGAAGCGGAAGGTAGTTTCCAGCTCATCGATCACTTCCTGCGGCGCTTCAACGTTCATCAGAACGTAGTGCGCTTTGTGCAGTTTGTTGATCGGGTAAGCCAGCTGACGGCGGCCCCAGTCTTCCAGACGGTGGATCTTGCCTTCTGCGCCAGTGATGGCAGCAGAGTAACGCTCGATCATGCCCGGAACCTGTTCGCTCTGGTCAGGATGGACCATAAAAACGATTTCGTAATGACGCATCGAATTGCTCCTTACGGATTATTCAGCCTCCTGTCTGGGTCAGCCGCGGCCCATGGAGGCAAGGAACGTGTTAAAGGTCGGCTGAAAAATGACGCGTTATAATACTGGCGCCTGCGGGCAAACTCAAGGTGATTGTACAATTATTTATCGTGCCGAACGTAACGCCTGTCCCGTCGCATTTTGCTGCTGAGATATTAACGTTATATCGCGCGCCACTATAAACGGCCTGTTGCGGCAGAGAAATTGACACTGTGGTCAGCGCACTTTTTTGCCACACAGGGTTTCTTAAACATAGCGGCATACATCAATGGGTTGTTAATCAGGTAAAAAACGACAATACGATAATTTTTTGAACAACAGCATCAGAAAAGGTCGCCATCTCTGCGGCGGGTTATGGTTAAAATTAAACCAGAAGCGATTCACTAAAGGGGGATATCGCCAACCAGACCGCGCTGCTGAGGAGGTACTCTATGCGAACCCGGATAATGTTATTTCTGGCTGCGCTTTTGCCTGGCATAACGGCAACGGCAGCCATCGAGTTAAATAATCGCCAGGCCAGAAATATGGATGATGTGCGCAGCTTAGGCGTGATCTACATCAACCATAACTTCGCCACGGAAAGTGAAGCCAATCTGGCGCTGAATGAAGAGGCCGACGTGCGAAACGCAATGTATTATCACGTCATACTTATCCGGGAACCGGGTAGCAACGGCAATATACACGCCAGCGCGAATATTTATCGCTAGCATCAGGAAAACCAACGAAAAAGCCATAGTTGATTTGCCCCCTGAACAGGGGGCTTTTTTCGCGGAAAGATGGCTCCGGAATTAGACCTGTGACATCCCGATAATATTCACATTCCGGAGCTCATACTTCACTTCTGCCCATAATACGCATTCGGGCCATGCTTACGCATGAAGTGCTTGTTCATCAGATAACCGTCGATGGGATTCAGCGCCGGGTTAATACCGCGCGCAATCCACGCCATTCGCGCCACTTCCTCCATGACCACCGCGTTATGTACCGCATCGTGCGCATCTTTCCCCCAGGCGAATGGCCCATGTTGATACACGACAATACCTGGCGTATGCAGCGGTTCCACCTCGCCCAGCGTTTCGATGATCACCTTACCGGTGTTCAGCTCGTACTCGCCCTGCACTTCTTCTTCGCTTAACGCTCTGGTACAAGGAATATCGCCAAAGAAATAGTCCGCGTGCGTGGTACCGAGCGCCGGAATAGCCATCCCCGCTTGCGCCCATGCCGTGGCGTGGGTGGAGTGGGTATGAACGACGCCGCCAAGCGACGGATAGCGTTGATACAGCGCCAGATGGGTAGCGGTATCGGAAGAAGGACGATAACGTCCCTCCACCACTTTGCCATCCATATCCACCACCACCATGTCATCTACCTTCATGGTTTCATAGGCGACACCGCTTGGCTTAATCACCACCAATCCGCGTTCGCGATCGATAGCGCTGACGTTGCCCCAGGTAAACGTCACCAGTCCATAACGGGGCAAATCCATGTTAGCGTCAAATACCTGCTGCTTGAGCTTTTGCATTAGGCTGCCTCCACCAGACCGGCGCTGGCCATGCGCGCTTTCACCCAGTCACGCGCTTTCGCTACCTCTGCCGCCGGGTTCTCTGCTGTTTCGCTCCACATCTCAATCAGATAGGGCCCGCAATAGCCACTCTGTTTGAGCGTTTCGAAGCAGCGTTCGAAATCGACAACGCCTTCGCCAAACGGCACATTTTTGAACACGCCGGGTTTAGTATCTTTGACGTGTACCGCGACGATATGCCCGATTCCCGCCTGTAGCTCCATCTGTACGTCGTTATCCCAGGCAGACAGATTGCCGATATCCGGATAGAGCTGGAACCACGGGTTATTGAGGTAGTGAGCATAGCCCAGCGCTTTACTGATGGAATTCATCAATGGATAATCCATGATCTCCATCGCCAGCGTCACCTGGGCGCGGCTGGCCATATCAACGCTCTCTTTTAACCCATCGCGGAAGCGGCAACGCGTTTCGTCATTGGCCTGCTGATAGTAAACGTCGTACCCCGCCAGTTGAATGACGCGAATCCCGACGTCCTGCGCAAACTGAATCGCTTTACGCATAATCTCCAGCCCCTGCGCCCGTACCGCGTCATCTTCGCTACCGAGCGGAAAACGACGATGCGCGCTCAGACACATGGACGGCACGCGCACGCCGGTTTCAGCAACCGCGCTCACCAGCGCCAGGCGCTGCTCGCGACTCCAGTCGAGCCGCGCCAGTCGGGCGTCGGTCTCGTCCACCGACATTTCAACAAAGTCAAAACCCAGCGTTTTCGCCAGCCGCAGGCGCTCCAGCCAGCACTCCCCGGCAGGGAGCGCTTTTTCATAGATGCCGAGCGGAATTTGTTTCGACAGCATAGCCGCTCCTTAGCCCCACAGTTGGGCAATGGAGCGTTTGAACTGCCGTGCGGCTTCTACCGGCGATTCGGCATCGCGAATGCTGCGCCCCGCGATAAAGACATGGATCGGAATGCCTTTGAACAGCGGCAGGTCTTCCAGCGCCAGCCCGCCGGTCACGGTCACTTTAAAGCCCATATCGGACAGCCGTTTAATCGCGGTAATATCCGCCTCGCCCCACGCCACGCCTGCCGCCTGCGCATCGCGGCTGCGGTGATAAACCACTTGCTGAATGCCCGCGTCGCGCCACTGCTGCGCCTGTTCCCAGGTCCAGTAACCGGTCAGTTCGATCTGCACGTCGCCGTTGAACTCTTTCGCCACATCCAGCGCGCCTTTTGCGGTGTTGATATCCGCACAGCAAATCACGGTCACCCAGTCCGCGTTAGCTTCGAAACACATACGGGAGAGGATTTTACCGGCATCGGCAATTTTGGCGTCCGCCAGCACGATTTTGTGCGGATAGAGCGCTTTCAGGTCGCGAACGGCACGCACGCCTTCGCCCACGCACAGAATGGTGCCCACTTCGATAATGTCGACTTCTTCGGCAATCAGGCGAGTGGTTTCATAGGCGCTATCCATAGTCTGGTTGTCCAGCGCGACCTGCAACATTGGTAATGACATGTTCAATTCCTTCTTAAGCTGCCGCGTTGGTGCGGTCAATGAGATCCAGGACTTCCTGCTCGGTGCGGCAGGCGCGTAAACGGTCAAAATTGGCTTCGTCTTCAAACAGGTTGACGATCTGCATGATGCCCACTTCCTGGTGGGTATTGGCGTCTACTGCCGCCATGGTGATCAGAATATCGACCGGGTCGTTATCTTCGTGGTTGAACTCCAGCGGCTTTTTCAGGGTCACCAGAGAAAAACCGGTTTTCTTCACCCCTTCTTCCGGGCGGCCATGCGGCATCGCCAGGCCGGGGGCAATCACAAAATAGGGGCCAAACTGCTCAACGCCATCCAGAATCGCCTGGTAATAGCGCGGCTCCACCACGTCGGCAGCCACCAGTAAATCGACGCCGATCTTGACGGCTTCCTGCCAGGTATTCGCTTCAGCCTGCAGGCGGATAGAATTATTCTCCGCCAGTGAATCACGTAATTTCATGTTGCGTCCTTACTTCACGTCTTGCGGGAAATGTTCTTTGATCACTTCCAGCAGTTTCGGGCCGAAGTCAGCAGGAGAGAGCATGTTACGCACGCCAACCACATATTTGTTGCCGGTCACGCTGATTTCGCCCGCAATATGGGTAGAAGCGATGATGATATCCGCGCCGCTCAACTCGCTTTTGTACTCGCCAACCGCGCAGCTATTTACCGTGTGGTCAATGTTTGATTGGGTTAAAAACTGGTCCACTTTCATTTTCATGATCATGGAACTGCCCTGTCCGTTGCCACACACAGCCAGAATACGTACGGTCATAATCAAAACTCCTTATTAAGCAGACTGTTCTGCCAGTTGTTTTTCTGCATCTTCTTCTGCGCGCAGTGCGCGGCCAGCGAAGAACATATAAGCCAGTGCAATTACAATGATGACGGCCATAAAGGCGATACCGAGGGAGAAGAAGCCCTGCATCATCGGCGGTGCCAGAATCGACCAGTCCGCCATACCCATCCAGGCGCTCATCCCCGTGAGTTTCACCGCCCAGACGCAACCAAAGATTTCGATCATCCCCATCACCAGACAAATCTTCAGCGCCGCACGCCAGCCGCCGAAGTGGTTAGCGAACACGCCGATAGTGGCGTTAGAGAAGAACATCGGGATAAAGCCAGGAATAATCAGGATCGAGGAGCCGCAGGCAACCAGGATGCCAACCGCAATCAGCTGGCCGATGGTGCCCCACATAAAGCCCCAGACCACCGCGTTCGGCGCGAAGCTATAAATAGCGGCGCAGTCAATCGCCAGTACTGCGCCCGGAATCAGACGCTGGGAGATACCGTTAAAGGCCTCAGAGAGTTCGGCGACAAACATACGCACGCCCTGAGTGATGATGAAGATCGCCACCGCAAAGGAGAAACCGGTTTGCAGGATATAGATTGTCCAGTGGGTTTTACCCGCCATCGCCTGTACGGTATCGATACCAAAAGAGAGCAGAATGGCACCAAAGAAGATGGTCATTACAATCGCCGTGGAGACGATGTTGTCATGGAAAATGTTCAGCCAGCCTGGCAGTTTGAGGTCTTCAACGCTTTCCTCTTTTTTGCCCAGGAACGGCGCGACTTTATAGGCAATCCAGGAAGCAAACTGCTGCTGGTGACCGATGGAGAAACCGCAGCCGTCCGTCACTTCCTGAGTCGGCTTGTACATCATGTTGGAGGTAATCCCCCAGTACAGGGAAACCAGTATCGCCGTGCAGATAATGGTGGTCCACATGGAATAGCCGAAGATATAGAAAGAGACCGCAATCAGCCCCGCCTGCTGGAACATGATGTGCCCGGTCAACATGATGGTGCGAATACCGGTAATGCGTCGCAACAAGACGTAACAAATATTCAGCGCCAGCGCGAGCAACACCGCGTAGCCTACCCAGCTATACGCATCACCCATCCGTTCGATCGTTGCCATCATCGAAGCATAGGTATCGGAAATCGCGCCGTTGATGCCGTAGACCTCAGACATTTTCGCCACCACCGGTTTAAAGGTGCTGGTCAGAATGCCGGACCCGGCCTGTAGCAGCATGAAGCCAATGATGGTTTTGATCGTCCCTTTGATGATCACGCTGACGCTTTTACGCAGCAGGATATAGCCCAGGCAGGTCACAATACCCAGTAATAGCGGGGCATTGGTCATTACCTGATTAAAGAAAATGGTAAAGATGTTGTAGAGGATCTCCATAACGATCTCCGGTAGACGAGGTTGCTGAGTCACAGGCGCTCAGGATAATGTCCCTTCACTGTAATTTTCAAAAGTAATCACAACAAGATTGAATTTGATTAAATGTGACGTAGCGCGCAAATAATTAGCGCACTTAATACATGGTTTACTTATAGGTAACTCATTTTTTCATTAAATAAGTAAAATCATAAAGATGGATACATCCCCATGACGCCAGGCAAGATTAAATTTTCTCCTGACTGCGTTATCCCCTACCCAAAAGTCAAAAAATAGCCCATTGCCTTCTTGAGAAAATAGTGTCAGGATTAATCAAAACAAATCACGTTTTGAACTATTTTGAACAAACATGAAGGTAAATGCGATGAGTAAAGTACAAAGCATCACGCGTGAATCATGGATTCTGAGCACGTTTCCGGAGTGGGGAAGCTGGCTGAACGAAGAGATTGAGCAAGAGCAGGTCGCGCCGGGTACGTTCGCTATGTGGTGGCTGGGCTGTACCGGTATCTGGCTAAAATCTGAAGGCGGCACTAACGTATGCGTCGATTTCTGGTGCGGTACCGGTAAACAGAGCCACGGTAATCCGTTGATGAAAACCGGCCATCAGATGCAGCGTATGGCTGGCGTCAAAAAATTACAGCCTAACCTGCGCACCACGCCGTTTGTTCTCGATCCTTTCGCTATCCGTCAGATTGACGCCGTACTGGCGACCCACGACCATAACGATCACATTGACGTCAATGTCGCGGCTGCCGTAATGCAGAATTGCGCCGATGATGTTCCGTTTATCGGCCCGCAGACCTGCGTGGATTTGTGGGTTGGCTGGGGCGTGCCGAAAGAACGCTGCATCGTGGTAAAACCGGGCGATGTCGTGAAAGTGAAAGATATTGAAATTCACGCGCTTGATGCCTTTGACCGCACCGCATTAATCACCCTGCCCGCCGATCAGAAAGCTGCTGGCGTACTGCCGGACGGCATGGATGTACGCGCGGTTAACTATCTGTTTAAAACGCCGGGCGGCAATCTCTATCACAGCGGCGATTCTCACTATTCCAACTACTACGCGAAACACGGCAACGAACATCAAATTGATGTCGCGCTCGGTTCTTACGGTGAAAACCCGCGCGGTATTACGGACAAAATGACCAGCGCGGATATTCTACGCATGGCGGAATCGCTGAATACCAAAGTGGTGATCCCGTTCCATCACGATATCTGGTCGAACTTCCAGGCCGATCCGCAGGAGATCCGCGTGCTATGGGAAATGAAGAAAGATCGCCTGAAGTATGGTTTTAAACCGTTTATCTGGCAGGTTGGCGGCAAGTTTACCTGGCCGCTGGATAAAGACAATTTCGAATACCACTATCCGCGTGGGTTTGACGATTGCTTTACCATTGAACCCGATCTACCGTTCAAATCCTTCCTGTGAGTCGATATCATGCCGGGATTACCCGGCATTTTTTCCATTTACTTTAGTATTTCCAGGCTATTTCAAATATCATCTTTTCAAATCAATTTGTATCGGAATAGCTCATGACTGAAGCACAAAGACATCAAATACTGCTGGATATGCTGGCACAGTTGGGCTTTGTTACCGTCGAAAACGTGATTGAGCGTCTGGGGATCTCCCCGGCGACAGCGCGCCGCGACATCAACAAGCTCGACGAAAGCGGGAAACTTAAAAAAGTGCGCAACGGCGCAGAGGCCATTACCCAACAGCGGCCCCGCTGGACGCCGATGAATCTGCACCAGGCGCAAAACCACGATGAAAAAGTACGCATCGCGAAAGCGGCGTCGCAGCTGGTAAACCCGGGTGAAAGCGTAGTGATTAACTGCGGTTCCACCGCTTTCCTGCTGGGGCGTGAAATGTGCGGGAAGCCGGTACAGATCATTACCAACTATCTGCCGCTGGCGAATTATCTGATCGATCAAGAGCATGACAGCGTGATTATCATGGGTGGTCAGTATAATAAAAGCCAGTCGATTACCCTGAGCCCGCAGGGAAGTGAAAACAGTCTCTATGCGGGCCACTGGATGTTTACCAGCGGAAAGGGCTTAACCGCGGATGGCCTGTACAAGACCGATATGCTAACCGCCATGGCGGAACAAAAAATGCTCAGCGTCGTCGGGAAACTGGTCGCGCTGGTCGATAGCAGTAAAATTGGCGAGCGCGCGGGAATGCTGTTCAGCCGCGCCGATCAGATCGCTATGCTGATTACCGGCAAAAATGCCAATCCGCAGGTTTTGCAACAGCTTGAAGCCCAGGGTGTAAGCATACTCCGCGTTTAAAGATGCTGTCGGAAAAACGCTACCGTCGCCGACAACGCTTCTGGCGTAATGCGATGCCGCACGCCTGCGGCCCATAAACAGGTCACATGCTTATCCAGCTTCGCCCCGGCGAGTGCCTGCTGGAGCCGGAAGGTTTCGATAGCAGGCACCACGTCATCCTCCTGACCATGCCACAACAGAAGCGGCCTGTCGGCCAGTCGCTCTAACTGGTGTGTGACTTCCCATTCACGTAGCGGCGCGATGATATTGTCGAATTCCGCCTGCTGTGCCGGGTTCTGCGGGGATAACGGCGGGAAAAGCGTCCGGGCAAGCCCGGTAAAATAGCCCGACCCCATTAAACTGGCCCCGCATTTTACCTCTCGGTGACGCGTCATAATGCCCAGCGCCGTCATACCGCCCATGGATGCGCCGCCCACCGCCAACCGCCCGTCAAGTAGCCAGTTTTCCGCCTGAATCGCCGCACGTAACGTCGTAAATTCCTGCATGTTTTGGTGCAGAATCTGCCAGAATCGGTGTATCCGTCCCTGTGAGTCGCCGCCGAAGCGAGCGCCATGCTCCGGCGCATCCGGCATGATTACCCGGAATCCTGCCTGTGCCAGGGCAACGGCAAAATAACTATAAACCAGGCTGGAGGAGGTGAAGCCATGATAGAACACCACACAGGGAAGCGGCACGGCGCGTTTCCCTTCCGGGAAGGCATGTAGTACGACGCCTCCGGCTAATTGTCGTGTTTCAATCGCTATCATTATTCTCTCCTTTTTATCCGGTATGCCACGGAGAAATACTTAACGCAAGTTTATGGATAGCGCAATAATTCATAATGTTTGAGAACTGGGTTACGCTTTCGCAACGTTTTCATTCGAAAATCGCGTGACAGGTAACACTTCGGGAACATTCCCCCTAAAGGGAAATCAATAAGGCATTACACTATGATTATCAGGAAACGAGATAGAGTTATGCGTCGGTTTGCTTCATTGATAGCAGCGCTGTTATTAAGCGCATGTAGCGTGCTGCAGGGTACGCCGCAACCTGCACCGCCTGTCGCCGATCACCCGCAGGAAATCCGTCGCGATCAAACGCAAGGACTACAGCGGATGGGGACCGTAAGCGCGCTGGTTCGGGGCTCCCCGGATGATGCAATAGATGAAATCAGAGCGAAAGCCGTCGCTGCGAAAGCCGATTATTACGTTATCTTAATGGTTGATGAAACGGTTGTAACCGGCCAGTGGTATTCACAAGCCATTTTGTATCGTCAATAACAGTAGATTGATTTTTAGTCAGTTTTACATTGCTTTGCGTCCCTATGCGTTTACCTGTGCACAATAAACAAACAGGTTTACCGTGATGGAGCGTCCTGTTAAATGCGGGGTATGTAATAAGGAGCTGACGATGAAACAAGAACTTGCCTTATCCTCACTGCTGCTTTCTGCCGGACTGGTGAGTACGACGGCACAGTCTGCCGAATTCGCCAGTGCTGACTGCGTAACGGGTCTGAATGAAATCGGCCTGATCTCGGTCAGTAATGTTGCAGGAAACCCACAGGATGTGGAGCGGATTATCGCCCTGAAAGCCGATGAACAGGGTGCGTCCTGGTACAGAATTATTCAAATGTATGAAGAACAACAGTCGGATAACTGGCGCGTACAGGCGATACTCTATGCCTGATGCCGCGTGGCTCGCGCCGGATGGCATGTACTACAGGCCAAACGTTACCGCAGTCCCCCGGTCGCCCTTAACAGTAAATCATTTTGCACCTGGGCAGGCAGCGGCATTTCGCCGCGTGTATCCAGCATCATCTGACACCACGCTTGCGCCAGCGGCGGCGAGGCATGACGCAGCATTTCCGCTCCGCATCCCAGCAAGAAAAGCTGCTGCGTAATCTCTCTGCCCATTGCTTCGTCCGGTTTGCGTAAACGTTGCTGTAGCTGACGTACCGCGCGGTCGTAATGGCGATCCTGACCTTTGACTTCCGCAAAAGCTTCACTCAATACGTCATAGACGCCGTGTTGTTTTGTCAGCACCCGCAGTACATCCAGACACATGATATTGCCGGAACCTTCCCAGATACTGTTCACCGGCATTTCACGGTACAGGCGAGGGAGTTCGCTCTCTTCGCAATACCCCATCCCGCCGAGAACCTCCATCGCCTCAGCCACAAAAGGGATTCCCTGCTTACAGATGGCGAATTTCGCCGCTGGCGTGAATAATCGCGCCCATAATGCCTCTTTCGCCTCGCGACGTTGCTCCCAGGCGCGCGCCAGCCGAAACAAAAGCGCCGTCTGCCCCTCCAGGCATAGCGCCATACGACTTAAGGTTTGTCGCATCAACGGTTGTTCGATCAGCGGCTTACCAAAAGCCTGACGCTGATGAGCATGGTAAATCGCGACTGAAAATGCGCGCCGCATTAAGCCATGACTCCCGAGCGCGCAATCAAGACGCGTCATACCGCCCATCTTTAAGATATGCCGAATCCCTTCGCCCTCTTCTCCCAGCCGCCAGCCGACGGCATCCTGAAACTCGACTTCGGCGCTGGCATTAGATCGATTACCGAGTTTATCTTTCAGGCGCTCAAGACGAACAGAGTTTCGTTGCCCGTCTGGCAGGAAACGCGGCACAAAGAAACAGGATAGTCCTCCTTTTGCCTGCGCCAGCACGAGGTGCGCATCACTTTGCGGCACAGAGAAAAACCATTTATGTCCCACCAGCCGATATGAATCATCCGCCAGCCGCTCCGCGTGGGTCGTATTACTGAGTACGTCAGATCCGCCCTGCTTTTCCGTCATTCCCATGCCGATGAGCAGGCCCCGTTTTTGCCCGCCCGGCAGCAAATGCGAATCGTAGCGATCGCTGCGCAGCGGCGCCAGCCAGTCATGGAAAGTGGCGGGAAGCATCTGCAATAGCAACGGCGTCGCGGCAAAGGTCATCGTGACAGGACAGAGTGTTCCCGCTTCTACCTGAGCATGTAATACAAAACGCGCCGCCCGGGCGACAAAACTTCCCGCCCTTGCCTCTTCCTCCCAGGCCAGGTTATGTACCCGATTAGCGCAAAGCCCCTGCATCAACAGGTGCCAGGCGGGGTGAAAGCGAACGTCATCCAGACGCTGTCCCTGGGGATCGTAACGCAGCAACTCAGGAGGATGCGCGTTCGCCAGACGACCCAGTTCCAGTGATTCCGCCGTTCCCAGTTGTTGGCCAATACTGGCGAGAAGATCGCTATCCCATCCCGCGCCTTCCCGGGAAACCGCTTCACACAGCGCGCCATCAGACAGGAATAAGTTGCTGTTATTGAGCGGAGCTGGTTGATTAAAAACGGTATGTGTTTGCCAGGACATGGTGTCTCCCTCCTTCAATGGCGCTGAAGTCAAGTATGGTCATGACTGCGCCATTGACGCCGGAGCAAGATCACAAAAGTATGATTAACCGGCAATATAATGTGGGACGAAACGGGAAGTGTCTTTGGTAATCAGCGTATTGTCCTCGCGAATCCCCATTCCGGAGGCTTCATCGTCAATGATCCAACTGCCAATCAGCGTATAGCTATCGCCAAAGCGCGGCAAAGGCTGAAACGCCTGGTAAATCATCGGCTCGTCAGCGTAGTCGCCGTCGGCATGATCGATAACATTTTGCCGCTCGTCGAAAATCGTGACGTTGCCGCCTTCACGTGAATAAATCGGCTTCCGCACGCTGCTTTCACCTGGCGCTGCGAGCGATTTTTCGCCCTCAAACCAGGCCGGCAGCAGATTCGGATGGCCAGGGAAAAAGCGCCACAATAACGGCAACAGCCCTTTGTTACTCAGAATACTTTTCCACAATGGCTCAATCCATTGCTCACGCCGTTTTCGCAACAGCGGGCCGTTGTCGTCGCGCATCATCCATTCCAGCGGGTAGAGCTTAAAGGCGCGGCGAATCACGTTATCGTCCAGATCGGTCAGCACGCCGCCTACGCCAAGCCCCAGTTCTTCAATATAGATAAATCGCGTTTCCTGGCCCGCCTGCTGCGCGCAATCCTGAAGGTACAGCACCGTCGTGCGATCTTCGTCGGTATCTTCACAACAGCAAAAGTAGAGCGGTTCCCGACTGTACAGCTCGCTGAAGCGGGCGATCAGCCGCTCCTGTATCGCGTTGTATTGATCGGCATCACGCGGGATGGCGCCGCTACGACGGGCATCCTCCAGCCATAGCCATTGAAAGTAGGAGGACTCATAGAGCGACGTCGGCGTATCCGCATTGTATTCCAGCAATTTAACCGGATCTTTGCCGCACCAGACGAAATCCATCCGCCCGTAAAGCGAAGGATCGCGGCTGCGCCAACTTTCGGCGATGACATCCCAGTACAATGGCGGGATCGCCAGCTGCTGCATGATCTGCTCATCCCGGACGGCCCGCTCGACAATCTCCAGACACATCTGATGAAGCTCTGCGGTCGGTTTTTCGATCTGTTCTTCAATTTGCCGTAATGTAAAACGGTAGGCCCGGCTTTCATCCCAGTAAATTTCGTTATCGATAACATGAAAGTCAAAACCGTGATCGCATGCGATCTTATCCAGATCCCGGCGTACCGGTACGTTATGTCGTAGCATGGTTAGCCTCCCCAGTGCCCGCGGGCGCTGGAAGAACGGCCATAGCCGCCGCGGGAGACGGTGGACGCTTTCCGTGTGATATAACCAGGGCTGGTCACGGTATCGCTTTTCCCTGTGCCGCTGCGCCACGCATAATCGCCGGATGTGGTGCGCCAGACGGGACGGGAGACGTAAGATGAACCGCCGCTGCTATAGATGTATTGTTCATCACGGTTCTGGCGAATCGCGCGGCTGAGTAAAAAGCCGCTTAATACCGGAACCCAGCTCCGCTCGGTGATATCAAAGTAGCAATCGCCAAACTGCGACTGACAGCGCTCCTGCGTCAATTGCTTAGGCACATTAGCGTAAAATTCTGTTTTCGCATTATTCCAGCCGTCAGCGCAAACGCTGGCGCTATTGCCATCGTCAATACAGTCGTTCACCGTGGCGTAAAACGTCCCATCGCCGTCGTTGTCACTATTGCTGCCGTCACCGTACCCTTTCAGGAGAAAAAAGGCCGCTCCGCCCATAATCGCCAGCGTCAGGTATTTTGGCGTGTAGCGATTTCGTTGCCGCTCAAAGGGATTGACCGGTTCGGCTATCCGTCTTCTTGCCGAATGGCCTACGCCGGATGTGCTTCTGGATTTTCGTTTTTTTGCCATGATCTTCCGTTACCATGTCATACAGGCAGCGTTAAAAATACCGCCAGCCAGCGCTGCGGTTCCCATAAATAGCCCCGCCGCCACGTTGTGATTAATAATTTTTTCGCTCAGCGTAGGCATGTATAACCTTACGCAACCATAAATCAGCAGTTGAATCACCAGCGCAATGCCGCCCCAGGCAAAATAGTCCGGGATACTGACCGAGTTTATCGCCGCGCTGGATAAGGGGATGACATAGCCCAGCAACGTACCGCTAAAGGCCAGCGATGCCGCAGTATTGTTATTTTTTATCAGCTGCCATTCATTATGCGGCGTTATCTTTGAGTAAATAAAAAGAAATACAATGACCATTGCCGCGCCAATAAAAAAATAGGCGCAGAAAGCCAGTAATGCGTCCAGTATATGCATAATTTCCCTGTATGTGCTTAACCAATAACCGTCAGTGAAGTGAGCGGGATATCCACGCCGAGGGCGCGTGAAAACACCCATTCAGGCTCACCGCGCTCGTTAAATGATTCTTCCCCGTTCAATAGAAGATACTCCCAGGCGTCATCCGTCACCTGGCGCTGGAAGCCCATCGTAAAATTGTGAACGTCCCATTTCTCTGCCTGCTGATTTTCAACCTTTTCCAGCATGTAGACAGGTTCAATATTGCCCGGCTCTTCATGGTTAAAAAAACGCAGCCAGCGCCGTTCTTGCCAGTTGAGCGTCATCGGCCCTATTGCCGCTGGCGCAATGGCTGAACGCCAGTGACGTTCCTCGCTAATACCGAAACTTTCCTCATATACAAAAAGTTTGATGTCATCAATGTCGTCAACATCCGTGCCGCCAGTGGTGTTAATTTGTAGAAACTCATCGCCAGAGGTGTAGTAGCGAAAAATCTGACTGCCGCCGCCTAAATCTATGCGACTCGCTGCCGCGACAGTGTATTTTTCACCCGGTAGCTCCACCAGCAACGACGACTCCAGTAGCCGGAATGCCAGCGTATCCAGCGTGAAACCGGCGTTAAGATGTAATCCTAATGGTCCGCGAATCGGCGCTGGCGCGCTTGTTTTACCGAGCAAACGCTGAAAAAATTGCATCATAGGGGAACCTCTATCTCTTGCCATGCGACCTCTTCAGCCAGAATGCGATTGTCGTTGGGCATAATGCCATTTGAGATCGCGCATTCATGTGCCGTCTCGTATGAAAGCGACGAAGCCCAGCACGGTAGCGCGCTTTCGCGCTACCGATAACAAAGCAGATACTGCCCGATAAACAGGCCCAGCAAAGCGGGCCAGGTCAGTCTGGACAAATGACGCTGGCAGGTTTTGACAATCCACGTAAAGAGCATTATTCGCCTTGTTGACGCTGTAAACGCGCCAACACATCCTGAGCATTGCTTTTATTGGTTGCGCCAATGCCGGCCTGCGCCAGTTTTTCATCCAGGTCGCGTCCATCGGCGACTTTTTCCAGCTGCGCGGCGGCATCCAGCCGGGCCTGGCGTTCAGCCTGACGCGTTTGTAAACGTTTAAGCGACTCCGCCGCCGTAGACACATTCGACGCGGCTCCGACGGTCGACGTCGTCACCGCCTGCTGCGCGCGCTGCATGGCTTCTGTCGCCTTAACCACTTCAAGTTGCTGCTCAAACTGCGCAATCCGCTGGCCTGTCGCCGTTACGGCCTTCTCCACCGCATCGCGAGAGGCTTCCAGATTAGTCAGCACCTGTTCTTCGGCAAGAATGGCATTTTCCAGACGGGCTATTTCTTCCGCCACTTCGTTGAGTAAAGCGGCGTCGACATTCTTACTCATTGCCGCCAACGCCCGTGTTTCAAGGCTGGCTTTACGCTCACGTAAATCATTCAGCTTGTCATGGCTTAACTTCACCCGCGCCAATAAATCCACTCTGGATTTACCCGCTTTATCCAGCTCGGCTTTTGCGTCGCGAATATGCTGCTCCAGCATACGTACACCCTGCGCTTCATCAATGGCGTCTTCTGCCTGAGCAACGAATGATTTACCTAACGTGAACAAACTTTTTAAAATTCCCATGTAAGCCGCCTGTATTATTCCTGTGAATAGACTTGTGTTATTTCAGCGATATCCAACGCATTTTCTACAAGCGTGGTGATTTCCAGCGTCACGTCGGCAAGCGACGAATTTAACGACAGCGCGCCAAAAGCGACATAATATTCCTCCTGTTTTACCTGGGTAATACCGACCGAAGACAGCGGTAAAACCTTCTGATTTCTCAGTAAGAAAAGATTAAATTCCGCGGTATCTCTAATCGTATTTACCGGACAGATATAAGTCTCGATAACTATTTGTTGCGAGGTAAATAAAACCGCCAGTGGTAAATCGCCATAATCATTCATTTTTATTATTAATGAAGATTCATTATTTTCTATATCAATATCTAATTCGGCGATGCTGTTTAATGCATCCGCCAGCGTCCGTGGAGTCCATGCCATATTTTTATCTCTATCTCATTTTTATAAATAAAAGAAATTACAGGGTAGGTTTTTCTTTTTATATTACCAGCCAGAGATAAAAAAAAACCATCCATAATCGGATGGTTTTTTCTTAAAAAATACTATTAACGTCAGGTTCGCTGGCGAACGGCTTCAAACAGACAAATCCCGGTCGCCACAGAGACATTCAGCGACGACACGCTACCAGCCATAGGAATGCTGATCAGCTCATCGCAGTGCTCACGGGTCAAACGACGCATACCTTCACCTTCTGCGCCCATGACCAGCGCCATGCGGCCAGGCATTTTGCTCTGATACAGCGTATGGTCAGCCTCGCCCGCCGTCCCGACAATCCAGATATTCTCTTCCTGCAACATGCGCATCGTGCGCGCCAGGTTGGTGACGCGGATCAACGGCAC
This sequence comes from Salmonella sp. SAL04213, assembly GCF_046550535.1. Lineage (NCBI taxonomy): Bacteria > Pseudomonadati > Pseudomonadota > Gammaproteobacteria > Enterobacterales > Enterobacteriaceae > Salmonella > Salmonella sp. SAL04213. Next base: position 17,276 of record NZ_JBGDXS010000003.1, on the reverse strand, counting down.
GCTTTCCGCTGCGCCGCAGGCGACTTTCTTCGCCGTCGCGTTAAGTTGCGCGGAGCGGTCTTTCGGCACGATTACCGCATGTACGCCAGCGGCATCGGCGCTGCGCAGACAGGCGCCAAGATTATGCGGATCGGTGACGCCATCGAGGATCAACAAAAAGGGGCGTTCGTGTAATGCGATCAGATCCGGCAGATCGTTTTCCTGATACTGCCGGCCTGGTTTCACGCGAGCGATAATACCCTGATGCACGGCACCGTCGCTTTTCTCGTCGAGATATTGGCGGTTTGCCAGCTGGATAACCACGCCCTGGGACTCAAGGGCGTGAATCAGCGGCAACAGACGTTTATCTTCACGGCCTTTTAAAATAAAGACTTCCTGAAAACGTTCAGGGGCGCGCTCCAGCAGGGCCTGCACTGCGTGGATGCCGTAAATCATTTCGCTCATTAATGTACTCGTTGTTTACGTTTTGCCGGGGGCGCTACGCTTGCCCGGCCTACAGATAATTCACCCTCTTCTGTTTGAAGAGGGTATTGCTCACTCTGCCGCTTTTTTCTTCGCCGCACGCTTCGCTTTGGTCGCTGCGGCTATTTTCTGCGTTTTAGCCGATGGCTTTTTTGCTTTTCTCGCGTCTTTTTTCGCTGCTTTCGGCTTCGCTTTTTTCTCGCCGCGGAAGGCGCTATCAGGCTCGAAGTTAACTTTTTTACCTACCTGACGACGTTTACCGGCGTTTTTACTTTCACCTTTTTTCGCTTTTTCACGCGCCGTTTTGCCGACGTTACGCGGTGCGCGCTCGCTGGAGATCAAGCTAAAGTCAATTTTCCGTTCGTCCATATTCACCGCTTCGACGCGTACCTCGACCCGGTCGCCCAGGCGATATGTCTGCCCGCCGGACTCGCCAATCAGACGTTGCCCTACCTGATCGAAGCGATAGTAATCGTTATCCAGTGAGGAAACGTGTACCAGCCCATCGATAAACAGTTCATCAAGACGGACAAAGAAGCCGAAACCGGTGACGCTGGCAATCACGCCCTTAAAGACGTTGCCTACCTGATCCAGCATAAAGTCACATTTCAGCCAGTCGGAGACATCACGCGTCGCTTCATCAGCGCGGCGTTCCGCCATCGAACAGTGCTGACCGAGCTGCAACATCTCTTCCATCGAGTAGTGATAACCGCCCGTTTCTGTGGTGTTGCCCTTGTTCCCTTGCTCTTTCGCCAGCAGGTACTTAATGGCGCGGTGCAAAGAAAGATCCGGATAGCGGCGAATCGGCGAGGTAAAGTGCGCATAAGACTGCAACGCCAGGCCAAAGTGCCCGCGGTTTTCCGGATCGTAAATCGCCTGCTTCATTGAACGCAGCAGCATAGTTTGCAGCATTTCGGCGTCCGGCCGGTCGGCAATCGATTCAAGCAGTTCGGCATAATCGCGCGGTTCCGGTTTGTTTCCGCCCGGCAGCTCCAACCCCAGCTCCGCCAGTACGGAGCGGAATGAGGTGATCGCTTCGGTGGTGGGTTTATCATGAATACGGAATAGCGCCGGCTCTTTAGCTTTTTCGACAAAGCGCGCCGCCGAGATATTCGCCATGATCATGCACTCTTCGATAAGCTTATGCGCGTCATTACGCTGGGTCTGTTCGATACGCTCAATGCGACGTTCGGCGTTAAAGATAAACTTCGCCTCTTCGCTCTCAAACGAGATCCCCCCGCGCTCTTCACGCGCTTTATCCAGCACTTTGTAGAGGTTGTGCAGCTCTTCAATATGCTTCACCAGCGGCGCATATTGTTCACGCAGATCCTGATCGCCCTGCAGCATATGCCAGACTTTGGTATAGGTCAGACGCGCATGGGAGCTCATCACCGCTTCATAGAATTTGTAGCCGGTCAGCCGACCTTTCGCCGAGATGGTCATTTCACAGACCATACACAGCCTGTCAACCTGCGGGTTTAGCGAACACAGGCCGTTGGAGAGCACCTCCGGCAACATTGGGACAACCTGTGACGGGAAGTAAACCGACGTGCCGCGATTGCGCGCCTCGCGATCCAACGGCGTTGGCGGCCGTACATAATAGCTCACGTCAGCAATAGCGACCCACAAACGCCAGCCGCCGCCGCGTTTTTTCTCACAGTAAACCGCGTCGTCAAAGTCACGGGCATCTTCGCCATCAATCGTGACCAGCGGCAAATCGCGCAGATCGACACGACCGACTTTCGCCTCTTCCGGCACCTCTTCTTTCAGCCCGGCGACCTGCTGCTCTACCGCCTGCGGCCAGATGTAAGGTATTTCATGGGTACGCAGCGCCATATCAACCGCCATACCGGTGCCCATATTGTCGCCCAGCACTTCGACGATTTTCCCTACCGCTTTAGTACGGCGAGTTGGACGTTGGGTCAGTTCAACCACGACCACGAACCCCATCCGCGCGCCCATGACGTCTTCTGGCGGGATAAGAATGTCGAAGCTGAGACGGCTGTCGTCCGGCACTACAAAGCCGACGCCCGCATCGGTGAAATAACGCCCGACTATCTGACTGGTTTTCGGTACCAGTACACGGACGATACGCGCTTCGCGGCGACCTTTACGATCGGCGCCCAGCGGCTGCGCCAGCACCTGATCGCCATGAATACAGGTTTTCATCTGCTCGCTGGAAAGATACAGATCGTCTTTGCGACCTTCGACACGTAAGAAACCGTAACCGTCACGATGACCGATCACGGTGCCTTTCAGCAGGTCGAGGCGTTCCGGCAGCGCATAGCACTGGCGGCGGGTAAAGACCAGTTGTCCGTCGCGCTCCATCGCGCGCAGGCGGCGACGCAAGGCTTCAAGCTGCTCTTCGCCTTCAATATTCAGTTCTACGGCCAGTTCTTCGCGACTGGCCGGTTTTTCACGTTTCGTTAAATGTTCGAGGATAAATTCCCGGCTCGGGATAGGATTCGCGTATTTTTCTGCTTCGCGTTCCTGGAAAGGATCTTGTGACATTGAGGTTCCTCCATTGTCATCTCTAATGAAGTTTACTTCACTCCACCAGTAATAATTTATAAAGCGGTTGATTCTCTTCAACCAAATCGGCAAGCGTGTAGTTATCCAGCTCCTTGAGAAAACTCTGCACGGCCTTAGAAAGCGCCTGTTTCAGACGACAGGCAGGGGTGATGTGGCAAAATTCGCTGCTACAGTTGACCAGTGATAAGGGTTCCAGCTCACGCACCACATCGCCAATACAAATAGTATTAGCCGGTTTACCCAGGCGGATACCGCCATTTTTTCCCCGAACGGCGGTGACAAAGCCCGCCCGGCTAAGCTGATTGATAATTTTGACCATATGATTACGGGACACGCCGTAGACTTCTGTCACCTCAGAAATGCTGGTCATTCGTCCATCTGGTAACGACGCCATATAGATTAGCGCACGTAAGCCGTAATCGGTGAAACTCGTTAACTGCACATCAACCTCAGGAAAAGGGAAAACGGGATATAACTTATCTGTATTGATGATAAACCAGCCACCTGTCAGGCTGCTAATTTATTTCGGTTCAGGAAGGAAAAAAGCGGGGAACAATGACGCATTTGAGCCGAAGGGTGATGCAAAGCATCTTATCCGGCTAACAAATGCGTACTCATCATAGACCCGGTAAGCGTAGCGTTACCGGGCATCATCCATCAATTACGCGTCGAACGGATCGCGCAGAATCATCGTCTCAGTACGATCGGGGCCGGTAGAAATAATATCAATCGGCACGCCGGTCAGTTCTTCGATACGTTTGATGTAGTTCAGCGCCGCCTGCGGCAGGCCGCTACGATCTTTCACGCCGAAGGTGGATTCAGACCAGCCCGGCATGGTTTCGTAAATCGGCTCTACACCTTTCCAGTCGTCAGCTGCCAGCGGAGTGGTAGTCACTTCGCGACCATCCGGCATACGGTAAGCCACGCAGAGTTTCACCTCTTTCAGGCCATCCAGCACGTCCAGTTTGGTCAGGCAGAAGCCAGACAGGGAGTTCAGCTGTACCGCACGACGAACGGCAACGGTGTCCAGCCAGCCGGTACGACGACGACGGCCGGTAGTAGCGCCATATTCGTTACCCTGCTTGCAGAGGAACTCGCCGGTTTCATCAAACAGTTCGGTCGGGAACGGACCCGCACCTACGCGAGTGGAGTAAGCTTTGAGGATACCCAGAACGTAATCAACATAACGCGGGCCCAGGCCGGAACCGGTCGCCACGCCACCTGCAGTGGTGTTAGAAGAAGTTACGTACGGATAAGTACCGTGGTCGATATCCAGCAGGGTACCCTGCGCACCTTCAAACATGACGAAATCGCCACGCTGACGCGCCTGGTCGAGCAGGTCCGAAACGTCAACAACCATAGAAGTCAGGATGTCGGCAACAGCCATCGTATCATCCAGAACTTTCTGGTAATCAACCGCTTCAGCTTTGTAGTAGTTAACCAACTGGAAGTTGTGATATTCCATCACTTCTTTCAGTTTTTCAGCGAAGGTTTCTTTGTCGAAAAGGTCACCAACACGCAGACCGCGACGTGCCACTTTATCTTCATAAGCAGGCCCGATTCCACGACCGGTGGTGCCGATCGCTTTCGCGCCACGCGCTTTCTCACGCGCGTTATCCAGCGCAACGTGATAATCAAGGATCAGCGGACAGGCTTCAGACAGCAGCAGACGCTCACGAACGGGGATGCCACGGTCTTCCAGTTCTTTCATCTCTTTCATCAGCGCGCTCGGAGACAGCACAACACCGTTACCGATGATGCTGGTTACATTCTCGCGAAGAATACCTGATGGAATAAGATGGAGAACGGTTTTTTCACCGTTGATTACGAGAGTATGGCCTGCGTTGTGACCGCCCTGGTAGCGTACAACATATTTAGCCCGTTCAGTCAGAAGATCGACGATCTTTCCTTTACCTTCGTCACCCCATTGGGTGCCCAGTACGACGACGTTGTTACCCATTTTTCAAAATCACCGTTTGCTTAAAAATGGATTCTACCATCGCTTTTTCAGATATACAGCACTTTTTGCACTCAATCTGCGGCAAATCCGACCACTTTTTGCTCAGCCAATCGTTTTCCTCAACATGTAGTAGACCACAACTCCCGCAACCACAAGTCCGCCGCCAAAACGTCGTAAAACATTTTCCGGCAGTTGCGCCAGTGCCGAAACCATTTTTTTCCATGCGCCGGGATACAGCATCGGTCCCAGCCCTTCGAGGACTAATACCAGAGCAAGCGCCAACCAGATTGTTGAATTCATTTATCGCCCTTATAAAAGAAAACCACCGGCATCCTTTGGATGCGGTGGTTTTGCTGGTCTAAAACCGCTGACGCTATTTTAGCGTGTCGTCGAACTCGGTGTCTTCATGTAGCGGAAGAAATCGCTGTCCGGGCTCAATACCATCACGTCCTGATTACCTTCGAAGCTCTTCTCGTAAGCGCGCAGACTACGAATGAACGCGTAGAAATCAGGGTCCTGACTGAACGCGTCGGCAAACAGCTTCGCGGCTTCAGCATCACCTTCACCACGCATGATACGCCCCTGACGCTCGGCTTCCGCCAGAGTTTTCGTCACCTCATAGTCAGCAGCCGCACGCAGTTTTTCCGCTTCTTCCTGACCTTGTGAACGATGACGACGCGCGACCGCTTCACGCTCGGCGCGCATACGGTTGTAAATCGCCTCAGAAACCTCGGTCGGCAGGTTGATCTGCTTAATACGCACATCGACCACTTCGATACCCAACGCCGCCATACTGTTCGGGTTGATGACCGGTACTTTACCTTTGGTTTCCGCCGTGACGCGTTCCGCCGCTTCGGCAATCGCGTCATCCGCCGCCGGGGTCGCTACTTCATCATCGGTACCGGCTGAACCGGAGTTCAGCGCGTCGCGCACTTCCAGAGTCAGACGACCACGAGAATCGGTCACGATGTCTTTTACGTCCAGGCGACCAATCTCAGAACGCAAACGGTCCGAGAATTTACGTTTTAACAGCACTTCGGCTTGCGAAATATCGCCGCCGCCGGTCGCCAGATAGTAACGGCTAAAGTCGCTGATACGCCATTTGATGTAGGAGTCGACAATCAGGTCTTTCTTCTCTTTAGTCACAAAGCGATCGGCCTGGTTATCCATCGTCTGGATACGCGCATCAAGCATTTTCACTGATTCAATAAACGGGATCTTAAAGTGCAGACCCGGCGCGTAAACCAGCGGTTTGTTCTCATCGTCACGCAGAACTTTACCAAAACGCAGCGTAATGCCGCGCTCGCCCTCTTTGACCACAAAGACGGACATGTAGAGCACTACCAGCACGATGATGATAATCGCAATAACTGACTTACGCATCGTTATTCCCCCTGACGCTGGTAGTCGTTACGCTGCGCATTCGCGCGGCGTTGGTCCATAATATCGCCCTGATTTGAGGACGACGTGTTGCTTGCTCCGCTGGCGTTAGACTTTGTGGACGGCGGCAGGCGCAGCAGGTTGCTGGCGCTATTGTCGCTCTTTGCCGCCGGCGCATTCCCGCCTTTCAGCATCTGATCTAACGGCAGCACCATTAAATTACCGCTCTTGTCGTTAACCAGTACTTTACGGGTATGGCTCAGCACTTTTTCCATCGTTTCAATATACAGACGCTCGCGTGTAATCTGCGGCGCGGCTTTATATTCCGGCAAAATCTTCGCAAACCGGGCGACTTCACCCTGCGCTTCCAGGATAGTCTGGGTTTTATAGGCGCGTGCCTCTTCCAGAATACGCTGCGCCTGACCGTTGGCGCGCGGCTGAACTTCGTTGGTATACGCTTCCGCTTCACGAATGTACTGCTGCTCGTTTTCACGTGCGGCAATCGCGTCGTCAAAGGCGGCTTTCACCTCTTCCGGCGGGCGCGCAGCCTGGAAGTTCACGTCCAGCAGGGTAATCCCCATGTTGTACGGTTTGATAGTCTCTTCCAGCTCGCGTTGGGTATCGCTACGAATAACGGTACGGCCTTCGGTCAGGATGCGATCCATTGTGTATTTACCAATGACGCCACGCAGCGCGCTGTCGGTGGCCTGACGTAGGCTATCGTCCGGGCTGGTCACGCTAAACAGATATTTCTGCGGATCGGTGACGCGGTATTGCACGTTCATTTCAACGCGCACGACGTTTTCATCAGACGTCAGCATCACGCCTGACGCCGCCAGTTCGCGCACCGCTTCGACGTTCACCGGCGTGACGTCGTCAATAAATGTCGGCTTCCAGTTCAGACCTGGCTCTACCAGATGGCTGAATTTACCAAAACGCGTCACAACGCCACGCTCGGCTTCTTTAATGGTATAAAAACCGCTGGCCGCCCAGATAATGACTACTGCCGCCGCGGCGATGGCGACAATACGGCCTCCCAGTTGCGGACGCGGGCCTTGCGATGAGCTACCGCCGCCGGAACCGGTGCCTTTACCGCCCCCAAAACCACCGAGTTTTTTACTCAGCTTACGGAAGATATCATCCAGATCGGGAGGTCCCTGATCGCGGCCACCTTTGTTTCCATTTCCCCCAGAGTTGCTGCCAGGTTTGCTGCTTCCCCACGGGTCGCGGTCCTGTCCGTTATTACCGGGCTGATTCCACGCCATGTTTGTGCTCCATATTTGTTATGCGGTGATCCCCGTTGTCTTTCGACCTCAGAGGATAAGGCGAAATTACTCCATGCTTCAGACGAACCGCCGTTACAGACATCATCTTTCAGGCTGCGTCCTGAGTGGCGGCTTTTTTACCCCAGGTCACTTAGTTGTGAGCTCCTGAAATTCTCTCAGCTACCGCTTCAATACGACCTGAATGACTTCGCGTCTAGATCACGTATTCGATCAACGCCGGTTCTTGTTTACAGAGGCGACGCCAGTCGACAATCGGCATTCGTACCTGCAGACTGACGCTACCGTCTTCCTCCATCCACTCTTTTTCTATTGCCTGAAGCTGATAAAACCGGCTTCTCAGACGCCCTTCCTGCGGCGGCAAACGCAGCGTATGCTGCGCCACCTCGCCGGAAAGACGCTCCGTCAAAGCCTGAAAAAGCTGTGGTATCCCCACGCCGCTTTGCGCTGAAAGCCAAACGCGGATGGGTTTATTCTCTTCATCTCTGTCGATACGCGGTTCAAAGTCGTCCAGCATATCGATTTTGTTCATCACCATTAAGGTGGGGATTTCGTGAGCGTCAATCTCTTCAAGAACGGTGTTTACCGCCTCGATGTTTTCCTGCACGCGAACATCCGCCGCATCGACCACATGCAGCAGCAGCGTCGCCTGACGCGTCTCTTGCAGGGTAGCTTTAAAGGCAGCCACCAGATCGTGCGGTAAATGGCGGATAAAGCCTACCGTATCCGCCAGAACGGTTTCACCGACATCCGCTACATCAATACGACGTAACGTCGGGTCCAGCGTCGCAAATAGCTGATCTGCCGCATAGACCCGCGCTTCAGTGATCTGATTAAAAAGGGTGGATTTTCCGGCGTTGGTATAGCCCACCAGCGATACCGTCGGAACGTCGGCCTTGATGCGCGACTGCCGCCCCTGCTCACGTTGCTTCTCAACTTTCTCCAGGCGCGACTGAATCTGCACAATGCGATTACGCAGTAAACGACGGTCGGTTTCGAGCTGGGTTTCACCCGGACCGCGCAAACCAATCCCGCCTTTCTGACGTTCAAGGTGGGTCCAGCCACGCACCAGACGCGTAGCCAGATGGCGTAGCTGCGCCAGCTCAACCTGCAACTTACCTTCATGGGTACGCGCACGTTGGGCAAAAATATCTAAGATAAGACCGGTGCGATCGATAACCCGGCACTCGCACAAACGCTCCAGGTTTCGCTCCTGGGCTGGACTCAATGCATGATCAAACAATACGACCGCTGCGCCAGTCGCTTTCACGGCTTCCGCAATTTCAACTGCCTTACCTTCACCTACAAAGTACTTCGGGTGCGGTGCTTTACGGCTACCGGTAATCACCTGCATTGCTTCGACACCGGCGGAAGAGACCAGAGATTCAAACTCCTGGAGGTCTTCCATATCTTTGTCTTGCGAAAAATAGATGTGTACCAGTACCGCCTGCTCACCGGCATCATAACGGTCAAACAAGCGTAAACCCTCTTAATAACCAGCGGGGGCGATTATCCGACGCCCCCGACATGGATAAACAGCGCGTGAACTTATTCAGTCTCTTCGCTGTCCTGTTGCGCAGTAGAACCCTGCGCGTTGCTACCGTGATGGTAGTTATTGCTGGCGCCGCCACCGGCATTGTTGCTGTGATGGGAAACCGGGCGAGACGGGACAACAGTAGAAATCGCGTGCTTATAAACCATCTGGCTGACCGTGTTCTTCAACAGGATCACGAACTGATCAAAGGACTCGATTTGACCTTGCAGCTTAATACCATTCACCAAATAAATAGAAACTGGAACACGTTCCCGACGCAATGCGTTCAGGAACGGATCTTGTAAAGATTGCCCCTTAGCCATTCTCTTTTCCTTATATGCTTATTTGTACTTTGAACCTTTCGATTCTGAAAAATTGCGCACGATACGTCTCAATTGTACACATTCAGTCTGCGATAGCACCAACAACCTGTAATACTTCTTTTCGCGCCCGATCGGGATTCTCACTGTCAAGCCAGCGCACCCCTTCCCAACCGCGCAACCAGGTCATCTGGCGCTTCGCCAACTGTCTCGTGGCGCAAACACCTCTATAAACCATTTCATCATATGAGATTTCGCCCTCAATGTATGACCACATCTGGCGGTATCCCACACAACGGATGGAAGGCAAGTCCGTATGCAAATCTCCTCGGGCAAAAAGCGCCCGGACTTCTGCTTCAAAACCTGAAGCCAACATCTGATGAAAACGCAGTTCAATGCGCTGATGGAGCAGTTCACGGCTCGCCGGGGCGATAGCGAACTGATGCACCTGGTACGGTAGCGCGTCTCCTGACGTTTGCGTTAGCTCCGTTAAAGTTTTACCCGAAATGAAAAAAACTTCCAGTGCCCGGGAAAGTCTTTGCGGATCATTTGGATGAATTCGCGCGGCGGCAACCGGATCTATCTCCTGAAGTTGCTGATGCAACGCCTCCCATCCAAGCTCCGCTGCTTGCTGCTCTATCCGGGATCTGACTTCCGGATCTGCTGAAGGCAGCGGCGATAACCCTTCCAGCAATGCCTTAAAATACAGCATGGTACCGCCCACTAACAGCGGGATACGCCCCGCAGCGGTGATCTCCGCCATTTGCGCTAACGCGTCGCGGCGAAAATCCGCCGCCGAATACGCCTGCGACGGGTCGCGTATATCCAACAGTCGATGCGGCGCCGCTTTCAGCTCATCGGCATTCGGCTTAGCCGTGCCAATATCCATTCCCCGATAAATGAGGGCGGAATCAACGCTTATCAACTCTACTGGCAAAACTTTACGCAGTTCTATCGCCAGCGCCGTTTTGCCGGAGGCCGTCGGCCCCATCAAAAATATCGCCTTAGGCAGGCTCGCCTTGCTTACATCATTCATGCTTCAGGGCGTTCATCGCCGAATGTAAATCAACAGGTTGTAACAGGCCACCCGGCGGCGCTTTTACCAGCTGCGGACATAGCCGCTCAACATCCGCCAGCAGCGATATGGCCTGCGCCATCGACCACTGCGGATGTTCGCTCTGCACATTACGCGCTATCCATTGTGCAATATTGACTGTTGCAAATGTGGTCTGCTGCGCCAGGTAGCCTATCAGTTCAGGAATCAAGATTTGTAAATTTTGTTGTCGTAAGGGTAAAGGCACCGCCCGAATGGTCACATGCTGCGCATCCGACTGAAATTCAATACCCAATTCTCCCAACAAAGATTGGGCTTTTTGCAGCGCGGCTTTTTCATCGGCGCTCACTTTTAAACGCAGCGGAATCAGCAACGGCTGCGCGCAAACCGGACTTTGACCCGGTGTAAGCTGCGCCTGACGCAGCCAACGCTCCGCAACCGGCAGCGACAAGAGCTGGATAGTCCCCGCGTGTTCCAGCAACGCGCAGTCACCGCCGACTATCGTCAGTACGCGACCAAAACTCTGGCTATGTCCGTCAAGCGCAGGCGCAACCGGCTCCGGCGCGGGGCTCGTCGTCGGCGTCTGTAAAAGCGCGCGATAAACCTCGCCCTGCTGCTTCTGATAACCTGGCTGCGCGTGCGGCCAACCACCTGCGGACTGACGCCCGCCGTTGCCGCCCGATGCGCCGCCGGAATAACGCGGTGTCGCGGGCTCGCGCGCCGCAGTTGGCTCGGCGGGTACAGCAAAATGGTTGCGCCCGGCGGCGATACGGTTTTCCGGGACATGCCGCGGCGCTGGCGCAATATCCTCCAGCGGCAGCGTCGTTTCCGTCTGCTGTTGCAGAACGCTCAGCACCCCTTGATAGATGAAGTCGTGCACCAGCCGGGATTGATGAAAACGCACTTCGTGCTTGGCGGGATGAACATTGACATCCACCTGATGCGGGTCAATCTCCAGATACAACACAAACGCAGGCTGTTGGTCCGCGCCCAGCTTATCTTCACAGGCCTGGCGAATGGCATGGTTGATCAAGCGGTCGCGCATCATGCGGCCATTCACATAGCAGTACTGGATCTCCGTTAACGCCGTGGTGGTGTGATTCGGATCGGCGACCCAGCCGCGCAGGGTCAGATCGCCATGCTGCCACTCGATCGCCAGTGCCTGTTCGAGAAACGGCGTGCCGCAGATGGCGCCTAACCGGCGCTCTTTTTGCCCGTCCTTTGCGACAGCGCGATACTGCCGTACCAATTTGCCGTTGTGCGACAGGTTAAGCGTGACGTCAAAACGGGCCAATGCAATACGACGGATGATCTCATCGATATGATTAAATTCCGTTTTTTCGGTACGCATGAATTTGCGCCGGGCGGGCGTATTGTAAAAGAGATCCAGAACTTCCAGGGTGGTGCCGACCGGGTGCGCGGCGGGTTTTACCGTCACGTCCATGTCACGCCCTTCCGCATACGCCTGCCAGGCTTCCGCCTGCTCCGCCGTGCGCGACGTTAGCGTCAAACGCGAGACCGAACTGATACTCGCCAGCGCTTCGCCGCGAAATCCCAGACTGATAATCGCTTCCAGATCGTCAAGCGAGGCGATTTTACTGGTGGCATGACGGGCCAGCGCCAGCGCCAGCTCCTCTTTTTTAATGCCGCAGCCATTGTCGCGAATACGAATAAGCTTCGCGCCGCCACGCTCGATGTCGATATCAACGCGGGTAGCGCCTGCATCCAGACTATTCTCTACCAGCTCTTTAACAACCGACGCAGGGCGTTCCACCACTTCGCCAGCGGCGATTTGGTTCGCGAGCTGCGGCGGCAGAACCTGAATCGGCATGAAATCTCCTTAATTCGCGGCGGTTATGGCGCCAGGCTGGTTGGTACTGGCCGTCTGGCCTGGGCCGCCCTGCGGCGCAGACTGGATCGGATGCGCTGCAAAGTACTTACGCAACCCCCGGTATATAGCGTCAGCAATCTGCTGCTGATAGCGGTCGCTCGCCAGCAATCGCTCTTCGCCGTGATTACTGATAAAGCCCGTCTCCACCAAAATGGACGGGATATCCGGCGAACGCAACACTCCCAGGCTAGCGTGTTCCGGGCGGCGTTTATGCAGCGACCCCACGCCGTCGAGTTGGCTTAGTACGTTCGTCGCCACATCATACCCTACCCGCTGCGAATGACCGAATTGCAAATCCAGTACCGCCTGGCTCAGGTAAGGGTCTGACTGACTGTTCGCCAGCACATCGCCAGCGCCGCCTAACAGTTCGGATTGCTTCTCATGCTGCTCAAGCCAGTTTGCCATTTCGCTGTTCGCGCGACGATTGGACAATACCCAGACGGAGGCGCCGGTGGCGTCGCGATTTGGCGCGGCATCCGCATGAATAGAGACAAGGAAGTTGGCGTTTTGCTTACGCGCCACATCAGACCGCCCCATCACCGAAATAAAATAGTCGCCGTCACGCGTCAGCACGCCTTTAAACATCGGATCGTTATTCAGCAATGTGCGTAACTTACGCGCGATGGCGATGGTGACATTTTTCTCGCGCGTACCGCCCGGGCCTATCGCACCGGGGTCCTGACCTCCATGTCCGGCATCAATAGCAATCACCACTTTATCGCCAGCGCCTGCCGACGCGCGCGCCGCAGGCCGCGTAACGGTATTGCTGCTGGTTACGCCGGTCAGGCGATCATCAGAAGATTTAAACGGATTACGGGCAGGCTCCGTCGGACGGGGCGCGCTTTCAACCCGTTTCGCGACGACAGGCGGTGGCGGCGGCGGAACATCGGCATTAATGGTGAAAATGACCGTATAGTTGCCGCCGTTTTGCCGCTTCACCGCCTCGGTTTTACCATTTTCCGTCAGATCGACAAGCAACCGTAAAGATTGCGCATCTTTCGGCGTTCCGGCACGGATCGTTTTCACCAGATTGTTACCGCTAAACTGAAGCGGCAGCCCCTGAATCACGCCGGTCTGCCTGATATCCAGCGCCACGGTACGTTTACCGTCCTGTGAGTAAGCATATTCCGGCTCGCCGATAAAACTCAGCGTAATGCGCGCCTGCTGCTCGCCGTTGGACACCTGAATATCAGAGAGACTGGCGGCGCCCGCGTGCGCGCACAGCAGGATTAAGGCTGCTATTACGGCATTTTTGATGCGATAAATCATCCCGCCACCTTTATAGCTAATCGGCTAAACGCGCCAGTAACGAATGACCCGATGAGGATACCGCGCTTACGCGAGCCTCACGCCCCTGCGCCTGGTAATCAATATGGATTTCGACGTCCGGGTCGGGGAGAACGCCTTTACCTTGTTGCGGCCACTCCACCAGACAAATGGCGTCGTTGGCGAAATAATCGCGAATGCCCATAAACTCCAGCTCCTCCGGGTCCGCAAGACGGTATAAGTCGAAGTGATATACCATCATGTTATCAAGCGCATAAGGCTCTACCAGCGTATAGGTGGGGCTTTTTACATTACCGTTATGGCCTAACGCCTGTAAAAATCCCCGGCTAAACGTCGTTTTACCGGCACCTAAATCGCCATACAGATAAATAACGGTCGCGCCATCACAGGCGTTGGCTACCCGTTGTCCCAGGTCTAGCGTCGCCTGTTCGTCAGGTAGCGGAATTACTCGATTCATCATGGTTTACGTCAATCACATCAGGGTTAACAATACGCCGCAGCGTAGTAAAAAGATCGGTCGCCAACATGCCGCGAGCGCCATAACGCGCTGCCAGTAAGTCCGCCGCCGCGCCGTGAGCCACACATCCCACACATACCGCATCATACGGGGTAAACTTCTGTCCGAGCAATGCGCCGATGATGCCGGACAGGACATCGCCCATCCCGCCGCTCGCCATCCCTGCATTACCAGCGTCAATGATAGCCAGAGGGTGGTGTTCAGCGGCAATAATCGTTCCTGCGCCTTTTAACACGACCACGCCTCCGTACCGTTTTACCAGACGCTGTGCTGAAAGTAAGCGATCACTTTCAATTTCTGCCACAGAACATCCTAACAGGCGGGCAGCCTCTCCCGGATGCGGCGTAATCACGCGATTGTGACGTTTATCAGGATTGATTGCCAGTAGGTTCAACGCATCCGCATCCCACAGCATAGGTTTACGGACGTTTTCTACTTTCTGTAAGGCTTTTTTGCCCCATTCCTGCTGCCCAAGCCCCGGGCCGATCACCACAACGTCAGCCCAGGTCAGGCTCTCTTCCAGCGACTGAGGCGTGAGTTCATGTACCATCAGTTCCGGGCGGGCCGTCAGCAACGGCGCGATGTTTTCACCGCGAGTCAGAACTCTGACCAACCCAGCCCCCGTACGCAGCGCCGCCTCGCCAGCCATCCGAATTGCGCCCGCTGTTCCCTGGTCGCCGCCAATAATCGCCAGACGACCATGATCGCCCTTATGCGAGGTCGGTCGACGCGGCGTTAGCCATTGCCCCAACTGCGTCGCGTCAAAACGCCGGAGCGGCGGCGTCTGGCTCGCCAGCCAGCCTTCCAGTCCCAACGCGTCATAATGCAATATGCCGGTAACGTCACGTGCTTTGCCGGTCAGCAGGCCTGGTTTCAGGGCGATAAACGTGACCGTATGCGCGGCGCTTATCACCGCGCCAGGCGTGGCGCCCGTTTGCGCCAGCAGGCCTGACGGGATATCGACGGCGACAACCGGCGCAGGATGGGCGTTCGCCTGTTCAATCAGACCGGCTACCGGGTCGCGCGGTGCCTGGGCTATGCCGGTGCCAAGCAGCGCGTCGATAATCAGATCCGTCGCTTCCGGCCAGATAATATCGGCAGCATGGATAATGCCGCCGGCATTCAGCCAGGCATCGCGCGCCTGCGCCGCTTCTTCAGGCAACGGTTTGTCGCTCTCCTGCGCCAGCAACGTTACGCTAATGCCCGCCGCTTGCGCTAGTCGCGCCACGACGTAACCATCGCCGCCGTTGTTGCCATGACCACACAACACCAGCCAGTGTCGGGTGTCAGGATAACTGTCACGGGCTACCCGAAATGCCGCGTCGCCAGCGCGCAGCATCAATTCATAGAGTGTGAGTCCGAAGGCATCCGCCGCATCGCGTTCCAGCCGTTTGATGTCATCGGCGGGCCAAATGGAGTGTGGTATACTTACAGGGTTTTTCTTCATGTTATGGTCCATCATGTCAAAGCCCCTCGATCTCAATCAGTTAGCGCAAAATATTAAGCAGTGGGGGCTGGAGCTGGGCTTTCAGCAGGTCGGTATTACTGATACCGATCTGCGCGCATCCGAACCTGCGCTGCAGGCGTGGCTGGACAAACAATACCACGGCGAGATGGCATGGATGGCGCGCCACGGTATGATGCGCGCCCGGCCTCATGAGCTCTTACCCGGTACGCTACGTGTCATCAGCGTGCGCATGAACTATTTGCCCGCCAACGCCGCGTTTGCCAGTACGTTGAAGGATCCCACGCTGGGCTACGTTAGCCGATATGCGCTGGGGCGTGATTATCACAAGCTATTACGCAGCCGCCTTAAAAAACTGGGCGAGCAGATCCAGCAGTACTGCGGTTCGCTGAATTTTAGACCGTTTGTCGACTCTGCGCCTATTCTTGAACGCCCATTAGCGGAAAAAGCCGGACTTGGCTGGACGGGTAAGCACTCACTTATCCTTAATCGGGAGGCAGGCTCATTCTTTTTCCTGGGGGAACTGCTGATTGATTTACCGCTGCCGGTCGACCAGCCGGTCGAGGAAGGTTGCGGCAAATGCGTCGCCTGTATGACCATTTGCCCGACCGGGGCGATTGTCGAACCGTATACGGTGGACGCGCGGCGCTGTATTTCTTATCTCACCATTGAGCTGGAAGGCGCTATTCCGGAAGCATTTCGCCCACTGATAGGCAACCGTATTTACGGCTGCGATGACTGCCAGCTTATCTGTCCATGGAATCGTTACTCTCAGTTGACCGACGAAGCAGATTTTAGCCCACGCAAGGCGCTGCATAACCCAGATTTGCTTGAGTTGTTTAGCTGGAGCGAAGCGCAGTTTCTGAAAGTCACTGAAGGTTCTGCGATTCGGCGCATTGGCCATTTACGCTGGCTGCGCAATGTTGCCGTCGCGCTGGGGAATGCGCCGTGGAGTAATGCCGTCATTACGGCGCTGGAAAGCCGCAAGGGTGAGCATCCACTTCTCGATGAGCATATCGAATGGGCGATTGCGCAACAAATTGAAAAGCGCAACGCCTGCATCATTGAAGTGCAGCTACCGAAAAAACAGCGTCTGGTCAGGGTGATTGAAAAAGGGCTGGTGCGCGATGCCTGAATTATTCACAGGCTGTGTATAAAAATAAAAACACATTGCGATTCAAGAGGGAAAAAAGGAATAGTCAATAACGCTAACGTTTTGAAATCTTATTTTTTCTATATTTTTCAGTAAATTATAGAAATTCTACGCGTCAGGTATGATTTTTTGCATTCCAGGAGTAATGGGCCAACCTGTGGATAAGTCTGTTTACAAGGATCTGACGAAAGCGGAACAAAACGTGACCCAACGCGATATTCGTTGTGGATAATTTTACTGTAGATAAGAATTGGAGCGGGAAACGAGACTCGAACTCGCGACCCCGACCTTGGCAAGGTCGTGCTCTACCAACTGAGCTATTCCCGCTTGGGTGCGTCTGTGCTTAACAAGCACTTTCAAATTTGGAGCGGGAAACGAGACTCGAACTCGCGACCCCGACCTTGGCAAGGTCGTGCTCTACCAACTGAGCTATTCCCG